>CAJMMX010000031.1 GCA_905214615.1 uncultured bacterium | reverse complement strand
TCGTAAAATCGTAGAACATGGGGTGGATACCGACATCGGCGAGCGAAAATCCCTTGGCCGAACGAATCGTATTGCCGTCGTTGGGACTCCACGCAATGCCGGCGGCCGTCGCTTTCCGGCGATAGGAATCGTTGCGCGAAGCAATGTACAGGTCCCGGAATTGGTTCGCATCCAACAGATCGACCTTACGTTCGAGCTGCTGAATACCATAAGAGAAATCATAGCTGATCTTGGCGCGCTCGCCCTCTTTGCCGCGTTTGCCCTTGTCGGCTGCGGCGGAAGCGCATCGGGCGGCGGCAGCGCCTCCAAGAGCGAGAGCAAGGAAAAAGCTCCCGTCGCCAAGAAGACTGACTTCATTTGGTTTAAGGTCGAGATGCCCGAGGGCGTCGGCGTAAGCGACTCCGCCGGCAAGAATGCCGACAGGGTCCAGCTCACCTTCCCCGAAGACGAGAACGCCTCGGCCGATCGTTTTATCCCCGTTTGGAAAAAAGCGCTGACAGCTGAGGAATCCCACGCCGACCAGGCGGAAAAGAAGGGGGATACGTTCCAGTGGAAGGATGGCGGGTCCGTCGAGTATAACGGCAGGACGTGGCTCGTCGGAACGTACGAGGACAACAGCGGCGTCTCAACCATGCTTTTTACCGACGTTGAGCCGGGAAGCGTCTACGTCCTCATCTCGAACTTCGACCAGCACAAGAAAGAAGCCGAGGCGCTCCTCAACTCCATCGAATTCCCCGATGACATGGCAGAGGCAGTTTCCGAGGCGCGCGAAGTCGAGATTTCGAGCATCGAGCTCAAGTAACGGAACACCCGCACGCGCCTACGCGCACCTGCGCATATGCGCCCCATTAAAGCAACGGGCACCCAGCCCCGGGGAGGGCCGACAGCATCGGCCCTCCCCTCTTTTGGACCCGCGCATATTGCCACTTGTCGGCGCAATTCCAGCCCTCAGAATGGGACACATGGCCCACCCTAGCGAGCCGTCCACGCGTACAGTAAAGACAGGTAATCCATGGGCGGTTACAGATCGAGGAGGACACGACCATGAAAAAGAAGGCCTTTGCGATTCTCACCCTCTGCATCAGTCTCTTTGCCGCAGTTGCCCTGGTGGGCTGCGGTGGCAGCGGTGGCGCTACCGGCAGTGGCGGTGGCGGCGGAGCAGAAAAGCCAGCCGTGGATATGAGGACCGACTTCATTTGGTTTAAGGTCGAGGTTCCCGAGGGCGTCGAGATCACCGACGTTGCCGGCGACACCGCCGACAGGGCCCAGTTTAAGTTCACCGAGAGCGAGCATGCGAGCGACCGCTTCATACCCATCTTCGACCCCGATAAGAACGCCGACGAACTGTTCGACTACGAGGCAAAGTGGAAGGCCAACTCCGGATGGACCGAGAGCGACCCCGTTAAATACAACGGCAAGACCTGGCGCAGTGCTTACTTTACGCACTCGGGCGGCGTAACGACCGAGTGCTTTACCGACGTTGAAGGCGGCAGCGTTTACGTGCGCATCGACAACGTCGAGGAGCACAAGGACGCCGTCGAGACCATGATGAAGTCCCTGGAATTTGCCGATGATATCGCCAAGGCCAAGACCGAGGCCATGGACGTCAAGCTCGAGGATATCGAGATCAAGCGCTAAGCGACTGGCGAGCGCAGCGGGAAACACGAGCGCAGCGCAAACAAGCGACGGTACCCCAGCACTTCGTACTAAGGGAGGGCCGGTAAACCGACCCTCCCTTTCTTATGCCGGCAGCCGACGAACGCGAAGATGCCGGGCGGCAAAACCGCCCCCCCAGCGCGGTAACGGCACAACATGAACAAGCACCCCAGCACGTCCGCTCGCCGATTTATAGCGCCGCGCAGACAATTGAGCCGACACCTTTAAACATCCGGGCAGTAAAGTGACCAAAATAAGTGCATAACCGCACCCTGCGAATGGAGGAGTTATGACCGAACATCATGCCATCAGTCGCCGAGCGTTTACGCTGGGCCTTGGACTCGCGGCGTTGTCGCCACTTGCAAGCCTGCCCGAAACCGCCACGCTGGGCATTAGCCCGCGGACAGCCTTTGCGGACGGCACGGCCGAGTCAGCGGCCACCCTCGACAATTTCGTCATTCGCCTTCGCCCCGCGGGCTATTTTCGCACCGCGAGCGTCAACGAAGACGGCAACGTCATCGGCAACGTCTGCCACCTGTTTAATGACGGCACGTCCAGCAAGCTCATCCTTGAGCACGTAGGGACCGATGCGGACGGCACAAACTGGTATGCCATCCGCACCCTGCTCAATTTCGAAGAGCACAAGAAGACGGGCTACAGCATTTGGTCGGTCGATGGCGACTCGGACAAAGATGGAAAGGTCATCCACGTATGGAGTGGCGAGTACGACCATAAGGACAGCCGCGCCTATACGTTCGACCGCCAGTTCGACGGAACTTATATTATTCGAGACCGCATATACACGAAAAACGGTATTAACTACCTGGCCATAGAATCGAAAGGCAAAGACCAAGACAACAACAAGATTTGCCAAAAGAAATATTCCATTCCGTGGGAGCTCGAGCTTGTCGGCTACAGCATGGACAAGACCAATGCCACAGTTAGCAGCATCGACTGGACCACGTATAGCAGCTACGTCGACGGACCATGTTGGATGAGCCACGTCGAAGGCAACAAGTACCTCGACGAGCTGAGCATCCCGGGCACGCACGATTCGGGAACTTGCAGCGTGGACAACGACACCGAACCCCAATCCTCGCAAGCAAAGTGCCAGCAGGACTACATCCCCACGCAGTTGCTCGAAGGCATTCGCTATTTTGATATCCGACTCGGAAAAGGCGACGACCCCGGCATCGACCATGGAAGTTGCTACCTGCTCAAAAAAGACGGGCACTTCATGCATCTCTCCGATGTCGTTGGCTACTTCAAAAAGTTTTTGAACGAAAATCCGTCAGAAGCTCTCATCATGCTTGTATCCCGAGGCAACAACGAGGCTACTGACGAGAGCCTTACGACGGCTTTCGCCAAGGTTTTGGACGACAACCCCAAACTGTTCTATACGTCGAGCCGCGTTCCCACACTGAACGAGGTGCGCGGAAAGATCGTCCTGCTGCGCCGATTTGGACTCGCCGGCGACAGCGTAAGCGGCCACACGTGGGGCCTCGACCTAACCGAATGGGACAGCAAAATCGCAGCACACCCCAGCAGCTCCTCTATGTGTCTCGTCCAAAACGCGCAAGGCTTTGAAGCCGCAGGGGAAACAGGCGACAAAAAAGCCTATTGCACCAAGGTATATGCCCAGGACCATTACGAATGCACCGGAACCGACAAGATCAGCTGGGTCGATATGGCCCTGCAGGAGACGGCTAAGCTCACCCGCAACGAGGTAGATGTCGAGGACGATAACGGGGCCAAGGAGCAAGTCCTGGAGCGCAGCTGGTCTATCAACTACACCAGCTGCACGAATCACAAGCAAGGAAGCAACCCATTTACCGCAGCGCGAGTAGTCAACGAGCATCTGTACAAGAGCCCGTACATCAACCCCAGCGACAACGAGGAAACAAAGTCAGATTACCTCAAGCACATTGGCATCATCGCATCCGACTTTGTTGATGCGGCGCTGGCCCGGAGCATCTACCAGCGCAATTACGATTACGATACACAGCACAAGCAGACAGCTTCGTACTACCTCCCGAGCCGCATGCGCATGACGTACGGCGACTCGCTGAGCGATGCCTCGCTCCAGGATGGCAAGACCGTTGGCGAGGGCCATTTCCGCCTTGTCGACAGCAGCAACGTACTCAACGTGACGGCTTCGGGCCATGCGTTTGCCATCGAATATGTGGATGTCGACGCCTTGGGCAACGAGACCGTTACGGAGCTGCGGGGCTCCGTGCCCATCGATATCGATCCACGCGCGCTGACACCCCACTTTGAGGGGCTCGAAGGCCTTAAGGCCGGCGAGGACGTGCGCGCCAAGATTGCGGCATCACTCGAGGGCAAGCTCGAAACCGATGCCTGCACGGCCCAGCTCGAGTTTGTGCACGACGCGAACGGCGCTCCGGGCACGGCAATGGCCGAGGGCGAAACATTTGCCGCAGGGACGTACTGGGTGCGCGCGAAAGGCCTTTTGGGCGACGCGGCACAGAACTACACGCTCGCCAGCGATGGAGCCGCCAGCTTTACCGTAGCGGCCTCGGGCAGTGCAGGCGGCACCGGCAGCGGCACGGGTTCCAACGCAGGCGGCGCCGACAAGAACGGCAAGGGCAACAAGAGCGACCAGGGCAAGAACTCGGCCGGAAAACTCGCCGACACGGGCGACGGCTCCGGCATTGCCGCCGGGCTCGCCGCTGCCGCCGTGGCGACAACGGTCGCTGGCGCTGCAATGCTTGCCAGTGACCGCGACAATACCGAGGACGTTAACGAATAGGCAAGCCAGTCTTTTGGGCGCATTAACTCAATCGGGGCGCAGAATACCGTTCTGCGCCCCGATTTTTACCTTGGCCCGAACGCCGCTATCGGCTACATCACCATGTTCAGAGCTTTCACAAATTCCTGGGCCTTCGCACGGCTACTCAGGCTAAAGACGCAAGCGGTCAACAGCCTGTTACGCAGGAAAACGTCGCGACCCTTGATCCTGTTGACCCCCGTGATGTCCTTAAGGTAGACAATCTCGGTGTGCCTGTCGCCAAAAGTGCCCTTCTTGAGCACCTCGATACGATTGGGGTAGATCTTAACGTCTTTAAACCTACCCGAACCTTTGTCCTGGAATAGCAGCGTGTTGTTGTCCATACGTGTCACTCCCGTGGGGTTCGCTAAAACTGTCTCTATTGCCACATTTTAGTCACCGCAAGGCTCCCATGCGAAGGTGCCAGACAGCACAGCAATTCGTGTCCGCGCGAGGCTTTAAACTAGATGCGATATAGATGCATTCCACAAGAGGAAAGTGGGGCGACAGTGATGGGCGAACTGGTAAACCGCGGGGAATCGACAATCGTGCCAGAAGTTTTTTACAAGCAGGTTTCCTCGATCCTCAACGCCGCTCGCGACAAGGCCTATACCGCCGTTAACTTTGCGATGGTTGAGGCATATTGGGAGATCGGCAAGAGTATTGTTGATGAGCAGGGCGGAGAGGAGCGCGCCAAGTATGGAGAGGCGCTGCTCAAGGCCCTCGCAATCAGACTTACCAAAGATTTTGGTAAAGGTTTTGAAGCAAGAGAGCTGCGTAAAATGCGTCAGTTCCATCTTGCATTTCCAATTCGGGACTCACTGCGTCCCGAATTGAGCTGGACACATTACCGCAGGTTAATACGCATTCCTGACCCCGAAACTCGAACATGGTACATGAACGAATGCGCCGATTCTCGCTGGAGCACGCGTCAGCTCGAACGCCAGATCAACACCATGTTCCGAGAGCGCCTACTTGCCAGCAAGGACAAGGAGGTCGTCACCCAGGAAATCCAAAAGAGCACCCCGGCTCATCGTCCCGAGGATATCATCCGCGACCCATATGTGCTGGAGTTTTTAGGTTTCTCGGACGATACTGCGTTTCGCGAGAGCGATCTAGAGCAGGCGCTCATCACACATCTTCAGAAGTTCCTGCTGGAGCTTGGCCGTGGCTTCGCTTTCGAGGCGCGCCAAAAGCGCATCACCTTTGATGGGCGCCATTTCTATATTGACCTTGTTTTTTACAACTATCTGATGCGCTGCTTCGTGCTCATCGACCTTAAGACCGATGACCTTACGCATCAGGACCTGGGCCAGATGCAAATGTATGTGAACTACTACACGCGTGAGCTCATGAACGAAGGCGACAATCCGCCCATAGGCATCGTGCTCTGCGCGGACAAAAGCGATTCGATCGTCGAGTATACGCTGCCCGAAGACAACGACCAAGTGTTTGCCGCCAAATACCTGCCGTATCTTCCAAGCAAGGAAGAGCTGGCGCGCGAGCTGAGTGCCGAGTACCGCGCCATCAACGAAGCGACTAATGGCGAAGCGCAAGGGTAGCAGCACGTTGCGACCGATACCCCCGACGGAGTTTCATATCCCCCGACATAAGAGGAGCGCTCCATGACAGGCAGACCGAAAACAACACTGCGCGACTGCATCTATGGGCTTGCCGTCGGCGACGCGCTGGGTGTTCCCTACGAGTTCAGGCCCCGCGGCACGTTCGAATGCGCGGACATGATCGGCTACGGCACGCATGGGCAGCCCGCCGGCACCTGGAGCGACGACACATCTATGACGCTTGCTACCTGCGACTCGATTAGGGAGCTCGGGCATATCGACACCGCGGACATGAGCGACAAGTTTGTGAGCTGGATTGCCCGTGGCGAGTATACGGTCGACGGCGTTTTCGATTACGGCGGTACGACCGCTCGCGCCCTGCGCACCGGCAAAGGAGGCTCCGGCGAGCGCGACAACGGCAACGGCTCGCTCATGCGCATCGCGCCCCTGGCGTTCACCGATGCGACAGACGAAGAGATCAGCGAGGTCTCCGCGATTACGCATGCCCACAGAACGTCAACCGACGCATGTATCATATTTGTCGAGCTGATAAGAGACGTGATGAACGACGTGCTCCCCTCGTGGGCGCTTCACCTGAAAGGCGCGCCCGAGCACGAAATCAGGTCTGGCGGCTTCGTGCTTGACACGCTTAAGGCTGCCACCTGGTGCTTTGTGAACACCAACAGCTACGATGAATGCGTGCTTGCCGCCGTCAACCTAGGCGACGACGCCGACACCACCGCAGCCGTCGCCGGCGCCCTCGCCGGCACGGTATACGGTATCGAGGCCATCCCGCAGGAGTGGGTCGACACCCTGCGCGGTAAAGAGTTGATTGAGAGCTGCCTGTTTTAGGGCGCCATTCAAGAAATAAGGCAGGAGGCATCATGGAGAGGAAGGTCGCAAATATAGACGAGTTCCAAGTGGACGAAAACGGGATTCCGCTATTTCCAGTAGGACTGAAGGAAGAAGCCAGCCTCTATATCCTCCCCGACGGGCGTTACCTCCCCTGCGGGGTCTACAGGACCGCGGACGGCGGTTCGATCATTTATGAGCCATCCGAACTAAGCTTCTTCGGACAGATGCTTGCTCAATTCAAAGAGTACTAGAGGTTTGATCGCCCGTTAGATCGACACTGCTCAAAACCAGGGGGCAGGCTATCCTCCACCGCGGCCCGTGAGGTAGAATTATGCCTGCCGCGGAATCCGCCTGCGGGCAACGCTCTAATCTCTGATTGGGGTGAAGCCTATGAACTTGTTTCTTGAAATCCTGCGCCTCTCGATGTATGTAACCGGCATCGTCCGGAACCTCTACTCGATCTGGCGGGAATATAAGCAGTAACGGATAGCGAAGGGAGTCATGCAAAGGGCCGGTTGCACCCGGCCCTTTAGACGATAATACCTGCGTTGCCCGCGCTTCCAAAGTTGACCGACTGAGGAGCGGGTTCCGCGGCACATCCTGATTTTACCCAGTGGCAAGGCTCTTTTACAGCCGTTCCACCGTTTATTTACATCTGCCAATCAAGACGAGACTACTACGCACCTTTATTACACACGATATTTTCAGCCTGGTATAACCAAGTTCAATAATAGAATGCAAATCCAACCACCGTGTCTGATTACAAAAAGATTTTTGCCTTTTCTGCAGCAAACTCTTCCTCGGTAAGCACTCCGCTATCACGCAGCGTTGCAAGCCTCTCAAGCCTTGCAACTACATCAATCACTATCCGCCAGCGTCTCAATAGTCTGTGAAACCTGCGGATACCGCTCAAGCTCCTTCGATAGGGCATCGACTATCTCGGCAATATTCTTTGCATTTTTGCCCCCGTTTAATACGTTTGCCCTGACCTTAGATGACGACTTGACAGTAACGCCAGATCCGCCTTCAACTGGAACAACCGAAATACTGATATTTTCGCCCCAAGACCAAAGGCTCATACCAATCTCGGCTGCAACTGTTCTTGTTGTGGGCGATGCACTATCAACTTTTACTTTAGGCAGCTTTTCCATAGCTGCCTTCAAGGCATTAAACGTGTCGTCAGGAGAATACGGTACCTGAAGCTGAAGCTGCTGATCCGCAAAACCCATAATCTGGCCTCCGCTTCTTACAAGATTAAGGCTATCGGCAATGGTAGCACGTTCCCAGCAGTCTTAAGTTCGTCTCATGACCTTGCGATGCAGCCCGACGCCCCGGCACCACTCCCCTACTTACCAAAAATCGCAGCGAACAATCCCTTGCGTTTGGGCTTTTCTTCTCGGTAGGAACCCTCAGCTGCCGCTGCAACCTGGCGCGGTTGCTCGCCACCTCCACGGCGCACGATCTGGTATAGGAAGGGCGATTTAACGTATTTGACCTCGATGGGCGTGGCGTGCACGGTGCTCTCGCCGGACAGATGCAGGCTCGGGTTGAGCGGCGCCACGATATGCGTTTCGCGCTTGTCGCTAAACACCACCGCGGCCGCACGACCCGTCTGGCCGTTTACGGCGATGCGCACCTGCTCGCCGTCGCGGCTGTCCGTTGCCGGACGGTCGACAAAGTAAACCGGCACCATCACCAGGCCGTCCTTATGCTTGCGGGCCTTGCGCGCCCAAGTGCGGATGCTCTTTTTATTGAGCCCCAGCACCGCCTCGGCATCGTTGCCGGCAATGTCGAGCGCCAACTTATCAATGACCACCTGGTCCTTGGTAGACGCATCGACGGAGACAACGCGAAAGTCACCTTCCTGCATGGCCGGGTCAAACGGCCCAACCTTGGCAAAGTCCCACGGCTCCAAAATGCCCATAAGGCGAACATCCAGATAGTTTGCCCGCGGATACGCCCAGTCGAGCACCTCGTAGTACACCAGGGTTTCCTTGCTCAGGCCCTTGCCCGGGAAGCTCGCCATCATACGCAGGTCCGCCAGCGCCATGGGGAAATAGAAGAGCATCATGTCGTTTTGGATCGCGTCTTCCACGTCGTGCCCGGCAAAGGCATCCGGGTACTGGCGCACCAGCTGCAGCGCGTTGGCACGTGCCTGCTGCGGCGAAATTTCGCAGGGAATACCCTGCTCCGGCACATACTCCGCACCCACGCCCATGGTCAGACGTTTGCTAAACGTACCGGGCTTGAGCAGGTCGGCAATGCCGATCTTGTTGCCGCAGGACGGGCACTCAAACACACGCTGCGTTGACTCGCCCTCAAAGGACGCTCCGCAGAAGGGGCAGGGAATGCTCACGTGCGTCGCTTCTTGGAACTCCTGCGCCGTGCCGCGGTCCTCCCACAGCAGATGTTCCAGGACCGACTGATTGCGCCAGTGCGAATTGAAGAAATACCAGTCCGGGTCCTCCGGGCGCTCGAGTTGCGACACATGCGTGAGCTTGAGCAGTCCATCCACTACCGTCAACGGCGTATGGCGAATGCCCAAAGCGCTCTTGGGCTCTCCGGCGTCCGCCTGCCACGGAATGACCGCACCGCAATAAGCGCACTCAAAGCTGCGCTTAGCTTGGTGCGAGTACATAGGGCCGCCGCAGTTTTGACATTTAATGGCAAACATCTCGTCCATGGAAACGTCCTCCTTTGCACAGGGGCTGTCGACATAAAGTATGTCGAGCAAACAGGCACATGCCCATACCCATGTGGCCCAAAATGGACCACCCAGGCAGACGAGAAGGCTCGCTCGTTAGCACCGGCAGACCATTACTGCATTTTCTGAGCATCGGTGCACAGCGCCTCCGCGCGAGCTACACTATCCCCTTAAACATGATTGTGAGGACGACCGCTATGCTATTTGTAAATCGGCTGGTACATACGCTTGTTCCCGGCAGCGAGGGCGAGCCGGTCGATACCTCCTGCCGCACCAACGCGGGCTTCGCCGCAAGCCTCATCTGCATTGGCCTCAACATCACTCTGTGCCTGGCCAAGGGCATCGCGGGCCTGCTCGCCGGCTCCGTCTCCCTCATCGCCGACGCTTTCAACAACCTCTCCGATGCCTCGAGCAACATCGTAAGCCTGCTCGGGTTCCGCCTTGCCAGCCGCCCGGCAGACGAAGGCCACCCCTATGGCCACGGCCGCTACGAGTACCTAGCCGGTCTGTTCGTCGCCGTCCTGGTTTGCGCCGTCGGCATCAACCTGATCCTCGAGTCGGTCACCAAGATCATCAAGCCCTCCCCCACCGCCTACACGCTGGTCTCCCTAGCCGCTCTCGTCTTGTCCATGCTCGTCAAATTCTGGATGGCCGCATTCAACCGCGCGCTGGGCAACCGTATCGATTCCGAAACACTCATTGCCACAGCGCAGGACTCCAAAAACGACGTCATCACCTCGGGTTCGGTCTTGATGGCGGCGCTTATTTCGCAGACGACCGGCTTTGACCTCGATGGCTGGGCAGGCCTGGGTGTGGGCATCTTCATCTGCATCAGCGGCATGGGTCTAGTGCGCGACGCCATCAGCCCGTTGCTGGGACAAGCGCCCGACCCCAAGCTCGTTCAGGCAATCCGCGACAAGATCATGTCCTATCCGCAGGTCTTGGGCACACACGACCTGATGGTGCACGACTACGGCCCCGGTCGTCAGTTTGCCAGCGCCCACGTGGAGATGCCCGGCGAGGGCGACGCATTTGAGCACCACGAGATTTTGGACACCATCGAGCACGACATCAAGCGCCAGATGGGCATCGGCATCACGTTGCACTGTGACCCCATCGCCACCACCGGCGACGACCTGCGCGGCCGGGTCAAGCGCGGCATCATGCAGATCGACCCCGCGCTCTCCATCCACGACCTGCACGAGCACGACGGGTTCGTTTCGTTTGACCTTGTGCGTCCCGACGGCTTTGACATATCCGACGAGGAGCTGCTGGAGCTCGTCACGCGCATCGTGCACGAGCGCCGACCCAATGCCTCATGCGTCGTTACGTTTGACTCGGGCTTTAGCTCGCCCGACCGTCCGGCCGAGCAGCTGTAGCCCGCTTAACAGCTAGTTTCCCTGAGCGCCCGAGATGCCGTTTTGCAGAGCGTTCCAGGCATCCGTCGCCATGCCGCCCAAGTTCTGAGCGGTGTCGCCCAGGTTCTGGGCCGTGTCGCCCAGCTCTTGGGCCTTATCCCCAAGCTCCTGTGCCTTGTTGCTCAAGTCCTCCAGCGTATTGGAACTCGAGCTGTCGGTACCGCTTTGGCCGTCGGGCGAGTTGCCCGAGCTATTCTTGTGCGTGAGTTGAATTTCGAGATTGCCGCTGTCGTTATAGTAAGCAGAAGTAACGACCCAGTTGGCATCGATGACGGGCGTTGAGCCATCATCAGTCAGGACCACGGCATTCGAAAGATTGGCGCCGCGCGACTTGAGAAGTTTCTTGGCGTTGGACCAGTACTGCCCCGGGATATCGCTCAGATCGACGGTGCTAGACGAGGCGGACTCGGTTTGCTCGGCAGCGGTATCGGCCGTTGAACCCCCTCGTTTGTTGAGCATGCCCGACACAATGGCAAACACAACCGACAGCGCAAAGAAGATCGCCAGCACGATGAGGATCTTCTTGATCACGCTCGACGAACGCGACGGCTTCTTCTCCTCGTCCTCGCCATATTGCGGAATCGACTTGGGGTACTCGCGATACGGCTCGCGCGACTCGTAGCGAGACTGCGCCGTGCGAGGCATATACGTCGTCTGCTGAGGCTGCGGAATGGGATTTTGTGGCAGGGCATCATAGGGATTCGGCGTCGAGGCGGCATAAGAATCCTGCGGCGCGTAATCAAACGGGTCCGGAGCTGCATTGCCATAGGGGCCTTGCGAAGATGCAGCGTAAGAATCCTGCGCCGTGTCGCCATAGCCCATAACCCGGGTGGGCTCGGCGGAAGGCTGCGTCGCGGCGGGGTCGGTATAACCGGGGTTGGGAACAACGCGGGTCGCATCGGCGCTATCGCCAGCCTGCGCGGAACCGTAGCCGCCCATCACGGTTGTCTTGTCCTGATCCATGCAACGATTCCTTTCCGTCGCGCGTGAGCCTCAAGTTATCCATGCATTCTACCCGCGCAAAAGCCTATGATGGGCAGAGCCCGTCGGTATCTACAAGACATGCGCGGGCCTAAGGATAAAAAAGCCCCGCCGGGCCTTGCGGGCACGGCGGGGCGGGCTAGCAGCTATGGACAGCAGACTTAGAACAGGCCGGTAATGTTGCCGTCGTTGTCGACGTCGATGTTCTCGGCCGCGGGGACCTTGGGCAGGCCCGGCATGGTCAGAACACTGCCAGTCAGCGCGACCACAAAGTGGGCACCGGCGGAAACCTTGAGCTCACGCACCGTGATGCGGAAGTTCTCGGGAGCGCCCAGGGCCTTGGCGTTGTCGCTAAAGCTGTACTGCGTCTTGGCCACGCACACCGGCAGGTTGCCAAAGCCGTTCTCGCGCAGCTCGGCGAGCTGGCGCTTGGCGGCCGGCGTAAAGTCAACGCCGTCGGCGCGGTAGACCTTGGTGGCAATGGCCTCAAGAGCGTCGGCCACATCGGCGCCGTCCTCATAGGCAAACTTGAGCTCGCTCGGCTGCTCAATCAGACGCATGACCTCATCGGCAAGCTCGAGCGCGCCCTCGCCGCCCTTGGCCCAGACCTCGGAAAGCTTAACGTTGACACCGAGCTTCTGACACTCGGACTCGATGAGCGCAAGCTCGGCCTCGGTGTCCGTCGGGAAGCGGTTGATGGCGACTACGCAGGGCAGACCATAAACGTTCTGGATGTTGTCGACGTGACGCAGCAGGTTGGGCATGCCGGCCTTGAGTGCCTCGAGGTTCTCCTCGTTGAGGTCGGCCTTGGCGACGCCACCGTTGTACTTCAGCGCACGAGCGGTGGCGACGACCACGACGGCGCTGGGGCGAACGCCCGTCATGCGGCACTTGATGTCGAGGAACTTCTCGGCACCCAGATCGGCACCGAAGCCGGCCTCGGTAATGGCGACATCGCCAAAGCGCATCGCCATACGCGTGGCCATGATGGAGTTGCAGCCGTGGGCAATATTGGCGAAGGGACCGCCGTGGACAAACGCGGGCGTACCCTCGAGCGTCTGCACCAGATTGGGCTTGAGCGCATCCTTGAGCAGGGCCGCCATGGCACCCTGAGCCTTAAGGTCACGGGCGCGAACGGGCTCGCCGGCATAGCTGTAGCCGACAACAATCTCGCCCAGGCGCTCCTTGAGGTCATTGATGCTCGTGGACAGGCACAGGATTGCCATGACCTCGGAGGCAACGGTGATATCGAAGCCGTCCTCGCGCGGCACGCCCTGGGCCTTGCCGCCAATACCGTCGATGACATGGCGCAGCTGACGGTCGTTCATGTCGACGACGCGCTTCCAGGTGATGCGCTTAACATCGATACCGAGCTGGTTGCCCTGCTGAATATGGTTGTCGAGCATGGCGGCCAGCAGGTTGTTAGCGGCACCGATAGCGTGGAAGTCACCGGTAAAGTGCAGGTTGATGTCCTCCATGGGGATGACCTGCGCCCAGCCGCCGCCGGCGGCACCGCCCTTGACGCCAAAGACGGGACCGAGCGAAGGCTCACGCAGGGCCACAGCACTCTTGACGCCGCGACGGCGCAGGCCATCGGCCAGACCGATGGTCGTGGTGGTCTTACCCTCGCCCGCAGGCGTGGGGTTGATGGCGGTCACGAGGACGAGCTTGGCCTGGTGATCAGTTGGCTCATTAAGCAGAGAGTAGTCGACCTTAGCCTTGTCGAAGCCGTACGGAATCAGGTGCTTTACGTCGACACCGGCGTTCTTGGCCACCTCGGTAATGGGCAGCGGTGTGACGGAACGTGCGATTTCGATGTCAGTAGGCATGGACGGTCCTTTCGTTACCGGATGAGAAAAAGACCAATTCAGCATAGCACGGGCGCGCAATAGTAAAACGCCCATAACCGATGAACGGCGATATGTTTACCCGATGCCCGGCGATAGCCCAACAGCCCGCCAAAACAATGCGCCCTAAACGGTAGGTTCAATCCCCAGGTGCTCAAAGGTGCGAAGGGTTGCCTGACGGCCCTGCGGCGTACGAATCATCAACCCGCACTGCAGCAAATAGGGCTCATAGACATCCTCGAGCGTGCCCGGGTCCTCGCCCACCGCGCTGGCAAGGGTCGTAAGTCCCACGGCACGACCGGAGAACGTCTTGGCAAGCGTCTCCAAGATACGAATATCCATCCAGTCCAGGCCGAGCTCGTCGATCTCGAAGAACTCGAGCGCCTGACGGCAAATATCGAGCTCGATGGGGCCGTTGCCACGCACCTGCGCATAGTCGCGCACGCGCTTGAGCAAACGATTAGCCAAGCGCGGCGTGCCACGCGAGCGTGAGCCGATCTCGAGCGCGCTCGGATGGTCTATTGTCACACCCAGGATGGACGCCGAGCGCGTCACAATCTGCGCGAGTTCTTCGACCGTGTAGTAATCCAGGCGATATGAAATGCCAAAGCGGTCGCGCAGCGGGCCAGTCAGCATACCCGAGCGGGTCGTTGCCGCCACCAGCGTAAACTTGGGGATATCCAGGCGAATCGATCGTGCGGCCGGGCCTTTACCGATCACGATATCGAGGGCAAAGTCCTCCATCGCGGGGTACAGGACCTCCTCGACCGAACGGTTGAGGCGGTGGATCTCGTCAATAAACAGCACATCACCCGGCTGCAGGTTGGTAAGGATAGCCGCCAGGTCACCGGTGCGCGCGATGGCAGGGCCACTCGTGGTCTTGATCTGAGCGCCCAGCTCGTTGGCGATTACGGTGGCCAGCGTGGTCTTGCCCAGGCCCGGAGGACCCGAGAAAATCACGTGGTCGAGCGTCTCGCCACGGCTCTGCGCCGCTTCGATCAACACGCGCAGGCTCTGCTTGATGTGCTCCTGGCCACAGTAGTCGTCCAGGCGCTGGGGGCGCAAAGTGCGGTCGACATCGAGGTCCTCGGCCGTCAGCTCCGAGCCCACCATGCGCTCGCCGTGCGCCATGGATGCCGCCGGCGAGTTGCCGGGCGTCGCCCACAGGTCCTGAGAGTCATCGGCTTCCCACATCACGCATCCATTCCGAGTCGCTTAAGCGCCGCGCCGAGCAGATCCTCGACACGCATATCCTGCCCATCATACCCGCTCAGAGCGACATCGGTCTCCTGCGGGCTAAAGCCCATGGAAAGGAGTGCCGCACGAGCATCATCAATGGCCGAGGGAGCGGCAGCGGGCACGGGCATCGCAACCTGTCCGGGAATCACGTCGACCGGCACAAAGCCCTTATCCTTGGCAAAGGTGCTCTTGAGCTCCAGGATCAGACGCTGCGCGGTCTTTTTGCCCACACCGGGCACCTTGGCCATGCCCTTGTCGTCCTCGGCCATCACCAGCGAATACAACTGGCCCACGGTATAGGTGGAGAGCACGGCAAGCGCCAGGCGCGGACCGACGCCCGAGACGGACACGAGCCGGTCGAACATCGTACGCTCATCCTTAGAGGAAAAACCGAAAAGTGTCATGGCGTCCTCGCGCACCTGCATGCGCGTGTAGAGGCGGACCTCGCCGCCGGGCGTCGGCAACGTGGCCGCAGTGCCGCCCGAGATGCCGAGTTCAAAGCCAACGCCCGACACGTCGACGACGGCCGAGCTCATCGTGGCCTCGACAAGCGTTCCATGGAGCTGGGAAATCATCAGTATCCGGTTCCTCTCTGTTGATAGAACTCGCCACCGGTAAGGGCACGGGTGCGGCTGAGGTTTACGTGGCAGATGGCGCAAGCCAGGGCATCGGCGGCATGGTCGGGATGCGGGTCGTGGTCGAGCTGCGTGAGCGTACGAACCATATACGCGACCTGCCGTTTGTCCGCGGCTCCGGTGCCCACAACAGCCTGCTTAATCTGCATAGGCGTGTACTCGCCAATCTCGAGCGCGCATTCCGAAAGCGCCACGAGCGCGGCACCGCGGGCATGCGCCGTAGGGATGGCCGAGCGAACGTTGGCGCCAAAGTAAATGCTCTCGATGGCAGCGGTATCGGGTCGATAACGCTCCACGACGCCCTTGAGGTCGCGGGCGATATGCGACAGGCGCACCGCGAGCGGACTACCCGCGCTGGTCTCGATGCAGCCATAGGCACGGCAGCGAACCTCGCCACGCCGCTCCTCGATAATCCCCCAACCCGTATGAGCCAAACCGGGGTCAATGCCCAAGATAACCAAGCCAACCTCCCCTCGCCACAAGCGCAGCGCAAGACAAGGCCCCGCGCATCATTCACGAACGTCTGTTCTAGAATAACACAACGGGGGCAAAGTGCTTAAAGCAAGATAGATTCGGCAGAAGCAATGTGTGTAAGAGAATCTCTCCCGCAATGTTTCCGTCTGCCCTAGTTCTGGCTAAAGAACGGGAACTGCCTCGGATCCACCGGCGGATGCGGCATCGGCGCGCCCTGGGGTCCACCCTGCGGGCCACCCTGGCCGCCCATCATCTTATCGATGGCGTCCTGAACCTCGCCCTCGAACTTTTTCATGCCCTCGTGCAAACGACGCTGACCGTCCTCAGAGCGCAGCTCCTCCATCTGCTCGGGCGAAATACCCAGCAGCTCACCCAAAATGCCCATCATCTCACCGCGCATACGGTCACTCGTATCGTCGTCGGCAAAGCGACGCACCTCGGCGCGCGCCAGCGAATCAACCGTCATGCGCTCCTTGCCGTTGAGCCCCAGATCGGACCACGCAAGCATGTACGGCCAGGCGCGCTCGGCAAACGAACGGGCAGAGACGATCGGCACCGTCGGCAGCATGCGGCGGGCGGCCTCGCCCTGACGCACGAGCATCAGCAGCAGCGAGCAGGCCTCAGGCTTGCCAGCGGCCATCGGGATGTCGTCGAAAGATCGATTGCGGTCCACGTGCGACTCGAGCGCACCATCGACCTCACCCGGCTCGAGCCCGCCGAGCAGCTGTGCCGCGCGGTCGAGCATATCGACCGGACCGTCGAGCGTCGAGAGCGCCTGCGCCAGCACGCGCTCCATACAATCTTCCACCGCGTTGAGCGTCACGAGCTCTTGGGGCACCACGGCAGACGTGCGGTTGCGCACGCGCGCCACAAACTCAAGCGTCGACAGGTACACATCGCCAAAGGGCGCGTAATCACCCTGGTAGCCGCCGCAAAGCGCCGGCGCCGCCAGCGCGTACTCGGTTTTGGACAGCGGACTCAACGCCATCGCACCCAGCTCGAGCGCCGTGTCCTCCAGCATGAGGCCCAGCGTGCGAGAGCGCAGGCGCTCGGCGTCGCCCGCCGACACATCGCGGTCGAGCACGCGCGCGGCATCCGGCGCATCGCGCTCAACCGTGCGAATATGCAGGCGCTCGGCAATGGCGCGAACGGCGGCACAGCGAGCAGCCTCGGCCTCCTCCTGCGCCGGCGTAAAGATGCGGTTGCGCCCCAGCACCAGGCCAATCACATTACGTGGGCCCAGAGCGTCGACGGCCAGCGCCGCCAGCAGGGACGACGGCAAGTCGCCCTCGAGTGCCACCACGGCGCGCGACGCACCGTGGGCCCGGGCGTTGTCGCGCACGGCGAGCACCAGCGCCTGCCACAGCCACTCCTCGGAACGGAACTCGGGCAGTTCGTGATCTTCCAGGGCATCGAGCATCACGCCGCGCTGAATCTCCTGAACCAGCAGGCTCTCCTCAAAACACGGCGCTTGGGCCACCACGCGACCGCAGTCGTCGAGCACAAACGAACCGCCGGTATACACCGACTCGTCATAGGCACCGACCGGCGCCATACAGGCAAACCACACGCTGCGCTTGGATGCGATCTTGCGGTAGGCGCCGCTGCGAACGGCGGCAATGGCGGCAGTCTCGCGGTCGGTCATGTCAAACGCATTGAATTGGAAATACGCAATGAGGTCAACACCGGTCGGCAACATCTCGAGTTCGCGGTCCAAGTCAAAAATCACGGCGATGCGCACGCCGTCCACGTCGAACACCGGCGGCGCCCAACGCGTGTCGTTGTTCTCGCCACGCTGCAGGGCAATGCTCGAACGCGCCGGCACCACATGACCGTCCTTGAGCATCATGTAGTCGAGCAGCGGCTGACCCTCAAACGAAACCGCCGCGGGCACGATGCAGATCATGTCAAGCTCCTGGATGCGCTCGGCGACACCAGTCAAGCCGGCAAGCATGTCGTGCTCAAAGTCGGCAGCGCCCACCAGGCCACCGGGCATGGCGCCCATAAAGAGCGGAGCCGGAACGCACAGCACGCGCGCCCCGCGCTCGTGGGCCAGACGAGCCTGGTCCTCGATGCGGCCGCAAATGCCCTCAATATCACCCAGGCGCATATCGATCTGTGCAAGCGCGAGCTTCATGGCTCAGCCCTTTCCGTCGTAAACCATCGAAATCGTAGTAAAAGCGCCGGCCGCATGATGCAGTCGGCGCTCGCATGTGCATATGCTAGCTATGATACCCCGAGCGGGGGCGCGCTCCTAGAACGTCGCGGACCACAGCCCGTGCAGGTTGCAGTAGGCATAGACGGTACCGGTCTTGGAACCGCCGGCAAAAAACGTCGCGGGCTTCATGCCGGGCTCAAGGTAATGGACCTCTAAGCGGCCCTCGGCCTCAAGGGCGATCCACTCAATATAGTGCTCGGGCAGGCTGGGGTGCTCGACCGAGCCAACGCGTGCGCGAATCACGTGACCGTCGCGCTCGGTCTCGACAACAGGCACGTGCTTCTCGTGCGCCGCGTCCTCGGTGTTCGCGGTCAGCTCCGTGCAGCCGGCAGGGGTTGCAACGTCGTTGCCAAGAGCGGCAATGAGCTTGCCGTCGGGGTCCTTAAAGAATTTCGCCATGATGTTCTCCTTTGCTGATGTGCCGATGTTCTCGATGCTTCTTATGCCCAAAGGCGCGCGAACCATCCACGGCATCGCAAATGAACACATAATGAGCGAGGCTAGCGCCCGTCGCCGCCGAGCAGCGCCAGAACATCCTCGCGGGTAAACAGCGCCGAGGAGATGCCGTCGCCGCCGAGCACGCTGTTGACCAGGTCGCGCTTGGACTCCTGCATCCGCATAATGCGTTCCTCGATCGTGTCCTTGGCGATGAGCTTGTACACGGTCACGGTATGTTGCTGGCCAATACGGTGCGCGCGATCGGTCGCCTGGTCCTGCGCGGCCACGTTCCACCACGGGTCGTAGTGAATGACCACGTCGGCTGCCGTCAGGTTAAGGCCCACGCCGCCCGCCTTGAGCGAAATCAAAAAGACCGGAACCTCGCCCGCTTGGAACTGCGCGACCATCTTGGCGCGGCTCTCCTTAGACGAAGCGCCCGTGAGCTTAAGAAAGCCGATGTCCTCCTTGGCCAAGCGCTTACCGATGATATCGAGCATGCCCGTGAACTGGCTGAACAGCAGAATGTGGTGCCCGCCGTCGAGCGCACCGTGCACGAGCTCCATGCAAGCGTCGAGCTTGGCACTCCCCGCCTTGTAGTCCTCGTAGTGTAGATGCGGGTCGCAGCAGATCTGGCGCAGCTTGGTAAGCTCGGCGAGCACCTTGAGCTTGTCTTTCTTAAACTCGGATGCCTCGCGATGCTGCACCTGCTGGGCGATGCGGTCCTGGTTGGCCAGGTAGAGTTTGCGCTGCTCGCCGGTGAGCTGTGCCATGACGGTGTCCTCGATCTTCTCGGGCAGATCGGCCACCACGTCTTCCTTAACGCGGCGCAGCACAAACGGCGACACGAGCGCCTGCAGGCGAGCGGCGCTGTCCCCCTCGGCGTGCTCGACCGGACTTTCGAAACGCTTGGCAAATGATTCGCGCGTGCCAAGCAGGCCCGGCATCAAAAAGTCGAAGATGCTCCAGAGCTCGGACAGGCGGTTTTCGATGGGCGTGCCCGTCAAGGCAAAGCGCACGCCGGCCGGCAGGCGCTTGGCAGCACGGGCCACCTGGGTGAGCGGGTTTTTAATGTACTGGGCCTCGTCGAGCACCACGCGGGCAAAATCCCGTTCGGCGTACTCATCGATATCGCGCCGCATAAGATCATACGACGTCACGACCACGTTATGCTCGGCCACGCCGGCAATCTGCACGCGGCGCTGCGCCTTGGCGCCCACGATGGCACACACATCGAGCGAGGGCGCAAAGCGCTCCAGCTCGGCAGTCCAGTTGTACACGAGTGAGGCCGGGCATACCACGAGCGTGGGCTTGGTGTCCCCCGCCTCCACGCGCGCCAGGATATGCGCGATCATCTGGAGCGTTTTGCCCAGGCCCATGTCGTCGGCCAAGATGCCGCCAAGGCCCAGGTGTTCGAGCGAGCCGAGCCACTGGTATCCGTCGACCTGGTAGCCGCGCATCGTTGCCTTGAGCGATGCCGGCACCGTAAAGTCCATCTTGCCGAGCGTGTCCAGGCGCTCGACGGTACGGCGGAACGCAGCGTCGCGATCGGCCTCGAGCGCCGGCGTGCGCGCGAGCATGCTATCGACGAACAGGGTGCTCGACGCGGGAAGCGACACGCCGTCGAGCAGGTCGACGGCATCGACACCCAGGTCCTCGGCGAGGCCAAACGCGGCTCGGGCGCCCTCGTCCAGGCGAATGATGTCGCCGGACGTAAGGCGCGCAAACGTTTGATGACGCTTGTACGAATCGAGATAGACGGCAAGGTCTGCTGCCGAAAGCCCGCTCGCACCCAACTCGACGTCGAGTAGGTTGCTCTTGACGGTCGCACGCACCGAAAGCTTGGGCGCGGGGCGCACCGAAATCTGGCGCAGGCGGTCGCTGAGCATGACCTCACCCAGCTCGGACAGGGCGGACAGGCCCTCGGTCAGCAGGCAGAACAAGCTCTCATCATCGCGCTCCTCAAACGCCAGGCCGCCCTCTTGGAAATCGAAGTACATGGCAGCCGTGTCCATAACGCGAAACTCCGCCACCACGTCGCGGGGCGGCACGCCGGGGCGCTGCTCTTCAAAGGGACTGCCCGGAGCGCCCAGGCTAAAGAGATCCGCCGACCAATCGCCGTAGGTAACCGTAATTTTGCAGGTCACGAGCCCATCGTCGACGCCGATCGCCATAGCAAAGCTCGGCTCGGGTGCCACGGTATCGAGCGCGGCGGGCGCGGTGAGGTCGGTGTAGTCGCGCAAAATGGGCAGCGCCATACGGCAGAACTCACCCACCTGCTCGGCGGCAATATGGGCGGGCGTGCGGCACGGCAGCAAGCGCGACAAAAAAGGTGCGGCATGCTGAGCAAATGCAGCGTCGGTACGGCGCGCGCGGCGCGTGTCAACCAAGTAGGCGGCATCGCCCGACGCAAAGCAGTACATATCGGCGGGCAGGCGCAGGTCATAGCTACCACCAGCCGCCGGCGCGATTTTGGCGGCAAGGAGTGGTGGGCGCTTAGCGGACGCCTCGCCTTCCCCTTGCGGAGACAGCTCAACCGCCACGTCGTAGGTGCGATGCGTCGTCGTCCCCCGCGACCAGGCGGGCTCAAAGGAGATGGTCTGGCCGCGCAGCAGGTCCAGCACATATACGATGCTATGCTCGGACAGCGGCAACTGACGCTCGGCAACAAAACCGCTGCGGGCAAAGTCGTACGACGCCGAACGCGAGCTTGTGATGTCATCGAGATAGGCAACTGTCGTCACAACAAGGTTGAGCAGCTTTGTCGATGTTTCGTTAAAGGCCTCAGGTGAATGAACAAACGTGAGCTTCTTGCCATAGGAGAACGTGCCGCCGCGCACGTAGGCATCGGCCATGCCATCGATGTCCTTGACCACGTAGGAGACCGATCCACAGCGAATGCGGAACTCGAGCGCCCAGCTAAAGCGGTCAGCGAACAGCGGATTGTAGTACGGCGCCAACGAGGGCTCCAACGCCGCTTTGGGGGCGTCGGGATCAACGGCACCGGCAAGCTTGCGGCGCATGCTCGCCAGCTCATCCATGCGCGCGTCCGAAAGATCGGAAAGCGCCGCCACAAGGCTCGGGCTCGTGGGGACGGGCGCCGGAAAGGGAAAGTTGGGGTTGACGGCCGGCGCGGCGGACGCGGCACGCGCGGGCTGTTTCGGCTGCGCCGTAAACGTGCGAACCGGCGTGCGCAGCCCCTCAACAGGCTCAATGCCGCTGGCGTCCAGGTATGTCAGCGCTGTGGCGATGGCGTGTTTGCACATACCGGGATAGCGGTATGCGGCGGGGCAATCGCAGTCGTAGTCGATCACCTCGTGCTCGTCCATGTCGAGCGCCACGTGCGTCTTGTACAGGTCACCGCGCGAGCCGCGCACCGTGCCCTCGACCGTCACGTTTTTGGAGAAGCGCGAGCCGCTGTCCTCAATCGACAGCACGGCGCCGTTGAGCATGAGCGAGCGGCCCTTCATAAAGGTGCCGCTCAGCGCCGCCTCTTTCCGGAGCGCCTGCACAAACGTCCCCCGTGCCATCACTTCCTCCAATCTCGCGCGGACCAGCGACGCCGTCCCTAGATAACCGTCACGCGGCCTTGGTTACCCACAATGGCCTTTGCCTCGGCCAGCAGCGGAATCGAACGGGCGTTGACCTTAGCAGGTACCTCGGCACGCAGCACACGCCCGTCCACCTGCTCGATAAAGATCTCCACACGGTCGCCGCCCGGGTTGGTGGTGAGCACCGTGGCAAGACGCGCCATGTTACCCTGGCTAAAACGGCTGTTGGGCACCATGACCTCAAACACCTTGGGCTTGTTGTTCTCCTCGTTGAGCTCCAGCGGCACGATCTCCTGCGCGATGATCTGGTCGCCGCGGTCCGAGCGCTCGAGTTTGCCCTTAATGCGCACAAACGCGTCGGACAGCTGCACGCCGGTCTCGGGATCGACCTCGCCGTACAGATACCCCTCGGCCTCCTTGTAGGTCTTGGGGAACACCACGACGGTGGCCTCGCCTTCCATATCCTCGAGCTGCACGATGCCCATGGGGTCGCCGTTTTTGGTCACGCGCTTGGACACGCTCGAGACCATGCCGGCCCACCACAGCGCCTTGCCCTCGGGAATCTCCTGGTTGATGGTGCCGCCCGTGGGGTTCTGCACTTCGTAGCCGGTATCGATCTGCGAGAACGAGAAGTCGCGCGCCTTGGCTAGTGCATACTCAAACGGGCGCAGCGGGTGGTCCGAGACATAGATGCCCAGAACCTCCTTCTCCTGGCTCAGCTTAAGGTGGCGGTCCCACTCTTGGCCATCCGGATCGGGCACACTCACCTCAAAGCCCGAGCCCTCAACGTCACCAAACATATCGAAGAACGACGTCTGGCCGCTCGCGCGATCCTTCTGGCGCTTTACCGCGGCGTCGATGATGTTCTCGGGGTTGTTCTTGTCCACAAAGTGCATCATCTGGCGACGCGGATACCCCGTGGAGTCGAAGGCACCTGCCTTGATCAGCGATTCGATCACGCGACGGTTGGCCTGGCTCGAGTCCACGCGCTCGACAAAGTCGTGCAGCGTCTTAAACGGACCACCCGCCTCGCGCTCGGCGATAATCGCCTGCGCCACGCCGGTGCCCACGCCGCGGATGCCGGCCAGACCAAAGCGCACGCCCTCCTTAGTAGCCGTGAACTCGGTACCGGACTCGTTGACATCTGGCGAAAGCACGGGGATGCCGTCGTGACGGCACGCCGAGACGTAGTGCACGATCTTGTCGGTCTTGCCCGTATAGGACGTCAGAACGGCCGCCATGTACTCGTGCGGATAGTGCGCCTTGAGCCACGCCGTCTGCATAACCAGGATGGCGTAGCCGGCGGAGTGCGACTTGTTGAAGGCGTAGGACGCGAACTCGAGAACATCGTCCCAAATCTTCTGGGCGACCTCGCGCGTGTAGTTGTTCTTGATAGCGCCGTTCATCCAGTGGTCATAGGTGGTCTCGTCCGAGCCATCCTCCCAGTGCAGCACCGTCGACGTGAGCAGCTTAATCTTTTTCTTAGCCACGGGCTTACGGATACGCGAGTCCGATTCGCCCTTGGAGAAGCCGCACATCTCGACGGAGATGAGCATAACCTGCTCCTGGTAGACCATGGTGCCGTAGGTTTCGCCCAGGATGTCGTCCAGACGGTCGTCGTAGGAGACCGCCGGCTCCTTGCCGTTCATACGGTTGATGTAGGACGAGACCATGCCGGCGCCCAGCGGGCCCGGGCGGTACAGGGCGATCAATGCCACGACGTGTTTGTACTCGGTGGGCTTCATGTTCTTGATCGTGGCCGTCATGCCGGCGGACTCGACCTGGAAGACGCCGGCGGTGTGGCCGGAGCCCATGAGCTTAAAGATCTCGGGATCGTCAAAGGGAATCTCTTCCTCTTTGATGTCGATGCCAAAGTTCTTTTTGATGTTTGCCTTGGCCTTGGAGATAACCGTCAACGTACGCAGGCCCAGGAAGTCCATCTTGAGCAGGCCCATGTCGGCAACGGTATGACCTTCGTACTGGGTAATCTCGACGCCGCCCTTGGTGTCGAGCTTGGTGGGCACGTGCTCGTTGACGGGGTCGCGGCAGATCAGAACGGCGCACGCGTGCACGCCCTCGCCACGGGTGAGGCCCTCGATTGAGAGCGCCGTGTCGATGATGCGGCGGGCGTCGTCGTCCTTTTTATAGGCCTCGGCAAAATCGGGGTTAAACAGATCCTCTTTGCCGGGTTGCTTTTCGAGCACCTGCTTGAGCTTGACCTTGGGGTCGCTCGAGACCATCTTGGACAGACGCTGGCCCATGTAGACCGGGTAGTCCAGGACGCGCGCAGCGTCGTTGATGGCCTGCTTGGCCTTAATGGTCGAGTAGGTGATGACGTGGGTGACCTTCTCGGGGCCGTAGAGCTGGCGAACGTGCTCCACGACCTCGAGGCGCCGCTCATCGTCGAAGTCCATATCGATATCGGGCATCTCGGTACGCTGCGGGGACAGGAACCTCTCGAACATCAGACCGTTCTCGAGCGGGTCGAACGCGGTGATGTTCATGGCGTAGGCGACGATAGCGCCGGCGGCCGAGCCACGGCCGGGGCCGACGCCGATGCCGTTGTCCTTGGCCCATTGCACGTACTCGGCAACGATCAAGAAGTAGGCGGCAAAGCCCTTGTCGCAGATGACTTTGTATTCGTACTCAAAGCGCTCTTTGATGTTGACGCCACCAATCTCGCGCGTGGCCCAGTCGTCGCCGTAGTGCTGGCGCAGGCCCTTCTCGCACTCGCGGCGGAACTGGCTCTCGTGCGTCTCGCCGGGATCGAGCAGCGGGAAGCGCGGCAGGATGATGGAGTCCCAGTCCAGCTCAACGTAGCACTTGTCGGCGATCTCGAGCGTGTTGTCGCAGGCCTCGGGGCAATACGGGAACATCGCCCGCATCTCCTCCTCGGTCTTCATGTAAAACTCCGAGCCAGTCATGCGCATGCGGTTAGGGTCGTCGACCTTGGCGTTCATACCGATGCACATGATGACGTCCTGCACGGGCGCGTCCTCGCGGCGCAGGTAGTGGAAGTCGTTGGTGGCGATGACCTTGACGCCCACCTGCTTGGCGATATCGATGAGCGTACGGTCCATCTGCTCGTCGGTCAGACCATTGTCGGTAGTGATGCCGTGTTCCTGGATCTCGATGTAAAAGTCGCCGGGTTCGAAGGTATCGCGGAAGGTCTCGGCCCACTTGATGGCGCCCTCCATGTCACCGCGGTCGATGTATTTGGGGATGATGCCCGCGATGCAGGCGCTCGTGCAGATCATGCCCTTGGCGTGGCGGCGCAGGTTGTCGAGCGTCACGCGCGGCTTATAGTAAAAGCCCTGCACGGCGGCCTCGGAGACCGTCTGCATCAGGTTGACGTATCCCTCCTGGTCCTTGGCCAGAAGGATTATGTGGTAGAGCTCGGGCTTATGGTCGCGGGCAAGCGTCTCGTCCGGCGTAAAGTAGACCTCGCAGCCAAAGATGGGCTTGATGACCAGAGGCGGCTTGAGCTCGTCGATGTTGCCCTTCTCGTCCCACATGGCCATGTCCTTCACATACTGGGCATGCTCGCGCGGGCTGGACTCGGGATCGGGCTCCACCAGCTCGTCGCGGCGGTCCTTTTCCAAGAAGGCCTTGTCGTGGCTCCAGGGTTTGTACTCGGGCGTGTTGTGGTTGACGGCGTCGCAGGCCAGCGCCAGGTCGGGTACGCCATACATGTAGCCGTGGTCGGTAATGGCCACGGCGGGCATGCCCAGCTCAACGGCACGATTGACCATATCCTGGATACGGGTTGCGCCGTCGAGCATGGAGAAAACAGTGTGATTGTGCAGATGGACGAATGCCATGTGATGAGCTCCGATGCGGGTTCGTGTTCTGACTGAACGATTTTACCCCACGGCGCGGACAGCGC
>CAJMMX010000030.1 GCA_905214615.1 uncultured bacterium | reverse complement strand
TGCTTCTGTTTTTCCAGTACCAGGAGCTCCCTGAAAAAGAAATTTGTGAATACCGATTCGATGTGCTATTGCATTTACAACCCCTAGAAGATCTTGCATGATTGAATCAGGTAGCAATAAAATATCTTCTTTTGCTTCAATTCTTTCAAAAAATGTAGATTCATGCCCTTCCATCTGTGGAACAAAAGTATTTACATTCGAAAGCAACGACATAATATATTCAGCTAATTGATGGTCTCCTGATTCATCAAAATCTCTAGCGATTTCATATGATTCGTTTCTGAAGCCTTCATCATTCTTTTCTGTATAGCAACGAATAAGATTAATAATGTTTTTTTTCTTCATAGAACGTACACCCCCTCCTGTACATTAGCATTATACCACGATTGGGACAAAAAAGTCAATAATGGGACAGAAATAAGAATATTTGCTGCATTCAGAGAGACCAGTGTTCTAGTTAGACTATTCAGCCGACAGCGAGTGTAAGGCTGGATATTTGTAGAAGCTCTCTCGTGCAAAAGTAAATTACATTGGCCTTGAAGTATACCACTTGATGTAACCATGGTGCAGAGGGCAGAGTTGGACTACCTCATCTACAATGCCCCACTGGGCTATGCAGACTTGATCCTGAACGGTGACCCGGAGAAATATTTGAAGAATGTGGCTGGAAGCCATGGGCTAGAAGATTAAGGGCAAAACAAAAAACAGGGTGCGCCCCTGAATAGGACGCACCCTGCCAAAAGCCACAGACGATAGCGATATGTACAACAGGGAGTTCCCCAGAGCAGAGTTCCCATAAAACAGTATTTGCAAAAGTTCCCTAAATGGGGAAGATTTGGCGTGACTTCGGTCACGCCTTTTCTTTTGCTTCCAGTTCATCCAGAGGGATGTACCCCAGCCCATCGTACTTGATATGGATGTGCTGCACCCGCTTTCCGCTGGACTTATCCGGGGCATCCACATAGATGGCCGACACCAGTTCACGGAGAGCATAAGGGGTGAGTTCTTCAATATGAACGTACTTGTGCGCTTTCTGGACGAACTTTTCAATATTCTCGATTTGCTGTTCCTGTACTTCGATTTCCTGCTGGATAGAGAGGGCTTCCTCTTCCAGATGCTTCTGTTCGGCATCGTAGCTTTGGCTCATCATGTCAAAGCGTTCATCGCTCAGCTTTCCGCTGGCGTTATCCTCGTAGATTTTCATGAACAGCCGTTTGAGGTCTGCAATCCGCTTCTCATTCCGGGCAAGCTGCTTCTTCAGGACGGTCAGCTTTTCGGTGCTTTCCACCCGAAGCTGCTCCTCCATGACCTTGCGGAAGTAGTCTTCATGGCAAAGGATGTAGTCCGTTACCTGCTGGATATGGTTCAGCACACGGCCTTCCAGAACCTTTACCCGGATGAAGTGTCCCTTGCACTTGCTCCCGTTCTTCTTGTGCAGAGAGCAATCAAAGAAGTCTTGACTGAAGTCCCTGTTATTGGACGAACCATATTGCATCTTGGAACCGCAGTCAGCGCAGTAGACCATACCGGAGAAAATGCTGCTCTTGCCTGTCCGGGTCATGCGGTGACGCTGGTTACGAATCTCCTGAACCTTTTCAAACACATCATCGTCAATAATGCGCTCATGTGTATCCGGGAAGATAGCCTGATTTTCCACAGGATTCAGATGTCTCTTTTTATCCCAGATAGAGTTAGTATAGGTCTTGAAGTTGACTGTGCAGCCAGTGTACTCCCGGCGTTCCAGAATCAAACTTACTGCTCTTTTATCCCAGCGATAAGGGTCTTCCGGGGCAGGTGCGTTTGTACTCCGGCCATGGCTCAACTTGTAGGCGGTAGGAGTCAGAACTTTATCTGCCCACAGTTGGTTCGCAATTTGGGTCGGCCCACGTCCCTCCATGCACATGGAGAAGATGCGCTTCACAATCGCAGCCGCTTCCGGGTCAACAAGCCAATGCTTCGGGTTCTCCGGGTCTTTCACATAGCCGTACGGCACATTGACCGTCAGCGGTACTCCACGCTCTCCCTTGGCCTTCTGAACGGCCCGAATCTTGCGGCTGGTATCGCGGGCGTAAAACTCGTTGAACCAGTTCTTAATGCCCGCAAAATCGTTGTTTACGCTGTTCGGGTCAATGGTGTCGTAGTTGTCGTTAATGGCAATGTAGCGAACGCCATACTGGGGAAAGGTGAAGTTTGTGTACAGACCCGTCAAGGCAGAGTTGCGCCCCAGTCGGGACAGGTCTTTTGTGATAACGATTCCTACACGCCCTGCTTCGATCTCGACCAGCATACTCTGAAAGCCGGGACGGTCATAGTTCGTGCCGGAGTAGCCATCATCCACAAAGAACACCGGGTTCGGGAAGTGGTTCTTTTTGGCGTATTCCAGAAGGATGACCTTCTGGTTCTCAATGGACAGGCTTTCGCCGAGCCGTGCGTCCTCTTGCGACAGTCGGCAGTAAAGTGCGGTGATTTTATTCGTTGCTCCAGACATTGTTGTGTCCTCCTTACTCTGTGGAGCAACTGTCGGTACAGGATTGGTTACCGGGTCAAGTATAGCAGAATTGGACGCAGTTGTCATTCGTCTGCACCCTCATCTTCAAATTTTTGCTGGGCGTTCTTGGCAACAATGCGCTCCAGTTTCTTCAAAAAGGATTCCTTGCCCTCATAGCTGCCGGTCACGGTGTAGGTGGTGTGACCGACTTTCTCCGTGGTGGTCAGTTCAGGAATCCAGAATGCAGACAGGTTCTTGACATGGAGATTGCCGTTCTCATCTACATAGGAGCCGTGCTTCTTCTGCTCTTCGGTCAAGGGCTGCCGCTTGAAATAGATTTCGTTTTCGGAGATGCTCACGGTTTCGCTGGCTTGCTCCTTCGGGGCATCGTCATACAGCTGGGCAAAAAATGCCAGTGCATCTTCGGGTGAGTCTTCCTCCATGAGCTGCTCGAAAACTCGCTGTTCCTCTGCCGAGAGGTTATTCCATGCGGCTTCCAACTCCTGCTCGTTGGCTGCGTTGACAAAGGCTTCGATCTCTTTTTTCATGGTGCATCCTCCTTTGGCTGCGAAAAGCGTTTTTTCAAAAAGTATGGGTTTTCGTGAGAGCAAGAATCGTCCCGTGGCCACAAATTTTCAATTCTTGAAAATTCTTGCCCCTTTGGGACAGCTTCTTGTTGGGGCGTGCCTGCCCCAAACCCTGCTAGGAACGAGTACAGCAAACTGGAATTTGACTAATCCTACATGTGCATCATATTACACTCATGTAATTATCCTCTACATAAACAGCTTTTCCATCAGCAAGCTTAATCTCATCTTTGCCGTTCGGTAATACTGTTGTTTCAGAACCATTCCAATGGGGGATAATAGGATTGTCAATAATATGTAATCCATCTGTTAAATTTCCCGCCGCATACATACTTCCTGCACTGATTCCGACATATATAAGTCCGTTTTTAATTGCATTATTAAGTATTCTATCAAAACCAGTTCTAGACATTTCACGACAAAGCACAGATACATCACCACCACTGACAAAAACAGCATCAAATTGGTTTAATTCTTCAAAAGTTAATAGCCTTGTAAGCATAAACGGGGTTGTAACATACGAAGAATAGGTTCTTTGATAGTCTTTTGAAAGAATTAATTCCAGATTGTACACTAATATATTTTCGTACTGAATTCCCATTAGAAAGAGTTCATGAAAACATATTGCAAGCGACTCTCTTGCACCATCTGTTTCAATGCCAGCTGTTGGAATATAAAGCACTTTCACATCCTTCGGACACTTTCCAATAATATCAAAGAATTTCTCTTTCATCTTATCGGTCAACCCTGCAGATGTAAGAAATAGATGTTTTCCATTCATATTCTTTTACCTCGTCAAACTCCGATTTACTGGGTTAAGCCGAGTATACCACACTCCTCCATGAAAGAACACCCCGATATAGTGAAATTTTGCCATTTTTCTGCGTACGTGCGTACACGCTCCGCAGGGATTCTAATGGGCTTGGCCCCTTGGCACACAGACTTTGGCACAAAGTCTAGTGTGTTACACCTTGTCAGAGGTGTACAGGCTCCCGGTACGCACGTACGCAGCGATTACCCCCAAACGCGCCATATAGGGGGACGATCAAGTTCGCACAAAGCGACCTTGATCCCGCAAAACAAAAGGCAGGATACCATCACCACGATGATACCCTGCCTCTGTTCGTTCCTGTTTGCCGTTCCGAGTAGTCCTTCCGCAGAATTTCCGATAAACAAAAAACGTACCCGAACCCTTTCTCGTAAAGAATCGGGTTCGAGTACGAACTGAATGCTGGAGCAATAAAAAACCACCACAAAGGTGCCTGTCCCCTTTGTGGTGGTTTTGGGCCAGTTCTAGAGTGTGTGGCCGTAGGTGTTGGCAGCCTTGATGGCGGCGTCGAACTTTTCGTCGGTGAAGGGCTCCGGGTTGCCTTGCTTCCATTCGTTGGTGGCGTGCGCGTACTCGCACAGGGCAGGGATATCAGCCTCGGAAAGCCCGACCTGCTCAAGCGTCACGGGCAGGCCCATCTGATTGTTAAAGGCGGCGTAGCGCTCAAGGTTCTCGGTATCGCCCGTATAGGCGAACAGTACCAGCACACCCAGGCTTACGACCTCGCCGTGCAGGTAGGAGCCCTCGCGCGGAATGCTGCAGGAAGCGTTGTAGAACGCGTGCGCCACGCTCGAGTTGTAGTAGTAATCGTTTTGGTTGGTCAGGTTGGAGACGTAGCCCGTGTTGACCACGATGTCGAGCGCGATCTGCTTGACGGCTTCGGTCGACTGGTCCTGGCGCACGTCCTCAAGACCCTGGACGCCAAAGGTAAACAGCGGCTCGGAGCAGGTGTGGGCGAGTGCTAGGCCAAGGCCTGCCGTGTGCTCCAGGTTGCCGGCGCTCGTGGCGTACTCGACCTCGGACTGCTTGGACAGGGCATCACCCACGCCGGCCCAGAAGTACTCCGCCAGAGCCTCGGCGATGATCTTGGGGTTGATAAAGATATGCGCAGGTCAGTTAGGGTACGAATAGCCCTCGAGCGAGCCGTCGTCGTTGTAGACAACGGCAATGGCGGTCGCGGCGGAGCAGTTGGAACAGATCGTCGGGACGGTGAAGACGATCTTCTTGAGCTCAATGGCAGCGGTCTTCACGGTGTCGAGCGCCTTGCCGCCGCCGCATGCGATGAGCACGTCGGCTTCCTGGCAGGCAGGGGAGTTTACGACCTTGGCGATATTTGCGCGCGTACTGTTGGTGCCGTAGACGCGCGTCTCCAGAATCTCGACGTCGGTACCTGCCAGCGCAGCTTCGATACCGGGAAGTGCTGCGGCCAGTGCTCGTTTACCACCAATGATGGCGACCTTGGTTGCTCCGTACTCGGCCAACGCGCCGTGCAGCTCGTCAAAGCAGTCTTCGCCAACGGTATAGTCGCTCATTCCGATCGTGCGCATAGCAATCTTCTTTCGTTCGATAAAGTGCTTACAGGTATTTTGCTCCAAGAGAAGGTCCACGGCCGCAAGAAATTTCGAACGTATAAAACCAGTGTTGAGGGTTTTTCGCCGGTGCGGAACGTGCTAGCATACTCCGCATAAGCGTTGATGGGGACGAGTAGTCGGCCGTCCGCATGCTACAGAGAGCGGGGAGCGCTGAGAACCCGTGCATGCGACCGATGAAAATCACCCCGGAGCTGCGGTCCCAACGGACGTGCCGCGTAGGTTCGTCTTAGTAGACATCGCCGAGATGGTCGTCGATACAGGCCAGCCGAGTAACGGATGCGAGCGCGCTGTAATGCGGGCGAGGGCATCTAAGCTGGGTGGTTAAGCGAAGAGCTTTTGCGGGCACACGGCCCGTTTTGTGGCGCTTCGTCCCAGCTTGTAGGGACGGGCGCTTTTTTGGTGCCCAACGGGCGTGCGCGCCCACGACATGAAAGGGGTACCGTGGCAAACGAGTACAAGCAGACGATGAATCTGCCCAAAACCGGTTTTCCCATGCGTGCCGGTCTTTCCAAGTCCGAGCCCAAGCGACTCAAGGACTGGCAGGACAACAAGGTCTACGAGCAAGTTCTGAAGAAGAACGAGGGTCACAAGAAGTTCGTGCTGCACGACGGCCCTCCGTACGCCAACGGTCCGATCCACATCGGCCACGCCATGAACAAGATTTCTAAGGACATGATCAACCGCTACTGGATGATGCAGGGCTATGAGGTTCCCTACGTCCCCGGTTGGGACTGCCACGGCCAGCCGATCGAGCACAAGGTCGAGGAGAAGCTTGGCACCGAGAAGTTCAACCAGACCCCCACGGCCAAGATTCGTGAGCTCTGCAACGAGTTCGCTGTCGAGAACATTGAGCTTCAGAAGGCCGGTTTCCGTCGCTTGGGCGTGCTCGGCGACTGGGACAACCCCTACCTGACGCTCTATCACCAGCATGACGCCGCCGACATCGAGGTCTTTAAGGCCATGTTCGATAAGGGTATGATCTATCGCGGCCACAAGCCGGTTCACTGGTGCAAGCACTGCCATACCGCGCTGGCCGAGGCCGAGATTGAGTACTCCGACGAGACGAGCCCGTCCATCTTCGTGCGCTTTGAGATGACTTCCAAGCCCGCCGGCCTCGAGGACTTCGACGGCCCGGTCGACTTTATCATCTGGACGACCACGCCGTGGACCATCCCCTCCGACCAGGCCGTTTCCCTCAAGCCCGGCGCCGCCTATGTCGCCGTTGAGCACGAGGGCCGTGCCGAGGTCATGCTCGAGGACCTGGCTCCCAAGTGCTGCGAGGAGTTTGGCTGGGAGTACACCCCGGTTATGGTCGACGGCAAGCCCTATGTGGTTCCCGCCGAGACCTTCCACCACATCCACTACAAGCAGCCGATCTTTGACGGCGTTGAGGGCGTGGCGCTGCTGGCCGATTACGTCGGTGTCGATGACGGTACCGGTATCGTCCACAACTCGCCCGGCCACGGCGTCGACGACTACTTTGCCTGCCTCAAGGAGGGCATCACCGACATCTGCATGCCGGTCGACGACGACGGCAAGTTCTACACCGGTGAGGAGTTTGGCACCGGTGGCCCCTTCAGCGGTATGGATACCGACGAGGCCAACCCTCACATTATCGAGTTCCTGCGTGAGCGCGGCACCCTGGTCCTCGAGAAGAAGATCACGCACAGCTATCCGCACTGCTGGCGCTGCAAGCACCCGGTGCTCTTCCGTGCTACCGACCAGTGGTTTGTCTCGATGGACAAGACTGGCTTGCGCGAGCAGGCTGGCAAGGAGGTCCGCGAGAACGTTAAATGGTATCCGGCGCATGCCGCCAACCGCATTGGCGCCATGGTCGAGCAGCGTCCCGACTGGTGCATCAGCCGTCAGCGCAACTGGGGCGTGCCTATCCCCAGCTACACCTGCGCCGACTGCGGCGAGAAGGTCATGAACGACGCCACGCTCGACGCCGTCATCAAGCTCTTCCACGATAAGGGCTCCGACGCCTGGTTCACCGACGCTCCCGAGAGCTACCTGGGCGAGGCCTGCGTCTGCCCCAAGTGCGGCGGCCATCACCTCAAGGCCGATAAGGACATCCTCGACGTGTGGTGGGATTCCGGCGTTTCCTGGAAGGCCGTCTGCGAGTACCGTCCCGAGCTGGAGTATCCGGCGGATGTGTACCTCGAGGGCTCCGACCAGCACCGCGGTTGGTTCCAGAGCTCGCTGCTTACCTCGGTGGGCGCCAACGGCCACGCTCCGTACAAGGCGGTCGTCTCGCAGGGCTTCACCCTCGACGGCCAGGGCCGTAAGATGTCCAAGTCGCTTGGCAACGTCATCGACCCCAATAAGGTCTGTGACGAGATGGGCGCCGACATCATCCGCCTGTGGGTCGCCTCGGTCGACACCAGCTCCGACGTTTCCATCGACCACGAGATTCTCGCTCGTACGTCCGATGCCTACCGTCGTTTCCGCAACACGCTGCGCTTCCTGCTCTCCGAGCTTGAGGGCCAGTTTGAGCCCGAGACCGACGGCGTCGCTTTTGCCGACCTGCTGCCGCTCGACAAGCTCATGGTTGCCCGTCTGACCCAGGTCCAGGCCGAGGTCGACGATGCTTACTCTTGCTACGAGTTCCCGCGCGCTTACCGTGCGCTTTACGACTTCGTGGTTACCGAGCTTTCCAACGTGTACCTCGACGCCCTGAAGGACCGTCTGTACTGTGAGAAGCCCGGCTCGCTCGAGCGTCGCAGCGCCCAGACCGTGCTCGCCGAGCTCTTCTCGATGCTCATGCGCGACCTGCAGCCGATCTTGTCCTATACGGTCGACGAGGCCATGGCCTATGCGCCCGCCGGCTGCGTCGATCACCAGAAGTACGCCGCGCTGCTCGATTGGTACAAGTCGCCCATCACGGTCGACGAGGCCAACGAGTTTGAGGGCGTGCTCGAGGCTTCACTCGAGCTCCGTAGCGTCGTGACCAAGGCCCTTGAGGATGCCCGCTCCGCCGGCACCTTCACCAAGAGCCAGCAGGTCCGCGTCAAGGCGGTCGTTCCCGCCGAAATGTATGCGCTGCTGACCGGCGACAAGGCCGTCGACCTGGCCGAGTTCTACATCGTCTCCGATGTTGAGCTTACCCAGGGCGAGGAGCTTTCTGTTGCCATCGATGCTGCCGAGGGCGAGTGCTGCGACCGTTGCTGGAACTACCGCACCACCGTCGGCGAGTACAACGGCCACGCTCACATTTGCAAGCGCTGCGCGAATGCCCTTTAAGGCACGGTAACTCGGCATTTTATTTATAGGGAGAATTTAGGCGCCTTCGGTCCATTTGCTCCGCTGAAGAAAAGCGACATTCCGTTATCCGGAATGCCGCTTTCTTTTATGCTGGTTATTTATCTGACGTTAGCGAATGTGTCGTGCGCTCTGCGTGTGGCAATATAAGATGGTTATTTGCGTTAAACGGAATTTGATTATCTGAGGGTAGGGGATTTCTTTGGGTCGTGGTGCGGATATGACGCCGCCTTTGCGTTGGCGGTTGGGTGTTGCTGGTGGGGTGGCGTTGGTTGTGCTGCTTGTTGACCAGCTGACCAAGCTTGCGGTTCGTGCCGTGGGCGACGCCTTGCATGTGACCGTCATCCCCGGTGTTTTCGACTTTATGTTTGTCCGCAATATCGGTGCTGCCTTTAGCATGGGCGAGGGGCATGGCATCGCGTTTGCCGTGCTGGCGTTGGCGGTCATTATCGCTATTGCCGTGTACCTCGTTCGTGCACCTCAGCTCGCCCATCTTGAGGTTGTGGGCATGGCGATTGTTGCGGGTGGTGCTATCGGCAACGCTATCGATCGTTTGGCCTTTGGCTTCGTGACCGATTTTATTGCCACCACCTTCATCGACTTCCCCGTCTTCAATGTGGCCGATATCGGCATTACGGTCGGTGTGGTGCTGGCGCTCTTCGGTTACATGTTCTTGAGCCCCGCGGCTCGTGAGGTCGATGCGACCGCCGAGCTTAACGCCCGTGACGAGGCCCGCGCCAAGCGCAAGGCTAAACAACGTGGGGAGCGTGCCCGCAAGATTCGCGAAAGGACTGAGCGCTAATGGCCGACATCCATATCCTTGTTGCCGACGATGCCGCTGGTCAGCGTCTTGACGCCTATCTGGGCGCCAATGACGGCTGCCCTACGCGCTCTGCCTGCGCACATCTGATTGAGGGTGGGGTCGTAGTGGTCAATGGCGAGACCTGCCTGTCCAAAAAGTACGCCGTGCGAGCCGGTGACCGTATTTCGGTTGATTTGCCCGAACCGCACGATCCCACCGACGTGATTCCCGAGGCCATCCCGCTCGACATTCGCTATGAGGACGACTACCTCATCGTGCTCTCCAAGCAGCGCGGCCTGGTGTGCCATCCTGCGCATGGTCATGAGAGCGGTACGCTCGCGAATGCGCTGGTCTATCACTGCGGTATCGACCATCTGGGCACCGTGCAGGGCGAGGACCGCCCCGGTATCGTACATCGTTTGGATCGCGATACCTCGGGTCTTATGCTTGCGGCAAAGGACGACGATACCCAGCGCGCGCTCCAAAATCTTATCCGTACGCGCACGCTCGACCGCCGCTACATTACGCTCGTTCACGGTCATATCGCCATGGATGAGGGCACCATTAACACCGGCATTGCCCGTTCTACACGTGACCGTGTCAAGATGGCGGTTTCCGATGATCCTTTTGCGCGCCAGGCCATCACGACCTTTAAGGTCCTTGAGCGCTTTGATTCCACGCGCTTTGATGACGGCTATACGCTCGTTGAGTGTCACCTGTTTACCGGTCGCACGCATCAGATTCGCGTGCACATGCGCCATATCAACCACGCCTGCGTGGGCGATCCGCTCTACGGTAAGTGCGATGCGCGTGCCGATCAGGGTCTGACCAGGCAATTCCTCCATTCCTGGCGCGTGGCGTTCGATCATCCCGTGACGGGAGAGCGCATTGAGTGCCGCGACGAGCTGCCGTGGGATCTCGCCGCCGTCCTCGACGACTTAGCCCCGCGTTCGCTTGGTCGCACTACTGCCGGCGACGAAATCGTACCGCAGCTCGGTCTGCTCGAAGCCTAGCCAGTATTAGGTGGTTTCTTGAACTCGGTAAGCCTGCGGTAAGATATACGGTTGTTTACGTAACGCGTTCCTGGGAGCCTGCATGCTCGCCTTTTTACAAACCAACACACCCATCGTGATCTTCAACCAGATTGTCGTCACGCTGCTCACGGTCTGCTTCTTGTACCAGGTGGTCTTCTTTGTCATCGGTGCTCTCCGCGGCGAGGTCGCGCCTCCCAAGGCCAAAAAACTCCACCGGTATGCCTTCTTTATTGCAGCACACAACGAGGAGGCCGTTATCGCCAACCTCGTTCGCTCCATCAAGGACCAGGATTATCCGTCCGAGCTCATCGAGGTCTTCGTGGTCGCCGATGCGTGCACCGATAACACCGCGCAGCTCGCGCGCGAGGCGGGCGCTGTCGTGTACGAGCGAAACGACCTGGCCCGTAAAGGCAAGAGCTGGGTCATGGACTTTGGTTTTGACCGCATTCTTAACGAGTATCCCGATACCTTTGAGGGCTACTTTATCTTCGATGCCGACAACGTTATCTCCCGCGATTACGTCTCCAAGATGAATGACGCCTTTGACCAGGGCTTCCATGTGGTCACAAGCTACCGCAACTCCAAGAACTTTGGCAGCTCGTGGATCTCGGCTGCCAACGCCACTTGGTACCTGCGCGAGGCGCGTTTCCTTAACAACGCGCGTAATATCTGCAAGACGTCCTGCGCCGTATCGGGTTCGGGCTACCTTATCTCGGCTAGCGTTATTGAGGGCATGCACGGCTGGCAGTTCCATACGCTGACCGAGGATATTCAGTTCACCACGTTCTGCGCTATTCACGGCATTCGTATTGGCTATGCGCCGGCGGAGTTCTTTGACGAGCAGCCTGTGACGTTTAAGGCGTCCTGGAAGCAGCGTATGCGCTGGACCAAGGGCTTCTACCAGGTGTTCTTTACCTACGGTAAGCATCTGGTCAAGTCGACCTTCCGCTATCATCGTTTTGCCGCCTACGACATGTTTATGACGATTGCCCCTGGTATGCTGTTATCGCTGATTTCGATGCTCGCCAACGCCACGTTCCTGATCGTCGGTGGTCTTTCGCATGGCTTTTTGGCTACCGAGGTTGAGATGCAGGCTTGTGCCGCCTCGCTCATTATGACCTTCGCGATGATGTATCAGACCTTCTTTATCCTGGCGCTACTTACGACCATCTTCGAGTACAAGCACATTCATTGTGCGCAAAAGTGGCGCCTGGTGACCAACCTGTTTACCTTCCCGATCTTTATGTTCAGCTATATCCCCATCACGGTGGCTGCGTTGTTCCTGAAGGTCGACTGGGTCCCGACGCAACACGCTGTCAACGTTACCCTCGACGAGGTCATGCAGGGCGCTAAATAACCACCACCAAAACCACCACGAAGGGGACAGGCACCTTTGTGGTGGTTTTTGCTTTTGAGTGACTGCCACGGGAGGTGTTCAATGGTCTATATTCCCTTTTGGATCTGCGCCTTTGCCGGTGCGGTGATTGATGTCCGTGAACGGCGGTTTCCCAACGCGCTTGCCGCCGCATGCGCCGTGGCGGCGTTTGCAGGCGTTTGGCTGGACAGGGGCTTGAACACGGCGCTTGACCACGCCGGTCCTGCCGTTATCGTGTGCCTTTCCCTTGTGCTGACCGAGTCGCTTTGGCGGCGTTTCCGCCAGGCCCCCGGCATCGGCATGGGGGATGCCAAGGCGCTTTTCGCGCTTTGCACGCTCGACCCTCTGGGCGGCATCGTGGCATTTGCCGTCGCGCTCCTGGTCCTGGCCCTCTCCTGCCTCTTTACAAAATCGCGCTCCCTGCCTTTGCTCCCGTTTTTGGTGCCGATATTTGCCATAATCGAGGTCGTGGGCTGGACATTATAACCGATTGCGCATCCTTTTTAAGGAGCATGCCATGGCAACTAATCAAGAAACGGCCGTCATTAAGGCGCGCATGGACCGCATTCCCGCGGCGTTGTTGCCCGAGCTGGTCGAGCGTATCGCCGCCGACCGCGCCTCGGGTGTCGTTAATCCTTATCGATGCTGCGACGACCAGGTCATTCGTCGTATAGATCGCGCTGCCGACAAAGGCACGCTTATGCGTCCGGCGTTTATGCGCGATACCGAAAAGATTCTTCATCTTCCTGCGTACACGCGTTATGCAGGCAAAACGCAGGTCTTTAGCTTTCGCAGCAACGACGACCTGTCGCGGCGCGGCCTTCATGTGCAGCTCGTCTCGCGCATTGCCCGCGATATCGGCCGTGCCCTGGGCCTCAACTGCGATTTGATCGAGGCGATTGGCCTGGGCCACGATTTGGGCCACACGCCCTTTGGCCATGCCGGCGAGCGTTTCCTCAACGATATCTATCACGAGCGTACGGGTCGTTATTTTTTCCATAACGTGCAGTCCGTCCGCGTGCTCGACGCGCTGTACGGCCGCAACGTGTCGCTCCAGACGCTCGACGGCGTGCTGTGCCATAACGGCGAGTACGAGCAGCGTGTCTTTGAACTCTCGGACATGGCGTCGTTTGACCAGTTCGACCGTACCGTCGAGGACTGCATTGCCACGGGCTATGGCGCGATCGAGCACCTGCGCCCCATGACCCTCGAGGGCTGTGTGGTGCGTATCTCGGATATCCTCGCCTACGTTGGGCGCGATCGCCAAGACGCCATCGCGGCGGGCCTGTTGTCACCCGACGCTTTTGACGATGGCCTGGGCGGGGCTTACAACAGCTGGATCCTCACGCACGCTTCTATCGATATCGTTGAGCATAGCTACGGCAAACCGCGTATCGAGATGAGCGAGGACCTGTTTGAGGAGATCCGCCGGGCGAAGCGCGAGAACTACGAGAAGATCTATAGCAAGGGCGGTATCGAAGGCGATTCTGAGGCAGAGTTGCGTGAGGCCTTCGAAAAGCTCTACGACCGTTGCCTGCAGGATCTAAATAAAGGCGACGAGTTCTCTTACATCTTTAAGCATCATGTTTCGCGCATTGAGCAGCAGCTTTCCTACTACGATCGCACGTATGCCTGGCAGGACGACAAGGATCAGGCCGTCGTCGATTACATCGCAAGCATGACGGATGGTTATTTCTGCGAGCTGACGAGCAAATTGTTCCCAGGTCTAAAGTTTCCGCACCGCACCTATATTAACGAACGGTAGTTCGTATCCTTTCGGTATACTGTTGGTCAACAACGATTTTGATTAATGCACGGGATGGCTATGGACGACCTTTTTTCTGCTTCGACGCGCGAGCGCTCCTTTAAAAATGCGCCGCTTGCGGTGCGTATGCGCCCCAATTCGCTCGACGAGTATGTGGGCCAGCAAAAGGCCGTCGGTAAGGGCTCGTGGCTGCGCGCCGCGATTGAGCATGACGTGCTGTCGAGCGTGATTCTGTACGGCCCGGCTGGCACGGGCAAGACGACGCTGGCCCACATTATCGCCAACCATACCAAGAGCGAGTTTGTCGAGGTCAGCGCCGTGACGGGCACTGTGAAGGACCTGCGCCGCGTAATCGATGAGGCTAAGACCCGTCTGAACACCTACGACCGCCGCACCATTCTATTCATCGATGAGATTCACCGCTTCTCTAAGTCGCAGCAGGATGCCCTGCTGCATGCAGTTGAGAACCGTACCGTCATTATGATTGGCGCTACGACGGAGAACCCGTACTTCGAGGTCAATTCGGCACTGTTGTCGCGCGGACGCGTGGTGGAGCTTGAACATCTGAAGGATGAGGATATCGCCACGCTTATTGAGCGTGCGCTCGAGGCACCACAGGGCTTGAACGGAAAGTTTTCTGCCGATGATGATACGGTCAAGACCATCTGCACGCTGGCCGCGGGTGATGCGCGCTCTGCCCTGACGACGCTCGAGCTGGCGAGCGAGATTGCCGTCACGCGTCCCGATACCGAAGGGACGCCAGCGCCGGCGGCGGGGGAGCGTTATCCCATCACCGTCGATGACGTGAAGATTGCCAACCCGCGCCGCGGTTTTTCGTATGACAAAAACGGCGACATGCACTATGACATTATCAGTGCGTTCATCAAGTCCATGCGCGGCAGCGACCCCGATGCCACGATCTATTGGCTCGCGCGCATGATTGACGCGGGGGAGGATCCTAAGTTTATCGCCCGTCGCATTATGATTCAGGCTTCTGAGGATGTTGGCAATGCCGATCCGCAGGCACTTTTGGTGGCACATGCCGCGTTTAAGTCTGCCGAGGTCATTGGCTATCCCGAGTGCCGCATTAACCTGGCTCAGGCTGCACTCTATGTGTGCTTGGCGCCTAAATCCAACGCGTGCGAGGCTTCGATCGATGCGGCGCTGGCCGATATCCACTCTAGTGGGCTTCGCGAGGTGCCGAGTTATCTACGCGATCGCCATCGCCCGGGCAGCGATGAATACGGTGTGTATAAGTATCCGCACGATTATCCCGAAGGCTGGGTCGACCAGCGCTATTTGCCCGAAGGCTTAGAACGCGGTGCATTTTGGCAGCCTGCCGGCCGCGGTTGGGAAGAATGGCGCGTAGAGCAAAGCGAACGCGACCGCAGCGGGAATGCACCGAAGTAGCTGCTGATAATTTTGTCCCACGTTGCTGCTCTTGGCATGTTCGGTCCCCTTTGGGGTACCATGGAAAGCGTTTGTATTTCGATTCCTTTGGGAGGCTTGTATGAGTCCCATTCAAATCGCCTTGCTGCTGCTTGCCGTTGCCGGCGTGTGGGCTATCGTTGAGCTTGCGCTCACCCTGCGCAAAACCCGCACCGTTGTCGACTCGCTCGACAAGACGGTAACCGACCTCAACAATACGATTGCCGAGGCGCAGCCCGTGGTGGCAAAGCTTGATGGCGCCGTTGACGAGCTTACGCCGGCACTTGCCCAGATGGAGCCGCTCCTCAAGTCGAGCAAGACTGCCGTTGATGCTCTGACGTCTAACCTCGTTGAGGTTGAGGCGGTCGTTCGCGACATTTCCGAGGTCACGGGCAGCGTGGCCGAGGCCAGCAATGCCGTATCGAGCGTGACTGATTCTGCTGCTGGCGCCGTGCAGAAGCTCTTCAATAAGGTGAAGGCTCCTGCAGCCGACGCCGATCGCAAGCTCGCCGCTGCCGCTGCCGAGGCCGAGCAGCCCACTGAGCGCGTTCTGATTGGCGACGACGATGCCGCTGCTGACGACGATGATGTTCAGAAGCCCGCTGCTAAGCCTGCTCAGTATTACACCTATACGCCTGCCGAGACCTCCGAGGAGTCCTGCGATGAGTAGCGAAGCAACCTGCCCCATTACGCTGAGCGTTGCTGGTGATCCGCGTCTCGCGCGCTTGGTGCGCATGACGGCCGCCAACGTCGGCGCCCTGTGCTCTATGTCCGTCGATCGCATCGAGGACATTCGTATGGCTGCCGAAGAAGCCTTCATCTTTGGCTGCACGGCTGTTGATTCCGACGATATCTCGATCAAATTCGATGTCGACGAATCGCATGTGGGCATGACCTTTACCTTTGGCGACCAGGCGACTGTCGATGAGGATGACCAGGCTGCCGTGTATGCCGAGCTCATTTTGGCGAGTGTGTGCGACTCCTACGAAAAGACTACAGCGCCCCTAACGCTTTCCCTCGACCTCAAGGCGGATATCTAATATGACCGAACGCTCCCGGAGCGGCAAGACCGCTTGGGACAAGGAGAAAACCCGCGAGCTGTTTCGTCGTTATAAGGAGACCGGTGATCCGGATGCTCGCGAGCAGCTCGTCATGTCCCATATGAACCTGGTAAGGTTTCTTGCCAACAAATTCAAGAACCGCGGCGAGCCGCTCGATGACCTTTTGCAGGTCGGGTACTTGGGCTTGCTCAAGGCAATCGACCGCTTTGATCCCGAGCGCGGACTCGAGTTCACGACGTTTGCCACGCCCACCATCTTGGGCGAGATTAAGCGCCACTTCCGCGACAAGGGCTGGAGTGTGCGCGTGCCGCGTCGTCTGCAGGAGCTCTCTGCCAAGGTTAACCAGGCCACCGACAAGCTCACCAACGAGCTTCAGCGTTCGCCCAAGGTTGAGGAAATCGCCGATTACCTTGGCGTAACCGTCGACGAGGTGCTCGAAGCCATGGAATCGTCCTCGGCCTACACCTCGGTGCCCATCGAGGCTCCCGGTGCGTCCGATTCCGATGATGCGCCTTCGATTCTCGATCGCTATGCCGACGACGACAACGAGCTCGACTTTACCGATGACCGCCTGGTAATCGAGGAAGCTATCCGCGATTTCTCGCCGCGCGAGCGCGAGGTTATCGAGCTGCGCTTCGTTAAGGGCATGACCCAGATCGAGATTGCCAAGAAGCTTGGCATCTCGCAGGTGCAGGTCTCGCGCCTGCTGCGCCGCACGCTTAAGAAGATTCAAGATAAGATTGATCCCGACGGAGTGATGGTTCGTTCATGAGTGAGCACCCCCAACAAATCGACCGCACGCTTCGCGATACCCGCATTCTGACGCTGCGCATTTGGGGCGTCGTCGGCTGCATTGTCATCGCTGCCGTCATCTTTAACCTTATGGGCATCCTGGCACCGGTCATCGAGTTTCTCGCTGTCGGTTCCATCATCGCTTTTGTGATGTCTCCGATCACCAACTGGCTCGAGCATCACGGTGTCGGACGTGGCCTCGGTTCGCTCATCGCACTCATTGTGGTTGTTGCCGTGCTCGTTGGCGTCGTCTGCATCCTATCGCCTATTTTGCTCGGTCAAATCATGGAAGTCCTGAGCCGCCTGCCCGAGCAGCTTCGTGTTGCGGGTGGCGATCTCAACGAGATGCTCTCGCACGCTAAGACGCTCAACAACACGCCGCTCAAGGAGTATCTGGACGACAATCTTTCTTCGTTGGTTACCGTAGCGTCTAAGTACGTCTCGCAAATCGCTGCTGAGCTCGGCCGCGGTGTGTTTCCGCTCATTACCAACACGGCCTCGCAGCTGTTCGTCATCTTCCTGGGTCTGGTGCTTGCCTACTGGCTTGCCTGCGATTATCCCCGCATGCACCACGAGGTCTGCACCATCATCGGGCAGGAAAAGGAGACCTCGTACCGCTTTATGGTGGCCATCCTTTCGCGTTCGGTCGGCGGCTACATGCGTGGCATGGTCATCACATCGATCTGTGGCGGTTTTCTTGCCTTTATTGGTTTTACGATCATCGGCCATCCGTATGCAGCACTCATGGCTATCTTTACCGGCATTATGCACCTGGTTCCGGTTGTCGGTCCCTGGGTGAGTGCGGCGATCGCCACGGTGCTCGGCTTTATGTTCAGCCCCATGCTGGCGTTGTGGACGCTTGTCGTGACCATGGTGGCTCAAAACGTCACCGATAATGTCATTTCGCCTAAGGTCATGCAGAGCTCGGTGCAGGTGCATCCCGTTATGAGCCTGACGGCTCTCGTTATCGGTTCGGCACTCATGGGTCCCATCGGCATGGTTATCGCCATTCCGCTGTGCGCGGCCCTCAAGGGCATTTTCGTCTACTACTTTGAGAACGAGACCGGGCGTCAGCTCGTGGCATACGATGGTGCCGTGTTTAAGGGCACTCCGTATCGCGATACCGAGGGTAACCCAGTTGCCGCCTACGACGCGCTTGGCGACGATACGTTCATCTATGAGTCCGAGCTCATCGGCAACGAGACCGCGCCCGAGGCCCAGGCCATGCCCAAGCCCGAGCTCGATAATCCCTGGATTAAGCTCTCAGGCCTGCAGCCCGACGCGACGGGTTTCTTAAAGAACCCCTTTGCCAAGGACGACGACACAAGCTCTGACGACGACACCAAAACCGGCATCGACGGCTCCATGGACGATTCGGATTCCAAATAGGCCCTGTTAGCGTTTCTTGATGTTGTAAATAACAATAAACGCGATCAAAGCGATTGATAAGGGGCCAGCCACATAGAAAAAGATGGCGTCAATTGCGCTTAGGGTGTAATACGCTTTATCGCCAGATGTTACTGCGTACAATGCGTAGCCAAATCTCGGCTGGTTCACATACCAGCTCGAGTAAGCGAAGATTGCTAAAAGGGCTACCGAGGTTAGTGCATTCACGACAAACCGTTTGCTATTCATCGATCGCTCCTTCCGGACGATTCTTATATGCAATTATACCGAAATCATTTTTTTCAAAGTATTTGACAGACCTAAATAACGTGCACTTTCGCTGGAGGGTCGCTGTTTGGCGGCCCTCTTTTTTGCACAGGCGCGGTGGGATGGTAATATCGTTACGTTTGAACTGTTTCGATGTGAAATCGAGGAGATTCCCTCTATGAGTGCTGACTACCCGTCAATGACTACGGCCGAGATCCGCTCCAAGTTCCTTAACTTCTTTGAGGAGCGCGGTCTTAAGCTCTATCCTTCTTCGTCCCTCGTCCCCGACGACCCTTCGCTGCTGCTTGCCAACGCCGGTATGAACCAGTTTAAGGAGTACTACCAGGGCAAGAAGACCATGAAGGAGATCGGCGCGATCTCCTGCCAGAAGTGCGTCCGCACCAACGACATCGATTGCATCGGCGAAGACGGCCGTCACCTGTCCTTCTTCGAGATGCTCGGCGACTTCTCCTTTGGCGGCGTCTCCAAGCAGCAGGCCTGCGCTTGGGCCTTTGAGCTCATTACCAAGGAGTTCAAGCTGCCGCTCGATCGCCTGTACTTTACCGTCTTTACCGAGGACGACGAGACCCATGACGTGTGGCGCTCCCTGGGCGTTGCCGAGGATCACATCTCCCGCCTGGGCGAGGACGACAACTTCTGGGCCGCTGGCCCCACCGGCCCCTGCGGTCCGTGCTCCGAGATCTACTTTGACATGGGCGAGGAGGTCGGCTGCGGCAGCCCCGACTGCGCGCCGGGCTGCGACTGCGACCGGTTCCTCGAGTACTGGAACTGCGTGTTCACCCAGTACGACGGCCAGGAGGACGGCACCTTGGCGCCCCTTCCCAAGAAGAACATCGACACGGGCATGGGTCTGGAGCGCATGGCCGCCATCATGCAGCACAAGACCGCTAACTACGACGGCGATCTGATGCAGCACCTCATCAAGCTGGGCGAGAGGATCAGCGGCAAGACCTATGACGCCGACGATTACTCCGGTGCTAGCCGCTCCCTGCGCATCATCGCAGATCACTCTCGTGCCGTCGACTTTATGATCTCGGACGGCATTCTCCCCGGTAACGAGGGTCGCGAGTACGTCCTTCGCCGCCTGCTCCGCCGCGCCGTGTTCCACGGTCGCCTGCTGGGCATCGAGGGCGCCTTCCTGACCAAGTTCATTGACGAGGTCAACGCCCAGATGGGCGAGGCCTATCCCGAGCTGCTCAAGAACGTCGCGCTCGTTAAGGGTATCGTCGCTTCCGAGGAGGAGCGTTTCTCCACGACGCTCGACAACGGCCGCGTCTACCTGGATGAGGCTCTGGCCGCGCTTGCCGAGGGTGCTGTCCTTCCGGGCGACGTCGCCTTTAAGCTGCATGACACCTTTGGTTTCCCCATTGACCTGACCGTCGAGATTGCCGGCGTCGCTGGCCACGACGTCGATATGGACGGCTTCACCGCTTGCATGGAGGACCAGAAGGCCCGCGCTCGCGCCAACGTCAAGGGCGATGCTTGGGGCAGCTTCAACGACGTGTGGGTCGAGCTTTCCGACAAGGTTGCCGCGACCGAGTTCGACGGCTATGACAACGATGTGATCGAGGGTGCCAAGGTTGTCGCCATCGTTCGCAACGGCGAGTCCGTCGAGTCTGCTTCCGCCGGTGAGGACGTCGAGGTCGTGCTCGACCGCACCCCGTTCTACGCCGAGATGGGTGGCCAGCAGGGCGATGCCGGTGAGCTTTCCGCCGAGGGCGTTGCGCTGACTGTTGCCGACACCAAGAACCACAATGGCCTGTATGCTCACGTTGCGCACGTTGCCGAGGGCACACTGACCGTCGGTGCTACCGTGACAGCCGCGCTCGACGCCGAGCGCCGTGGCTTCCTGCGCCGCAACCACACTGCCACGCACCTGCTCGACGCCGCGCTTAAGCAGGTCCTGGGCGAGCATGTCTCCCAGGCTGGCTCGTTGGTGACGCCCGAGCACCTGCGCTTTGACTTCACGCACTTCGAGGCCCTGTCCTCCGAGCAGCTCAAGGCTGTCGAGGACCTGGTCAACCAGCAGATCTTCGCTTCTAAACCGGTCGTGACCCGCGTCATGGGCATCGACGAGGCCAAGGCCGCCGGTGCTGTCGCCCTCTTTGGCGAGAAGTACGGCGACGTCGTCCGCGTCGTCTCCGTGGGCGCCGAGGATCAGCCGTTCTCCCGTGAGCTCTGCGGCGGTACGCATGCCGCCAATACTGCCGAGATCGGCCTGTTCAAGATCATTTCCGAGTCCTCTACGGGCTCCAACGTCCGCCGTATCGAGGCCGTGACCTCCAAGGGCGCTCTCGACTACATGGCCGACCGCCTGGCGCTCGTTGACGCCGCTGCTGCTGCGCTCAAGTGCCGTGTTGACGAGGTTCCCGCCCGCGTGGAGAACCTGCAGGCCGAGCTGCGCGAGACGTCCAACAAGCTCAAGAAGGCACTCACCGGTGGCTCCTCCGACGCTATCTCTGGCGCCATCGAGGGCGCTGTCGAGCTGAACGGCTACAAGCTCGTCGTCGCTGAGCTTCAGGGTCTTGAGGCTGCTGACCTGCGCAATGTGTGGGATACCGTGCACCAGAAGGTTGCCGGCCCCGTCGCCTGCGTCGTTGCCAGCGTTACCGAGAAGGGCACACCGGCCCTGCTCGCCGCCGGCTCCGATGACGCCGTCAAGGCCGGTTTTCACGCCGGTAACGTGATCAAGCAGATCGCGGGCCTGGTCGACGGTCGCGGTGGCGGCCGTCCCAACATGGCCCAGGCCGGTGGCAAGAACGCCGCCGGCATCGCCGATGCCCTCGCGGCCGCTAAGACCGCGCTCGGCGCCTAAGAATCTAGGTAGTCGCTGTGGTCGCGCTTGCGCTGGACATAGGGGAGACCAGGATCGGCATCGCCGTCTCGAGCCGTGATGGCAAGATGGCGATGCCTGTCAAGGTGCTCCCGGCTGCAGAGGTCACCGGTATGGCCAAGACGTTCCGCTACCTGGTTGAGGACTATGAGCCCGATATCCTGGTAAGTGGGCGTCCCCTGACCATGGCCGGTGAGCCCGGTCCCCAGGCCGAGCGTGTTGCCGCTGTTGCGCAAAAGATTGCCGACGAGCTCGATCTTCCGTTGGAGTTTGAGGACGAGCGCCTGTCCTCGCAAGAGGCCAAGCGTATCCTGCGCGAGCAGGGCCTCAACGAAAAACAGATGAGGGGCAAGATTGACATGATTGCCGCCAGCCTGTTTTTGCAGACGTGGCTTGATCGTAAAAACGAGGAGGTTTCGCATGCCTAGCGCTCCCGATCCGCGCCAGCCGAATCGTACACGTCAGCCGTCGTCGCGCCCTGCCCAGCCTGGCCAGCGTCCGGCACAGCCGACCCAGCGCGCAGCTCAATCTGCCGCGCGCCCGGTGCAGTCCTCCTCTCGTTCGGCCCAACCTGTTCAACGGACGGGTCAGCAGCCTTCTGCTCGTTCGGTTCAGTATCCGGCTTCTCACGCGGCTCAGCAGCCCGCTGCTCGTTCGGCTCAGCCTGCAGGCGGTGCTCGCTTTAAGCATCAGGCACCTACTCAGCGAACGCAGGCCCCCCAATCGCATTCGCATCACGCTCGCGGTTCGCATGGCGTTGCTCCGGCGGCCCGCTCGAGCTACAACACGCATGCTCGTCGCGGTGCCCAAAAGAAAAGCTCCCCGGTGCCCATGATTGTCGGCGTCGTGGTGGCCGTAATCGCGCTTGCTACTATCGCTTTCTTTGTCGTGCCTGCCGTCAAGGGCTTCTTTACCGGTGAGGATACGAAGGTCGCGGCTGGTCAGCAGGTTACGGTGACCATTCCCGACGGTGCTTCGGGCGATACGATCGCCTCGATTCTCTCCGAGAACCATATCGTCGAAAATCCCAAGGATTACTACGCGGCGGTGAAAAAGCTCAACGCTGATATGTCGCTTAAGCCTGGCACCTACTCGTTCACCACGCTCATGGATGCGACCAAGGTTGTTCAGCAGCTCATGGAAGGTCCTAACGCGGGCTCCAATGCGCTGACTATCCCTGAGGGCCTGACGGTCGATCAAGTCGCTGACCGTGTGGCCCAGGCCTACGACAGCATCTCTAAGGAAGACTTCCTCAACCAGGCTAAGGCCTCCAATTACGTGGATGACTATAGCTTCCTTAAGGGCGCCGCCAACGACTCGCTCGAGGGTTTCTTGTTCCCCAAGACCTATTCGTTGGGTGATTCGCCGACGGCCGATGACGTGATTCGCGCCATGCTCGATCAGTTTAAGACCGAGTACAAGTCGCTTGACTTTGCGAGCTGCGAAGCCAAGATCAAGGAGCGCTACGGTGTGGAGATGTCCGACTACGACATCGTCAACTTGGCCTCTATCGTTGAGCGCGAGGGCCTCAACGCCGATCAACGTGCGCACGTGGCCTCGGTCTTCTACAACCGCCTTGCCGGCAAGCTCGACGGTCTGCGTTATCTCAACAGCGATGCGACCATGATGTATGTCACCGGTGGCGAGGTTACCGCCGACGACCTGCAGAGTGATAGCCCCTATAACACCTATAAGCACGAGGGTCTGCCACCCACGCCCATCTGCTCTCCGTCGCTCGAGGCACTCAAGGCCACGCTTGAGCCGACCGACTCTGATGACCTGTATTTCTACATTACGCAGGACGAGGAGTACTTCTCGCAAACCTACGAAGAGCATCAACAGTCTTGGAATTAGCATGAGGATATTTAGCCCCAAACGATACGTTGCCTCGGTCGATCGCATCGACCTTGATACCCTGTGGGCCGACGGCAAACGCGCCATTCTGCTCGATCGCGATAACACTCTGGTTCCGCGCGACACCGAGCAGGTTCCCGCCGCGGTTTCCGCTTGGCTCGATACCGCCCGCGCCAAAGGCTTTAAGCTGTGCATGGTGTCCAACAACTGGCATCGCGATCAGGTCATGAGCTCTGCACGCGAGCTGGGACTCGAGGCCATCAGCCACGCCATGAAGCCCGCCCCGTTTGCCTTGAAGGCGGGTCTTAAGCGCCTTGGCGCCACGGCAGACGAGGCGGTGCTGATCGGCGATCAGCTGTACACGGACGTGTGGAGCGGTAACTTTGCCGGCGTTGACACTATTCTGGTCAAGCCGCAGGCAACCCAGGACCTGTGGTACACGCAGATCTTCCGTATCTTTGAGCGCCGGGCCTTGCGCGACCTTCCCTGCGAGGAATAGGTTTCGCCATGTCTCAGCACATCAAACACGGCTGCGACCATATCTTCTTTATCGGCTTTTTGGGCGTGGGCAAATCGACGCTGGCGCGCAACGTGGGCACTATGTTCAAGCGTCGATTCATCGATACCGATCGTTTGGTTGTGCGTCGATGCGGCAAATCCGTGGCCGAGATATTTGAGACGGAGGGCGAGGATCGTTTTCGCGAGCTCGAGACCTCGGCGCTCCGTTCGCTTCAAAGTGAGCGCAGTCTGCTGGTATCGTGCGGAGGTGGCATCGTCGAGACGCCGGTGAACATTGAACTGATGCACGAGATGGGTACCTGCGTGTACCTCGAAGGTGACTTTGAGGACTCGTTGCGTCAGATTCGCCGCTCCGATACCCGGCCCGATTTCCGCTCGCCCGAGCATGCTGCGCGCCTGTTTGACCATCGCCGTCCGCTGTATCGTCAGGCAGCCGATATTACCCTTGATATTCGCAACAAGTCCTTTGAGGATGTTTCCTACCTTTGTGCCGAGATGCTTTTGGAGCGTGGACTGCTATGATTCGCCGTCAACTTATCAATTTCCAAAACCGCAGTGTCGATGTCCGCGTCGGATTGGGCGCGTTCGAGGAGCTGTCGCGCATGTTTGCCTCGGCCGTGGGCAAGCCTAAGCGCGCGATGGTGGTTTGGAACGACGCTACATCCGAGCGTTTTGGCGAGGTCGTCGAGCATGCGCTGATCGACGCCGGTTTTGCCGTGTCGCTGCTCGTCCTCGAGGTTTCGCCTTCCGGCGCTACGCTGGCCGATGCCGATACCGTCTTTGGCGCCCTGTCGGATAACGGCATTACCTGCGACGATCTCGTTGTCGCTGTCGGCGACACGGCGACCTGCTCGGTCGTTTGCTGGTGTGCCAATCAGTGGTGCGGTCGCACCGAGTGCGCCTTGCTGCCGACGACGTTCGACGCCATGCTCACGGTCGCGACGACCATGAAGCCGCTCGTCGCCTCGTCGGCGAATGCGCTTCCCGCTATCGCGTTCCGTCCCGAGCCGGGCTTGGTCGTGTGTGACCTCGACCTTGTTCGCGAGGCGGACCCCGAGGACCTTAAGCTCGGCTATGTGATACTTGTTGGCACCATGCTTTCGAGCAGCAAGTCCCGTTGGAATCAGTTTACTGAGACCGTCCCCGAGATTCTCGCGGACGAGGAGGTTGCGCTCGTCAATGCCGTTCAGTGGTCTCAGGCTGCCCGCAAGGACGTACTGATGGCCACGAACCCGAGCGCCCGCCATGCACTCGATTTTGGCAAGACGGGGGAGCGTACCCTGCGCGCCTGCTTGGGCGATGCCGCTTCGCAGGTCCCCGCCTACCAGCTGTTGTCCGAGGGCATGCGCTTTGAGGCGCGCCTAGCACATGATGCCTGCGACTTCGATATCGATTACGTCTTTGATGTCGATGACTGCCTAGAGGACTTTGGTATCGAGGAGCTTTCCTTCGATCTGAAGCCTGCCGCATATATCGAGGAGTTCCGCAGGCAGCAGTTTGTCCGCTCGAACCGCAGCATGTTGCCGCTGCCCGCGGCGCTCGGCGCCATTCGTCTAACGAACGTTGAGGACGAGGTTCTGGAGCGCCATGCTCATGCCTACTTGGCATCTCGCAAAGAACTTCTCTAAGATTTATTGACATCCATCGTCTTTCGTATCATGTTGAGGGGCGGGTTTCCAATCGGTTGCGGATCGCATGCGATTCCGTCGTTCGGTTGAGGCCCGTCCCGCACTTTTTGAGACAACAAGAAAGGAATCTGCATGTCTGAGTTTGCTGCTGGTCCTGCCGGTCGTATCGAGCGTGTCCGTACCCTGATGGTCGAGCGCGGCTACGATGCCATCGTGGTGCGCGACGAGGCCAACCTTCGTTGGCTTACGGGCGTGAAGGGCGTCTTCGACTACACCTTCGAGTTTCCGCACGCCGCGTTTATTACGGCAGATCAGTGCCTGTTCCACACCGACTCGCGCTACCTCAACAGCTTTGAGGAGAACACGCCCGCCGGCAGCCCGTGGGTCTACGACATGGACGAGGGCACCATCCCCGGTTGGGTCGCCGGCAAGATCGCGGCCAACAAGTGCCGCGTCTGCGCTGTCGAGGACGATATGCAGATCAACTTCTACCAGGGCATTCAGCGTGGTTTGGAGGATCGTTCCGTCGCCTGCATGTTGCCGCTGATGCATGACGACATTCGCAAGATGCGTGCCATCAAGGACGCCGAGGAGATCGAGCTCATGCGCCATGCGCAGTCGATCACCGATGCCGCCTTCCAGCACATGCTCGGCTTTATTAAGCCCGGCATGACCGAGAAGCAGGTTCGCAACGAGCTCGAGAACTATATGTTCGCCAACGGCGCCGACAGCCTGGCCTTTGGCTCTATTGTGGCGAGCGGTCCCAACACCGCCAACCCGCACGCCGTGCCGAGTGACCGCGTGATCGAGAAGGGCGACTTCGTCCTCATGGATTACGGCGCGGGCTACTGCGATTATCGTTCCGACATGACGCGCACCGTCGTGATGGGCGAGCCTACCCAGGAGCAGCTCGACCTGTACGCGCTCGTGCGCCGCACCCACGAGGAGTGCGTCGCTGCCATCCATCCGGGCGTTGAGGGCAACGACATTTTCAAGCTTTCCAAGAAGATCATCGGCGATGCCGGCTATGGTGATTACTACAACCATGGTCTGGGCCACGGCGTGGGCATCGACATCCATGAGCTGCCCAACTTCAACCGCAGCAAGAACATCATCGAGGTCGGCTCGGTTATCACCATGGAGCCCGGCGTCTACCTGCCCGGTGTGGGCGGCGTGCGCCTGGAGGACTACGGCGTGGTCACCGAGAACGGCTACGAGCCCTTCACCAAGACGCCGCACGACCTGCACATCATCGATTGCTAATGCACTTCGGTAGATTTTGAGGCATGTCCCAAAATCTACTTTTGTGGGGCGGGGCGTCCGCATCGATCCGGACGCCCC
>CAJMMX010000029.1 GCA_905214615.1 uncultured bacterium | reverse complement strand
GACTAAGAAGCCCCGGCTAACTACGTGCCAGCAGCCGCGGTAATACGTAGGGGGCGAGCGTTATCCGGATTCATTGGGCGTAAAGCGCGCGTAGGCGGCCCGGCAGGCCGGGGGTCGAAGCGGGGGGCTCAACCCCCCGAAGCCCCCGGAACCTCCGCGGCTTGGGTCCGGTAGGGGAGGGTGGAACACCCGGTGTAGCGGTGGAATGCGCAGATATCGGGTGGAACACCGGTGGCGAAGGCGGCCCTCTGGGCCGAGACCGACGCTGAGGCGCGAAAGCTGGGGGAGCGAACAGGATTAGATACCCTGGTAGTCCCAGCCGTAAACGATGGACGCTAGGTGTGGGGGGACGATCCCCCCGTGCCGCAGCCAACGCATTAAGCGTCCCGCCTGGGGAGTACGGCCGCAAGGCTAAAACTCAAAGGAATTGACGGGGGCCCGCACAAGCAGCGGAGCATGTGGCTTAATTCGAAGCAACGCGAAGAACCTTACCAGGGCTTGACATATGGGTGAAGCGGGGGAGACCCCGTGGCCGAGAGGAGCCCATACAGGTGGTGCATGGCTGTCGTCAGCTCGTGTCGTGAGATGTTGGGTTAAGTCCCGCAACGAGCGCAACCCCCGCCGCGTGTTGCCATCGGGTGATGCCGGGAACCCACGCGGGACCGCCGCCGTCAAGGCGGAGGAGGGCGGGGACGACGTCAAGTCATCATGCCCCTTATGCCCTGGGCTGCACACGTGCTACAATGGCCGGTACAGAGGGATGCCACCCCGCGAGGGGGAGCGGATCCCGGAAAGCCGGCCCCAGTTCGGATTGGGGGCTGCAACCCGCCCCCATGAAGTCGGAGTTGCTAGTAATCGCGGATCAGCATGCCGCGGTGAATGCGTTCCCGGGCCTTGTACACACCGCCCGTCACACCACCCGAGTCGTCTGCACCCGAAGTCGCCGGCCCAACCGCAAGGGGGGAGGCGCCGAAGGTGTGGAGGGTGAGGGGGGTGAAGTCGTAACAAGGTAGCCGTACCGGAAGGTGCGGCTGGATCACCTCCTTTCTAGGGAGATACATTCTTAGAGAGAAAACACTTTAACTCGAATAGAGGGCAGGAGCCCGTCCGGTAGATGTCCGCCAGGATGATTCCCCGCAGCACCCGGTCCCCGGGGTCGCACCCGCGTACCTTGAGAGCCGCATAGCGATAGGAGAGAGATGGAAGATCATTCTTCCAGACTCGATTCTTTTCTGCGATTTATCAGACAGAATGATAGCAATCATTCATCCGATCCAAACAAGAAGAATTCACTTATACATGAGTGAGGAGCATCTGATCGCGAGCACAGTCAACTACTGTGCCGCGGTATGAGATACCCGAATTGCGACATACGAGCGCTATTCATGATATCGATTAATTTAACTTAATTAGCGACACGTGGATATCCCGCGGGCCCGAGAGCGGTCCCGCAAGATACCACGGGCGCACGGCGGATGCCTTGGCACAGGGAGCCGATGAAGGACGCGGCAAGCTGCGATAATCCCCGGCGAGGAGCACACATCCTTCGACCCGGGGGTCTCCGAATGGGCGAACCCATCCACAGCAGTGTGGATATCCCCACCCCGAACACATAGGGGCCGGGAGGACAACCCGGGGAACTGAAACATCTAAGTACCCGGAGGAGAGGAAATCAATCTCGAGACTCCCCGAGTAGCGGCGAGCGAAAGGGGACCGATGGCCAAACCGTCGAGCGGGCATACCCGGCAGGGGTTCCGCCGACGGGGTTGCAGGGCCGCGCATCCGGGGGCTGCCGCCCCCGGGCGCAGGTCCGGCTGGGGAGCGGAACGGCATGGGAGGGCCGGCCGCAGCGGGTGACAGCCCCGTACGCGAACCCAGACCGGACGGCGCGACGCGGTCCCTGAGTAGGGCCGGGCACGTGAAACCCGGTCCGAACCTGGGTGGACCACCATCCAAGCCTGAGTACTACCCTGTGACCGATAGCGCACCAGTACCGTGAGGGAAAGGTGAAAAGCACCCCGGGAGGGGAGTGAAACAGTACCTGAAACCGTGCGCCCACGAGCAGTCGGAGCACCTATACGGTGTGACGGCGTGCCTTTTGTAGAATGAGCCAGCGAGTCGCTGGCGCGGGGCGAGGTTAACCGAAAGGGAGCCGGAGCGAAAGCGAGCCTTAACAGGGCGACTTGAGTCCCGCGCCGCGGACGCGAAGCCGGGTGAGCTATCCGTGGGCAGGCTGAAGCGGGGGTAAGACCCCGTGGAGGGCCGAACGCACGTCGGTTGAAAACGGCGGCGATGACCTGCGGATAGGGGTGAAAGGCCAATCAAACCCGGAGATATCTCGTTCTCCCCGAAATAGCTTTAGGGCTAGCGTCGCGCGTTCACCGCCGGAGGTAGAGCACCGGATGGACGAGGGGGCTTCGCCGCCTACCGAATCCAACCGAACTCCGAATGCCGGCGGCCCAGAGCGCGGCAGTCAGAGCATGTGGGCTAAGCTGTGTGCTCGAGAGGGAAACAGCCCGGACCGCCCGCTAAGGTCCCCAAGTTCCAGCCGAGTGGCAAAGGATGTGCGTCCGCCCAGACAACCAGGATGTTGGCTTAGAAGCAGCCATGCATTCAAAGAGTGCGTAACAGCTCACTGGTCGAGTGGACATGCGCCGACAATACACGGGGCTAAGCTGGACACCGAAGCGGCGGGATTTTATCTATATAGAATCGGTAGGGGAGCTTCCCATGGGCGGTGAAGCCGCCGGGCGACCGGCGGTGGAGCGCATGGGAGTGAGAATGCTGGCATGAGTAGCGAGAGACGAGAGAGTAACTCGTCCGCCGTGAACCCGAGGTTTCCTGGGCAAGGCTAATCCTCCCAGGGTCAGTCGGGGGCTAAGGCGAGGCCGGAAGGCGTAGCCGACGCGCAGCAGGCAGACATTCCTGCACCGCGCACGCGGCGCTACGACCGACGGGGCGACGGATGGGGGTGGCTCGGCGGGGTTCTGGACGTCCCCGTGATGGAGCGCGGCCCGCGGACCAGGGAAATCCGGTCCGCACGAGGGCGAGGCTCCGGACGAAGCGATCAAGCGAAGCGAGTGAGCCCGAGGTCCCTAGAAAAACCCCTAGGCAGGCGCGTGCGCGCCCGTACCGCAAACCGACACAGGTGGGTGGGTAGAACATACCGAGGCGATCGGGTCAACCATGGTCAAGGAACTCGGCACAATGGCCCCGTAACTTCGGGAGAAGGGGTGCCCGCGCGTACGTGAACGGACTTGCTCCGGGAGCGGAGGCGGGCCGCAGTGGAGAGGCCCAAGCGACTGTTTACCAAAAACACAGGACTCTGCAGAAGCCGCAAGGCGACGTATAGGGTCTGACGCCTGCCCGGTGCCGGAAGGTCACGCGGAGGAGTTAGCGCATCGCGCGAAGCCCCGAAGCCAAGCCCCGGTAAACGGCGGCCGTAACTATAACGGTCCTAAGGTAGCGAAATTCCTTGTCGGGTAAGTTCCGACCTGCACGAAAGGCGCAACGACTTGGGCGCTGTCTCGACCATGGACCCGGTGAAATTGCACTGGTCGTGAAGATGCGACTTACCCGCGGAAGGACGGAAAGACCCCGTGAACCTTCACTGCAGCTTGGCATTGGCCGCTGGTCCCGCGTGTAGAGGATAGGCAGGAGGCACAGATCCGGAGGCGCCAGCCCCCGGGGAGCCGCCCTTGGAATACTGCCCTCGCGCGACCGGCGTCCTAACCCGAGGCCGTCAACCGGCTCGGGGACCGTGCCAGGCGGGCAGTTTGACTGGGGCGGTCGCCTCCTAAAGGGTAACGGAGGCGCGCGAAGGTCCGCTCGGGACGGTCGGCAACCGTCCTTTTGAATGCAAGAGTACAAGCGGGCTTGACTGCGAGGCCCACAAGCCGAGCAGGTGCGAAAGCAGGCTCTAGTGATCCGGCGGCCCCGAGTGGGTGGGCCGTCGCTCAACGGATAAAAGGTACTCCGGGGATAACAGGCTGATCTTGCCCAAGAGTCCACATCGACGGCAAGGTTTGGCACCTCGATGTCGGCTCATCGCATCCTGGGGCTGGAGCAGGTCCCAAGGGTACGGCTGTTCGCCGTTTAAAGCGGTACGCGAGCTGGGTTCAGAACGTCGTGAGACAGTTCGGTCCCTATCCTCCGTGGGCGCAGGAGAATCGATGGAGGCTGCCCCCAGTACGAGAGGACCGGGGTGGACGCACCTCCGGTGAACCGGTTGTCGACCAACGGCACGGCCGGGTAGCCGCGTGCGGCGCGGATAACCGCTGAAGGCATCTAAGCGGGAAGCCGTTCCAGGGATTAGTTCTCCTTCCGGTAAGGGCCCAGGTAGACTACCTGGTCGATAGACGGCAGGTGCAAGGACGGCGACGTCCTCAGCCGAGCCGCACTAATCGCCCGAGCTCTTCCGGAACCGCACCTCGCGGCCCGCGGGACCCAGCGCTCATGCGCGGTCCGGGCACGAGGATGCCCCCGAGTCACCTTTCCTATGCGCCATGCGGCCCCCAGGGCACGTGTATGCGATACCGGACACCGTAACGGTGGGCGCCGCCCACCGGTCAGCGGCCAGAGCATGGGGGGCACGCCCGGTCCCGTTCCGAACCCGGAAGCTAAGCCCCATCGCGCCGAGAGTACTGCGGGGCCAGCCCGTGGGAGGCCAGGGCGCCGCTGACCGGTGGACGGCACCGAGCCGTCAACGAAACTGAAGAAGGGGGAGGCCGCGAGGCCTCCCCCTTTTTTGCGTTTGATAGAGAACTGTAATACAAGAACTTGCCTTCGTTTAGCTTGTCTTACTGTTTGGCTGTATTTTGAGTCCTTCTTTTCTATTTGCGCGATAATAACTCCCATTGGCGTAAGGGAGGACTTGATGTTTACCGTTTTTGTCTTGGGCAATATTGCTTCGGGTAAGTCGACTGCCTGCCGCTATTTCGAATCTCGTGGCGCTATGCTTATCGATCTGGATGAGCTTGCAAAATCGCTGTATGTGCCGGGCTCTGATATCGTTAACGCTCTTGCGGATGAATTCGGTTGGGACATTTTGGATGAGATAGGCGGCATTCGCCGCAGCATCCTCGCTTCTCGAGCTTTCGCTTCTCCTGATTCGGTCACACGGCTCAATGGCATCGTGCATCCCGTTCTGATTGAACAGCTTTCGCTTAGGATTCTCGATCCGGTTTGTTGTACGGTTTCATCTCCCCGTTATCCCTTTGCGGTGGTCGAGGTTTCTGCTCCGACTGGTTTTGAGGATGCATTTGGCTTGGCTGATGAAATTCTGGTCATTAGCGCCCCTTTGTCAGTTCGTCGCGAGCGCGCTATTCAACGTGGCATGGAGCCATCCGATTTCGATGCTCGTTCTGCTTGCCAGCCCGAAGAGTCTGCGCTCTGCAATCTCGCTACAACGGTGATTGATAATGCCGCTGGCGATAATTCGCTCTTTGAGCAGCTTGACTCATGGCTTGCATGCCACGGGTTTATAGATACTGCGGACAAGGAGGAGGCCGATGCCTAAGGCACGTTTCTTTACGTGGTATCGCGTGGCGCCACTTGCCGTTGTGTTCGTCTTCGGCCTTATTTCGCTCGTCTACTCGTGTGCTCCTGCCGCTTTCTTTAAGCCACTGTATCCGATTGACTACGAGGCATATGTAAAGCAATCCAGTATTTCGCATAATCTGGATCCGTATCTGGTGTGCGCTGTCATTAAGTCGGAATCGAATTGGGATCCCGAGGCCGAGTCGAATCAGGGTGCTCAGGGATTGATGCAGCTGATGCCCGAGACTGCCCAGGATATGATCGCCAAGGGCCTTGTCGACGGAGAGGTGTATTCGGCCGACAATCTTAACGATCCGGCTACGAATATCGAGTTTGGCTGCGCATACCTCTCGTATCTTCTCACCTATTTCAACGGGTCGACGGATAGTGCCATCGCCGCCTATAACGCCGGTATGGGCAATGTCGACGGATGGGCGCAGCAGAACACGTCACTCCATAATGCGATTACCTTCCCTGAAACTCAGGCTTATCTGATTCGCGTCAATAATGCCTGGGTTCGATATAAGACTCTCTATCCCGATCGGTTCGTATAGGACTAAGCCCACCGCCTGCGTATACTGCAGATGTATGAGTTAGGAGTATCCATGGCGGAATTTGAAGTAGAACGCGTTGGTGGTGAACTTAAGCGCTTTGGCGTTGAGGGCGCTGAGGTGCCGTTTGAAGTCGTTTCCCCCTATGAGCCTGCCGGTTCCCAGCCCAAGGCCATTGAGTCGCTTGTGCAGGGCGTGAGGGACGGAGATCGCTATCAGGTTTTGCTGGGCGTGACTGGTTCGGGCAAGACCTTCACGATGGCAAAGACTATTGAGGCCCTGGGAAAGCCGACGCTGGTCATGGCTCCGAATAAAACGCTTGCCGCTCAGCTTGCGAGCGAGCTCAAAGAGTTCTTTCCCAATAACGCTGTGGTCTACTTCGTCTCGTACTACGACTACTATCAGCCCGAGGCGTATGTGCCGCAAAGTGATACATATATCGAGAAAGACTCATCGATTAACGAAGAGGTCGAGATGCTGCGCCATCAGGCGACCGCATCGCTGCTCTCTCGACGAGATGTGATCGTCGTCGCATCGGTCTCGTGTATCTATGGCATTGGCTCTCCTGAGGACTATGCGGGCCTAGCCCCGAACGTCGACAAGAAGGTGCCGCTCGAGCGCGATGACTTTATCCATGCACTTATCGACATTCAATATGATCGCAATGACTATGACCTGGCACGCGGCACGTTCCGCGTGCGCGGCGATGTTGTCGACGTGTATCCGCCTTATGCCGAGCATCCGTTGCGGTTTGAGTTCTTTGGCGACGAGGTCGAGCTGATTGCCGAGATCGATGAGGTCACCGGTGAGATGCTGCGTGAGTACGAGGCCATCCCCGTATGGCCGGCATCGCACTACGTGACCGAGAAGCCGAAGGTCAAGGCGGCTCTGAAATCGATCGGCGAAGAGTGCGAGAAGCGCGTGGCGGAGCTCAAGGCGACCGACAAGTTGCTCGAGGCGCAGCGTCTGCAGCAGCGCACCGATTATGATCTTGAGATGCTCGAGACGATGGGCTTTTGCAACGGCATCGAGAACTACTCGCGTCATCTGGACGGTCGCAAGCCGGGCGAGCCGCCGTTTACCCTGATCGATTACTTTCCCAAGGATATGCTCTGCATCATCGATGAGAGCCATGTGACAGTGCCGCAGATTCGCGGCATGCACGAAGGTGACCGCTCGCGTAAGGTGACGCTGGTGGAACACGGTTTTCGCCTGCCCTCGGCGCTCGATAACCGCCCGCTTCGTTTCGATGAGTTTGAGGCAAGGATCCCCCAGTTTATCTATGTTTCGGCCACGCCGGGCGACTATGAGCTGCGGGTTAGCCAGAACGACGTTGAGCAGATTATTCGTCCGACCGGTCTGCTCGATCCCAAGATCGACGTTCGTCCGGTCCGAGGCCAGATTGACGATCTTGAGGACGAGATTCGCGAGCGCGTTGCCCGCAAGGAGCGCGTGCTGGTGACCACGTTGACCAAGCGCATGGCCGAGGACCTGACCGACCATCTGCTCGACGCGGGCATTAAGGTCAATTACATGCACTCTGATACGGCGACAATGGACCGTGTCGAGATCTTGCGAACGCTGCGCGAGGGCAAGATCGATGTTCTCGTTGGCATCAACCTGCTTCGCGAGGGCTTGGATCTTCCCGAGGTCTCACTGGTGGCAATTCTCGATGCCGATAAGGAAGGCTTCTTGCGCAACCGCCGTTCGCTGATTCAGACGATTGGCCGTGCGGCCCGTAACGCCGATGGCGAAGTCATCATGTATGCAGACGTTGTGACCGATTCGATGAAAGAGGCCATCGAGGAGACGCAGCGCCGTCGCGAGATTCAGATGGCATATAACGAAGAACATGGCATTGTGCCCAAGACAGTGCGCAAGGCCATCAACGACATCTCAAGTTTTATTGCCGAGGCCGAAAAAACTGTGGGCTCCAAGGGACGCTCGAAGGGCGACTCTCTTGGCCATGGCGCATTCTATACGCCCGATGAGCCGGGCGAGGGCGGTGTGCCGGAAACGGTGGCGCCCGAGCAGACACTTGCGGAACAGTTGGAAGAACTGCCGCATGACGAGCTTGTGCGGATCGTCGAAACCATGGAAGAGGATATGCGTAACGCTTCTGCCGCCATGGACTTTGAGGAGGCGGCGCGCCTGCGCGATGCCGTCGTTCAGATTCGGGCGATGCTCGAGGGTGCGTCTGAGGACGAGACGATCGAGCGCTTACGTTCGCAGGCCCGCAAGGGTTCCACTTTCGCATCGGGCAGAAAACGCCAGGGTGCACGGTTTAAGAAATAGCAAACAGGTCCCGAGTTCCCTGTGGAGCTCGGGGCCTATGTCTTTTGCGCGCTGGAATTCGTGCGTTAGAGGTCTGCGATCAGGGCTTCGGCACAACGAATGCCGTCGGTGGCCGCGCTCATGATGCCGCCGGCATATCCAGCTCCCTCACCGCAAGGGTAGAGACCCGGGGTCGACACGGCATGGCACGTTCGGTCTCGGGTGACAGTGACCGGTGAGCTCGAGCGAGTCTCCACGCCGGTAAGAACGGCATCGGGACGGTCGTAGCCTCGTAGCTTTTTTCCGAGTAGGGGAAGTCCCAGGCGGAGCGACTCGACGATATGTTGCGGTAGGGCTTCGTCAATTGCCGTCCAGGTCACACCGAGCGGATAGGTGGGCTTTACCTTTCCGGGCGCCTTGCTGGCGCGCCCTGCGAGGAAATCTCCGACGAGTTGTGCCGGTGCGTTCCAGTTGGAACCGCCCAGGCGATAGGCGGCCGCCTCGCAGGCACGCTGGAGCTCGATGCCGGCGAGCGGGTCATCGTTGGGAAGGTCCTCAGGCGTGACGTTAACGAGCAGGGCGGCATTTGCGTTGCGTCCGTCGCGGGCATTGAGACTGGCCCCGTTGACGCACAGATGGCACGGTTCTGAAGAGGCGGCAACAACCTGTCCGCCGGGGCACATGCAAAACGAGAACACGCTGCGGCCGTTGGGAAGATGGGCAACAAGTTTGTAGGGGGCCGCCCCGAGCGCTGGATGTCCCGCCGAGGCTCCATATTGGGCTCGGTCGATGTCGCGTTGCGGATGCTCGATGCGAACGCCCATGGCAAAGGTCTTTTGTGCGAGGGCCACGTTGTGGTCCTTAAGGAGCTCAAAAATATCGCGAGCAGAATGCCCGCAGGCGAGGATGAGGTGCTTTGTCTCGATTGGCTCGTAAGCGGCGTCTTGGGACGATTGGACATCAATACCGGTGATGGCGCCAGACGCGTCGATGCGAATGTCGACGAGCTTCGTTCGATAACGGACGACACCTCCGAGCTGCTCGATGCGCTGGGATATAGCGGTGACAACCTTGGGAAGGATGTCGGAGCCAATGTGCGGCTTGGCATCCCACAGAATAACGCGGGGTGCACCCGCCTCGACGAAGGTTTCGAGGATAAGGCGATGGGCGGGATTTTTTGTTCCCGTATTGAGCTTGCCGTCCGAGAAGGTCCCCGCGCCGCCCAGACCAAACTGGATATTGCTCTCGGGGTCGAGGATGCGCTCCTTTAGAAAGAGGTCGATCGCCTGCGAGCGGCGAAATGCCGGGTCGCCGCGCTCGATAAGCAAGGGCTTAAGACCTGCTTCGGCGAGCGTGAGCGCAGCGAAAAGGCCGGCGCATCCGGCGCCGACAACGACAGGGCGTTCTTGAGGTGCGTCGGAGACGGGGGAGGGGAATGAAGGCTCATAGTCTTCTATCGCGCGTACGCGCGAGCGGTCACGCTCGGCAACGCTGTCGATCGCTTCTCGCTCGAGGTGGGGACTAGTCAGCTCAACACGAAAGCTCAGGATAAAATGGACGTCTCGTTTTTTGCGAGCGTCGATTGACTTGCGGTGGAGCTCGATGGACTTGATCTCGGAGTCCTTGCAACGTAGGACGCACTTGGCGACTCGCTTGCCAACAATGAGACAGGCATTTTCATCGCCGGCTTCATCGAGCGACGCGTTGACTTGGGTGATTTCAATCATCGAGGTCTCCTTAGAGGCAAGAAAGAGGCCGTCCGGTATCCCAGACGGCCCGAATGCGTTTTTGATTATAGACTGCGCGGCTACAGGCTGCTTGCAGCGCGAATGCCCGAGATCCAGGCCCACGCAAGGTTAAAGCCTCCGCAATCGGCGTCGATGTCGAGCGCTTCACCGCAGACGTAAAGCGGGGCGTCGACAACGCTGCGCGCGCGTAGGCTGGGTGTTGAGATGCTCTCGACAAATATGCCACCACGCGTGACCTGTGCTGAGCGCTCCTCGGCTGTTCCCTCGACGAGCAACTTAAAGTGTTTGAGGATCGAGACCAGGTGGATGACATCGTTGGAGCCTGGATGGCACTGCTCGAACGCTGTGCAGACGACGCGGGAGAGTTGCGGGGCGAGCATGCCGTCGAGCCAACGGGGATCGCGGGGTGAAAAGCGGCCGAGCAGTTCAACGCGTCGGTTGAGCGTATCGAGCAGCTCGTCTTTGGAGAGGTCGGGGAAAACGTCGAGCAGGATCGTATCGCCGTGCTGGATACGACGAGAGAGGTTGAAGACAGCGACACCCGAGATACCGAAGGTTCGAAACAGCACTTCACCGTCTTCGTGCCAGAGCTCATTATGATTGCGGGCGAGCGTCAAGCGGGCACGGACGCGCAGGCCATCCAACGTCTTGAATGCCGCCCGATCGCCAACGACCGTTGCCGATACGGGGCAGAGGATGGGGCGCAGTGAAGTGAGGGGGAGGCTAAACGTATCGGCGATACCGGTGGGGTTGCCGCCCGTGGCGATAATTACGGCATGTGCCTGCAGGGCCTCGTTCTTGCGAGGGACATCGGCGAGCGCTTTCCGAAGCGAGCGGAGCTCCGATTTTCGGTCGTCGTGCTTTTTTGCCTTGAGTGCCCGCGCTGGACGGTCTATTTGGAGTGCCCAGCCTTCGGAAGCTTTGTGCGCCGAGGCAACGTTGGCTCCGCAGATTAAGGTGATACCTAGGCGGTCGCAAACGCTGAGAAGCGCGTCGCGCACCGATTCGGCGCGAAGGGAGCGCGGGTACAGCCGGCCTTCCTCGGAGGTTGTCATGATGCCCAGCGAGGAGAAGAAACCCATAAGCTCTTGTTCGGGCTGGGGGCCCATGACGGATGTGACGAATGCTGGGTGGTTATACCGCTGAGGATCGATCGATTCGTTGGAGAGGTTGCAGCGGCCGTTACCGGTCGCAAGGAGCTTAAGGCCGCAGGCGACATCGCGCTCAACGATGCAGACGCTTTTGCCAGCGCGTGCGGCCGTAATGGCGGCGGCGAGGCCTGAAGCCCCGCCGCCGATTACCAAGACGTCATAGAGGGCGCTCGCGTTCACTTAGGCCTCGTCGGTCTCGTGCGGGGTAATAGCCTCGACGGCAGAGACCGCCTTGGGCAACATGCCATCGGGCAGCGCGGTCTCGACCTCGCCCTTATCGCAGGCCTCGGCGAGTGCCGGATTAATGGGAAGCTGGCCCAAGATGTCGAGGTTATAGCGCTCTGCGACCTCGGGGAGCTTGCTCTTGCCAAAGACCTCGATCTTCTTGCCGCAGTCGGGGCACTCAATATAGCTCATGTTCTCGACAATGCCCAGAATGGGGACGTTCATCTTCTCGGCCATGTTGACCGCCTTGGCGACGATCATCGAGACCAGATCCTGCGGGCTCGTGACGATGACGATGCCGTCGACCGGCAGCGACTGGAAGACGGTGAGCGCGACGTCGCCTGTTCCCGGAGGCATGTCGACCAGCAGGTAGTCGATGGGGCCCCACGAGGTCTCGCTCCAGAACTGCCTAATGGCGCCTGCGATGACCGGACCGCGCCAAAGGACGGGGTCGGTCTCGTTTTGGAGCAGCAGGTTGGAGCTCATGACCTTGACGCCGTGCTCGGAGATTTCGGGCAGCATAAGGTTGCCAAGGGCATGGACGTGGCGTCCACTCATACCGAACATCTTGGGGATAGAGGGACCGGTGATGTCGGCATCGAGGACGCCGACCTTGTGGCCGTGACGGGCAAGCTCGGTGGCGATGGCACCGGTGACAAATGACTTGCCGACACCGCCCTTGCCGGAAAGCACGGCGATGACGCGCTTGACCTCGGACAGCGTGTTCTCCTCAAATTGCGACGGCGACGTTTGTCCGCCGGCGGCCTGTGCGTGTTCGCAACCCATGTATGACTCCTTTGTATATGCTGGGGCCGGGGCCCCGCGATGTGACACGAGCGTCATTGTACCCTCGTTTGCGAGCGGGAGTCATTTGCGATGCGTTTGGGCCGAGCGTGCTTGCAATACGATGGGCCCAAGCGAATGGGCGGGCTTACTGAACTTTGCTGGCGAACTCGAGGTATTGCATGCGCTGCAGCTTGTCGATCGTCGAGGCGTAGGGGCTGTCTTCCGATTCCAAGTCGTAGCGCAGCCCGTCGGCACCGAGATAGCCGGCGACATTGATGGTGGGCACATCTGACCTTGTCGCAAGCAGGGCCTTTTGGTAATTGGTGAGCGGGGCGCCGATCTTATTAAGGGTAATGGCTGCAATCTCGTTTGCCCCGACGGTGTCGTAGACGTTGAGCTCGGTATTGCCGGCGATCTCATAGTTAGCCCAGACGAGATATGTCGACTGATAGATACGGAAAGCGTGGCTTGCCGTATCTTCCTGAGGGTACAGCTCGTCGTTGAGAGTCGTTGCGGCGCTCGGCTGATGGTCGCCAAAAAAGACAAGAACAACCGGTCTGCCGATGTTGCGGAGCTCGTTGATAAAGTACTCGAGGTCCCGGTCGGATGCGTTGATGCAGGTGAGATAGGTGTTGAGCGCGCTGTTGGCGCCTTCGCTGGCTCCCTCGACCCAATAGTTTGTCAGCTCTTCGGCGGGAACGGTGCCATAGTCGTAGCCGCCGTGATTTTGCATCGTGACGTCAAAGATGAACTGCGGCGCTTCGTCGGTTCTAAGCAGGTCGAGTATCTTGTCGTAGGTGGCGTAGTCGCATACGCCGGCATGGTAATAGGGCGCACCTTCGAAATCGCCGATTGAAAGAAAGTCTCCAAAGCCCAGCTGCTGATAGATTTTATCTCGATGGTAGTTGACGGGGTTTTGCGGGTGCATAGCGGTAGTGGTATACCCAAGCTCTTTAAGGTCCTTTGCCAGGCTGTTTACGCCATTCATCTGATACAGCTGATAGGGGATCTTGCCTAATCCGACAAAGGCCGTTGTCGCTCCGGTCAAAAATTCGAATTCGGAGTTTGCCGTTCCGCCACCGGCGACCGAAGCGAGCATGGTGCCGCGAACAAGTGTGTCGGGAAGCGAGTTGTAGAATGCGGGGCCGGAGTACCCGGCCGCCTGGAGCTGCTCAAAGCACGAAAGGTCGCTAAAACTCTCGTTCATGACGGCAACAATCGTCGGCTTGATTTCATTGAACTGGGCAACGGCCGCCGCGCGCTGTTCGCTCGAGCCATATGTGCTGTCGTAGACGGCGGCGAGCTCCTGCTCGATGCTCTGCGCCTCATCGGGCGTATAGTCTTCGGGCTTCTCAATGGGCAACTCGTTGACCATTTCGGTGAACGAAGTGATAAAACCCTGAGACGCATACGTGGTGATGGGCTGCCAACGGTCAAATCCAAAATCCAGCGCCTGCTCCAAGTCGATGTTGGAAAAGCCTGAGAGCCCCACAACGGTCACTAGCAGAAAAGCACAGAGGTTAGCGGCGATAGCGGGGAAGACATGGGTGGGCGTACGGAGCTTTCGCGGTCGGATGAGCGAAAGAAGCCCCAGGGAAATCTCCAGCAGGGCGAGAGAGGTTACGATTCCGGCGGTAAAGGTAAACTCGTATCCCTCGCTGACTTCCATTGCGGTGCCAAGGGCCAAGATATCGCTTGGCAGGATGGCTTCGCCTTTAAACGTTATGACGAAGTGCTCGGCAATGCCAAGGATGCAGCAGACGACGGGCACGAGAGCCATGACGCCTCCATGACGCTGTCCCAGCAAATAAAGGGAGAGCAGAACCGTCGCGAGCAGCCCGACGGAAAACCCGAATGAGTTGGCGGGAATGCGATAGAACGTTTCGTTGCAGGCAATTTCGAGTGAAACGAACGAGAGCGCTGAAACAGCGGCGATGACAAGGATGTCACGGCAAATACAGGCAACCGTTCCCGTCGCAAGGTCGGTTTGGTCGATAAGTCCCGAAACCAAGGGCTCGACAAGAAGCATGACGGCGACAGCACCGAGCGCCGAATAAGAAAGGATCCATAGGGAGCTGCCCTCATTTACGAGCAATTGATTCGTAATCCATGCAGCTACCACGCCGAGCGGGACGAGGAGCGTCGCGCACCAAAAGACGCGGGCAATGGGTGGCTTTTCGTTGCGTTTGATTGAAAAATACACGCGCACGACGACGGCGGCCACGATAAGGACGGCGATGAATATGGGCAGATTGGCCATGTCGCTCGAAGTGATTTCAAGGGGGATATCTTCGGTCATGGACGTTCCTCTGGTACAGCAAATTAAGTTCAGCATTAGATTACTGTAACCTTTCCACGGCATTTCGAGAAACAAAGCGCCCGATACGCAAAGCTAAAGGTCTGCGAATCTTGTATTACGAACATCTGTGCGCGTCGAGTGCGCTAAACTCATCGGCAGTATGATTCGATGCAATAGGAGGCAAGGAGCTTCCATGTCTGATTCTTCTATCGTTATTCGCGGCGCCCGTGAGCACAACCTCCGTGATATCGATGTTTCCATTCCGCGTGACCAACTCGTGGTCATTACCGGTCTTTCTGGCTCGGGCAAGAGTTCGCTGGCATTTGACACTATCTATGCCGAGGGCCAGCGTCGATACGTCGAGAGTCTTTCGAGCTATGCGCGCCAGTTCTTGGGACAGATGGACAAACCCGACTTGGATTCAATCGACGGCCTTTCGCCGGCGGTGTCGATCGACCAAAAGACGACGTCTAAAAACCCTCGCTCGACGGTTGGCACCGTAACCGAGATTTATGACTATCTGCGCCTGCTGTTCGCCCGTGTGGGCACCCCGCACTGTCCCGAATGCGGCCGCGTCATTGAGCGCCAGACGACCGACCAGGTTGCCGACAAGGTCTTGGCGGCGGGGGAGGGCCGCCGCGCGTTTGTGCTGGCACCGGTAGTGCGCGGGCGAAAAGGCGAGTACGCCAAGCTGTTTGAGGACCTTCGCGCCGAGGGCTTTAGCCGCGTGCGTGTCGACGGCGAGGTTCGCTCGCTTGATGACCCTATCGATTTGGATAAGAAATTCAAGCACGATATCGAGGTCGTGGTCGACCGCATCGTGATCCGTGAGAACTCGCTGGGCCGTATTGCCGAGTCCGTTGAACAGGCGACTGCGCTAGCGCACGGCAATGTGAACGTATACTTGCTGCCCGACCGCGACGCTCCCGAGGGGACCGAAGGCGAGTTGCTGGAGTATTCGCTGGCGTTAGCGTGCCCGGAGCATGGACACTCCATCGATGACCTGCAGCCGCGTGATTTCTCGTTCAACGCGCCCTATGGCGCGTGCCCAGAGTGCGATGGCCTGGGCTTTAAGAAGACGGTCGATGCCGAGGCCCTAATCGAAGACCCCTCGAAGTCGATCGCCGACGGGGTTTTTGGCAGCCTGTTTGGCAACTCTAACTACTATCCGCAGATTTTCGCTGCGGTCTGCAAACACTTTAAGGTGAGCGTCGATACGCCGTGGGAGGATCTGCCTCCGCGGGTGCGTCGCGCGTTTTTAGACGGCATGGGCGACCAGAAGATTTCGGTCGACTATCAAAAGCTCGATGGGCGCCGCAGCCAGTGGGACACCAAGTTTTCGGGCGTGCGCAATATCCTGTACGAGCGCTATACCGAGACGACGAATGAGAACACCAAGGCGCGCTTGGAGAAGTACATCCGCGAGGAGCCGTGCTCGAGTTGCCATGGTGCTCGTCTGCGCCCCGAGATGCTCGCCGTTACCGTAGGCGGTAAGTCCATTTACGAGGTCTGCTGCCTATCGTGCCGCGAGTCGCTCGAGTTTTTTGAGGGCTTGGAGCTTACCGAGCGCCAACAATTTATCGGTGGGCGCATCGTCAAGGAAATCCTGGAGCGCTTGCGTTTTCTGGTCGATGTCGGACTCGACTATCTGACCCTCGATCGTGCCTCGGCGACGCTTTCCGGAGGCGAGGCCCAGCGCATTCGCCTGGCAACGCAGATCGGCGCCGGCCTCATGGGTGTGCTGTACATTTTGGACGAGCCATCGATTGGCCTCCATCAGCGCGATAACGAGCGCCTGATCAAGACGCTTGAGCGCCTACGCGATATCGGCAATACCGTCATCGTCGTCGAGCATGATGAGGATACGATTCGTGCTGCCGACTATGTGATCGACATGGGCCCCGGCGCGGGCGTGAACGGCGGACACGTAGTCGCGGCGGGAACGCCTGCCGATATCATGGCGTGTCCCGAGTCGATGACGGGCGCTTATCTGACCGGCAAACGAATGATCCGGGTTCCCGATGAACGCCGCAAGCCCGGTCGCGGCTGCCTTAAGATCACGGGCGCCCGCGCCAACAACCTCAAAAACGTTACCGCCAAGATTGAGTTCGGTACGCTTACGGTCGTTACCGGCGTGTCGGGATCGGGTAAGAGCTCCCTGGTTACCGACACTATCGCACCTGCCCTTACGAATGCCATTCACCGTTCGACGCGCCCTGTGGGTCCGTATAAGAAAATCGAGGGCATCGAGTGTATCGATAAGGTTATCGATATCGACCAGTCGCCGATTGGCCGCACGCCGCGTTCCAACCCTGCTACGTACATTGGCCTGTGGGATGATCTTCGCGCGCTGTTTGCGAGTACGCCGGAGTCGAAGGCGCGTGGCTACTCGCCGGGACGTTTCTCCTTTAACGTGAGCGGCGGTCGCTGCGAAGCATGCAAGGGCGACGGACAAATTAAGATCGAGATGCACTTCCTTCCCGATATCTATGTCCCCTGTGAGGTCTGCGGCGGCAAACGCTATAACCGCGAGACGCTTGAGGTCACCTACCGTGGTAAGACCATCTCGGACGTGCTCGACATGAGCGTCACCGAGGCACTGGCCTTCTTTGGGAATATCCCGCAGATTAAGCGCAAGCTCCAGACGCTGTACGATGTAGGCTTGGGCTACGTGAGCCTGGGCCAGCCCGCTACGACGCTCTCGGGCGGCGAGGCGCAGCGTGTGAAGCTCGCCAAGGAGCTTCATCGACGCCAGACGGGCAAGACGTTCTATATTTTGGATGAGCCGACGACCGGCCTTCATTTTGAGGACGTCCGCCAGCTGCTCGATGTGCTGCAGCGCTTGGTCGATGCGGGCAACACGGTGCTGGTGATTGAACACAATCTTGATGTCATCAAGGTTGCCGACCGTCTGATCGATATGGGCCCCGAGGGCGGTAACGGCGGCGGAACCGTCGTGGTTTCGGGCACACCGGAGCAGGTTGCGGACTGTCCGCAGAGTTATACGGGCAAGTTTTTGGCGCCGTTGCTCAGGCGTGACCGGGAGCGTCAGGCTCAACTTGATGCTCAATAAATAGGCGATTCAGTTTATGGGCGCCATCGACTCCTTGTGATTCGATGGCGCTTGCTGTGTCGAAGTGACGTATGCAGCCGAATTGGACATATACTTAATCCTTGCGTCCGAATGCGAGGGAAAGGATATGCCATGGCAAAGGCTGTAAAGACGCCAAAAACCAATGCGATGCGCGAGCTGGAAAGCGCCGGCATTTCCTATGTTCTACATACGTACGAAGACGATGGTGATGAGTCGGCGGGCCTGGGGGTCGCGATTTCGGAGCAGCTTGGCGAGGAGCCCGGTCAAGGATTTAAGACCTTGGTCTGCGTGACGCCGTCCAACGACCACGTCGTGTGCTGCATCCCTGTTGCCGACGAGCTCGATCTAAAGTCCGCGGCGCGTGCCGCGGGGGAGAAGTCCTTGGCCATGATGCATGTGAAGGATTTGCTTGCGGCGACTGGCTACGTTCGCGGCGGCTGCAGTCCGGTCGGTATGAAAAAACGCTACCGGACGCTCATTGATGAGACATGTGTCCTTTGGGATACCATTTTTATTTCGGGAGGCAAGCGTGGTTATCAGCTCGAGCTTGCACCTGATGATTTAATTGCATTTTGCGGGGCGACAGTTGCCGCGATTACGAGAGAGGACTGAGCGATGCCGCAGGAAGAATTGAAGCGCGGAGCTCATTTTGCAGAAGAATCTGCGCCTCAGACACCCTCATCCGAAGCTTCTTCATCGCGAGATGACACTGACGACATGGGCTCGTCGGACTACTCCACGGTTGGTCGTTCCGCCGGGCTTATGGCCATCCTGACCATCGTGTCTCGCGTCACTGGTTTTATCCGCACGTGGGCAATGGCGGCCGCTATCGGCATGTCGCTACTCTCGTCCTCCTATCAGGTCGCCAACAACCTGCCCAATATGCTCTACGAACTCGTGATGGGCGGCATGCTCGTGACGGCGTTTTTGCCCGTGTACATGGGCGTGAGGCGTGAGCAGGGTCGCGAGGCCTCTAACGAGTACGTGGGCAACCTGCTCGGCATTCTGCTTTTGGTGCTGGGTGGCATTTCGTTGCTGGGGACCGTGTTCGCCCCGGGCTTTATCTGGACGCAATCGTTCCTTTCGGGTGACGGCGGCAGCATGGATACCGCTGCGTTCATGTTCCGTTTCTTTGCCATCCAGATTCTGTTTTATGGTTTGGGTTCGGTGTTCTCGGGCGTTCTCAACGCACACCGCGACTACTTCTGGTCGACGTTTGCCCCGGTCCTCAACAATGTGATCGTCATTGCGAGCTTTATGGGTTTTGCGCCCGTGTCCGCACAGTTTGGCGAACGTGCCGGCATCATCTTGATTGCGGCCGGTACGACCCTCGGTGTCTTTGTTCAGATGGCATGTCAGATTCCCGCGCTTGGCAAGCACGGCGTGCATCCCCATATCCATATCGACTTTAAGGACCCCGCGCTGCGCCAGACGATTGCGCTCGGTATCCCGACGCTGCTCGCCACGGTGTGCATGTTTGTCTCGACTTCTATCACCAACGCTGCCGCGCTGGTGGTCCAGCCCGAGACTGGCCCTTCCGTCATCGCCTATGCGCGCCTGTGGTACACGCTGCCCTACGCGCTGATTGCCGCCTCGCTTTCGACGGCGCTCTATACCGAGCTCTCTCACGACGCACAGGAGAAGGATTACGACAGCGTCCGCACGGGCATTTCGCGTGGCGTCGCCCAGATGCTGTTCTTCCTGATTCCATTCGCGCTGTACCTGATTGTCTTCGCGCGTCCGCTCAACATGATCTACTGCGCTGGCAAGTTCGATGAGTCCGGTGTGGCGCTGGTGTCGGAGTTCCTTATCTACCTGGCACTTTCCCTGCCGCTCTACGGCGTGGTCGTGCTGATGCAGAAGAGCTTCTCTGCCTTGCTCGACATGAAGCCCTATAGCCGCTATTGTCTGTATTCCGCCATCGGCCAGGCCGGCTCGGTTCTGCTGTTTGGCGTTGTGCTGGGCTTCGGTATGCCGGCAATCGCGCTTTCGTATGTCGTCGACTACGTGATCTTGGTCGGTTGCTCGCTGTGGTGGCTGCGTCGTCGTCTGCGTGGTCTTCAGGTTAAATCTATCCTGCATGGCGGTTTCTTTGGCCTTTTGTTCGGTGGCCTGGGTGCTGCCGCAGGCGCCGGCGTCATGTGGGCGCTTGAGCACTTTGTCGGGGCACTTGGCGGCTCGATTCTGATTACTCTTGGCTACGTTTGCGTTGCGGGTGTCGTCTCGCTTGCTGTTACCTTTGGCCTTGCCGTCGTCCTTAAGATGCCCGAGGTTTCGGCGCTGATTCGTCGCAAGTAGGTGCGCGTGGCCGGTCACGACAACATTCCAACGCTTGCCGAGCAGGTTTCGCGCGTTCCCACGCAGCCCGGCTGCTACCTTTGGAAAGACGCCAAGGGCGATGTCATCTACGTGGGCAAGGCGAAAAACCTGCGCGCCCGTATGCGTCAGTACGTGACGCTGCAGGACGAGCGCCAGAAGATCCCGCTTATGATGCAGCTGGTGGCGAGCTTTGACTATATCGTGGTGGAGACCGAGCACGAGGCGTTGGTGCTCGAGCGCAATTTGATTGGTCAGTACCATCCGTACTTTAACGTCGACCTCAAGGATGACAAGAGCTACCCCTTTATCGCCATTACAAAGGGCGACCTGTATCCCGCTATCAAATACACGCGTGAGCGTCATAAGCCGGGAACGCGCTATTTTGGACCTTATACCGATAGCCGCGCGGCACGTGAGACGATAGATACGCTGCGCAAGGTTATCCCCATCTGCTCCGCATCCTGTGCGGAGTGGCGTCGTTGTCGCCGTATCGTCGAGTCCCACAAGGGCGAGGAAGACATCGTCAATATGATTTGCGCGCAAAACGGGCGCCCCTGCTTTGACTACCATGTCGGGCGCGGCCCGGGTGCGTGTGTCGGCGCGATTTCCCCGGCAGACTATGCCAAGAACGTCAAGCGTGTCGAGCGCTTTTTGTCGGGCCATCGCAAGGATGTCGTCGATGAGCTGACCTCCGAGATGACGGATGCCGCTGAGGCGCTCGACTTTGAGCGCGCGGCACGCGTCAAACGTCGTTTGGAGGTCATCAGGGGTCTGGACGATCGTCAGCAAGTCGTTTTTCCCTCCAGTGTCGATATCGATGTCATCGGTTTCTATCGCGAGGAGACCATCTCCGCCGCTTGCGTCTTCGTCGTTCGCGAGGGCCGAACAGTTCGCACCTGCGAGTTCATTCTCGACAAGGGTCTTGATGTTGACGAGGAAGAGCTCCAGTCGGGCTTTCTTAAGCGCTATTACGACGAGACGGCTGATATTCCAGCTGAGGTCAACCTTTCCGTCGAGCTTGAGGATGCGGAGGCGCTGGGGGAGTGGCTTGCGGGCAAGCGTGAGCGTTCCTGCCATCTCCATAGGCCGCAGCGTGGCGAAAAGCACCGTCTGCTCGATATGGCATCCAAAAATGCGCGCCATGCTCTCATGCGCTACATGATGCGAACGGGGTACGCTGACGACCGCACCAATCAAGCGCTCCTGGAGCTCGAAAGTGCGTTGGCGCTGCCATCGCCGCCGTTGCGTATCGAGTGCTTCGATATCTCTACACTGCATGGCACCTTCACGGTCGCCTCGATGGTGGTGTTTACCAACGGGCGCGCCGACAAGAGTCAGTATCGTCGTTTTAAAATTCAGGCCGAATTGGACGAGGCAAACGACTTCGTGTCGATGTCCGAGGTTTTGGGACGACGTTATGCTCCCGAGCGTATGGCCGACGAGCGCTTTGGCTCGCGCCCCGATTTGCTCGTTGTCGATGGCGGTAAGCCGCAATTGACCGCTGCGATCAAGCAACTTGAGGCTCTTGGGCTCGATATACCAGTTTGTGGCTTGGCAAAGGCCGATGAGGAGGTTTTCGTGCCTTGGGACGAGACTCCAGTCGTGCTGCCGACCGGGTCCGCGTCGCTCTATCTAATTAAACAGGTGCGCGATGAATCGCACCGTTTTGCCATCACGTTCCATCGCGAATTGCGCGATAAAGCCATGACGGTTTCGGTACTCGATGACGTTCCAGGCGTGGGACCCACCAGAAAACGTGCCCTTATGCGCCATTTTGGCTCGATGAAGCGTTTGCGCGCGGCGAGCGAGCAAGAGATCGCGGAAGTTCGAGGCATTCCTGCCGATGTCGCCAAAGCGGTTCACGAGGCGCTCGTTGCATGGAATGCCGAGCGCGCCGAGGCGGCGGCAAAGCAATCCGAAAACTAAACACGCCTCTAAACAACTGATATACATGATTGCGTGATTTTCAATCATTTATTTCACGGCGATTACCAGCCGATTTCGGGTTTAATTAACGCTAAAACGTTTGACTAGCCATGGTGAACAACCCTGCTATCCTGCGGGTTGACGAAGACTGATATCTCACCTCGTCGATACATACTGTCTGGCGAATCGTTTGTCAATGAATTCGGTGAACGGTAGTAAATACCGTTCAAGCGTATGTATGTATCGGTCGCCGAGCGCGGCACCTCAGTTGGGTTCGTCGGTAGGTAAGGTATATATCGTCCGCAAGTTGCGCGGGGGCACGTCTAGGTGCTCCCGGGTAAGATTCTCTATTGATAGGAGAAGACATGGCCATCATCAACAAGGGTATGTCCAGGCGTTCGTTCCTCGGCCTCACCGGCAGCGTCGCTGCTGTCGCAGGGCTTGGTCTCACCGGCTGCGGTGGCAGCTCCAACGACGAGGGTTCCGCTTCCGGTTCCACCGATTCCGCCAACCGTGGCGGCGGCGTGATCACCGCTGGTTCCGCTTACGCTCCGTCCAGCTTCGATCCCGCCAGCACCGGCTCCGCTGTGGGCCTGGGTGCTAACTGGCACGTCGTCGAGGGCCTCTACGGCATCGATTACCACGACTACAGCACCTTCAACGAGCTCGCCACCGACGATCCCAAGTCTGTGGACGACACCACTTTCGAGGTCACCATCCGCAAGGGCGCCAAGTTTTCCGATGGCACCGAGGTCACCGCTGACGATGTCGTTGCCTCCTACACCGCTTGCGCCGCTTCCGCTACCTATGCTCCGTTCTTCCAGCCCTTCGAGTCCATCGAGGCCAAGGACGCCAGCACCGTGACGGTCAAGACCAAGGTCCCCAACTTCTCCCTGCTCAAGGATCGTCTGGCCATCGTCCGCGTTACCCCGGCCACCCAGACCGAGGAGGATCGCGCCAAGCAGCCGATCGGCTCCGGCCCCTGGATGTACGACTCTATCTCCGATACCGAGATCACCCTGGTTCCCAACCCCGAGTACAACGGTGAGTATGCTGCCGAGGATAAGAAGATCCAGTACAGCATCCTGACCGACCCCACCGCTCGCGTTACCGCTCAGCAGGAGGGCTCCACGCTCGTTATGGAGCTCGTTACCGCTGACGCCGTCGACCAGCTCGAGAGCGCCGGCTGCAAGATCGATAACGTTCAGGGTTTCGGCACCCGCTTCATCATGTTCAACGTCGCCAAGGAGCCTTGGAACAACGTCAAGGTCCGTCAGGCTGTCATGTATGCGCTCGACACCGAGAAGATGGTCAGCAACACCTTCGCCGGCCTTGCCACCGCTGCCAGCTGCTACCTGCCCAAGAGCTTCACCAACTATCATGAGGCTTCCACGGTGTACAAGACCGACGCCAAGAAGGCTAAGAAGCTCATCGAGGAGTCTGGCATCACCCCGGGTGCCATCACCCTGCGCACCACCGACAACGAGCAGATTAAGGGCATGGCCGCCCAGGTCAAGAACGACCTCGACGCTCTCGGCTTCGATGTGACCATCCAGACCGATACCTCGCCGGCCACCTACGCTGCCATCGACGGCGGCGAGGCCTACGATATCCTCCTTGCCCCTGGCGATCCTTCCTGCTTCGGTGCCGACCCCGACCTGCTGCTCAACTGGTGGTACGGCGACAACGTCTGGATGCAGACCCGTTGCCCGTGGAAGGAGTCCGCTGAGTGGCAGAAGCTCCACGGTCTCATGGACGAGGCTCTTGCCGCCGAGGGCGACGAGCAGCAGAAGAAGTGGAACGAGTGCTTCGACATCATTGCCGACAATGCCGTTCTGTACCCCGTTGTCCACGTCAAGACCGTCTCCGCTTCCTGGGACGATCCGTCCACTGCGCCCAACGGAGAGGCCCTCGATGGCTTCAAGGGCATCGGTACGACGAGTATGTCCTTCAGGGGCGTTGCGACCGTCAAGGCGTAAGACTCGCTTGAGTCTGTATGCAGGATGTCGGTCGTTGGGACCGTATCCTCATAGTTGAAACAAAGACCCGGGCGGCAACGATGTCGCTCGGGTCTTGTAATGAGTATCCGTACTCATATACCAGTTGGTCCTACCGACAAAAGAAAGGGGAGAGAACGTGAACAACTTGCTACGTTTGATTGGAAGGCGTCTTGTGGCGCTGCCGATCATGGCATTGGGCGTCACCGTCCTGGTGTTCTTCCTTATGTCGTTCTCCAAGACCGACCCCGCCTACACGGCGTTGGGTGACGGTGCCTCGCCCGAGGCGGTTGCCGAGTACCATGAGAAGTATGGTCTGGACGACCCCTGGCCCGTGCGCTACGTGCGCTATATGGGCGATTTGATCCATGGCGACATGGGCACCTATGGTGCTGCTCGCAACTCCGTTGCCAAGCGCATCTCCACGGCCCTGCCCGTCACGATGCAGCTGACCTTCATCGGCCTTGCCATCGGTGCGGTCGTTTCGTTTTTACTCGGCGTCATCGCGGCACTGTATCGCGACAAATGGCCGGACCAAGTGATCCGCGTCTTTTCCATCGCCGGCTTGGCAACCCCGTCGTTCTGGCTTGCCGTTCTGTTGATCCTGCTGTTCTCTTCCTACCTTAAGGTGCTCCCGGCATCGGGTGCTCTGCCTCACTTCACCACGAATCCGGCTGGTTATCTGGGCCGCATGATTATGCCCGCCATCGCCTTGGCATTTCCGCTGACGGGCCAGATGACTCGTATCGTGCGTACCGCCATGGTCGAGGAGCTCGACAAGGACTATGTCCGTATGGCTCGCGGTGCCGGCGTTCCCGAGAAGGTCGTCGTCGGTATCAACGTTCTTCGCAATGCGCTGATCACCCCGGTCACCACCCTCGGTCTTAAGATCGGTTACCTCATGGGCGGCGCCGTCGTCATCGAGGTTATCTTCAACCTCCCCGGCATGGGCACCGCGATTCTGCAGGGCGTTCAGGGCAACGAGGCGAACCTGGTTCAGGGCGTCGTTATCGTCGTTGCTCTTGCCTTCATCATCATCAACATCGTGGTTGACATGCTCTACCTGCTCATCAACCCGCGCATCAGGACGGTGTAGATTATGGTAAAGATTCGAGAGAAGCAAACCGAGCAGCTCGAGAAGGCTGCCTCCAAGGGGCTCAAGCTCGGTGGCTGGAAGAAGATGACGCTGTCTTCTAAGATTGCCGCCGTCGTGCTGGTGCTGGTCGCCCTGACTGCGATTCTGGCGCCCCTTCTTGCCCCCTATAGCCCGGTCGAGATCTTTACGGCTCGCCAGGCTCCCGGCAACGGATTTATCTTCGGTACCGACGATAAGGGTCGCGATATTCTGTCGCGTATGCTCTACGGTGGTCGTTACTCGCTGATTATCGGCTTTGGCGCCACTGCCATGGCTCTGGTCTGCGGCTCGGTCGTGGGCGCCCTTGCGGCGGTTTCGCGCAAGGCCGTTTCCGAGACGATCATGCGTATCCTGGACATCATCATGTCCATCCCGGGCATCGCCCTCGCGGCCGTCTTCGTCTCCATCCTGGGCAACTCCGTGCCGTCGATCATCTTCGCCATCGGCTTTATGTACACTCCGCAGATTGCCCGTATCGTGCGCGCCAACATCGTGTCCGAGTACGGCGAGGACTATGTCCGCGCGGTCATCGTTTCCGGCGCCAAGGCTCCGTGGATTTTGATCAAGCATGTTCTGCGTAACTGCATCGCCCCGATCATGGTCTTCACCGTTACCCTGGTCGCCGACGCCATCATCTTCGAGGCCTCGCTGACCTTCATCGGCGCTGGTATCCAGGAGCCCACCGCTACCTGGGGCAACATCCTCGCCGACGCCCGCGGCGGCGTGCTCGCCGGCCGTTGGTGGCAGGCGCTGTTCCCGGGCCTGGCCATCATGATCACCTGCCTGGCGCTCAACATCCTCTCCGAGGGCATTACCGACGCCATGGCCGCTGCTCCCTCCGCCGCCCTGGATCCGACCGATTCCTCCAAGCGTCGCGAGGCCGACCTGCTGGTCTCCGACCCCGTTCGCGCCTACAAGGAGCAGGCCCAGTCCCTCTCCGCTCGCCTTGGCGCCCTGCGCGATGTCGAGCTCAAGCGTGACGATCGCCATGTGCCCGACGAGTCTGTCGAACCGATTCTCTCGGTCCGTGACTTCTGCATTCAGTTTGAGCATCACGGCGATATCAACGTCGTCGACCATGTCAACTTTGACGTCCGTCCTGGTCAGACCATGGGCCTGGTGGGCGAGTCCGGTTGCGGTAAGTCCATCACCACGCTGGCCATCATGGGCCTGACCGACGATGACGAGCACCTTTCCGGCGAGGTCCTCTGGGAGGGCCGCGACCTGCTCAAGATGAGCAAGAAGGAGTGGTTCGGCCTGCGCGGTACCGATATCGCTATGGTCTATCAGGACGCCCTGTCCTCGCTCAACCCCTCCATGCTCATCTCTGCCCAGATGAAGCAGCTCACCAAGCGCGGCGGCACCCGCAGCGCCGAGGAACTCCTGGAGCTCGTGGGCCTCGACCCCAAGCGTACGCTCGAGAGCTACCCGCATGAGCTTTCCGGTGGCCAGCGTCAGCGTGTCCTGATCGCTATGGCCCTTACCCGCGACCCCAAGCTGGTCATCTGCGACGAGCCCACGACCGCTCTGGACGTTACCGTCCAGAAGCAGGTCATCAAGCTGCTCAACGACCTTCAGGCCAAGCTCGGCTTTGCCATGATCTTCGTCTCGCATGACTTGGCGCTGGTCGCCGAGGTCGCCCATAACATCACGGTTATGTACGCCGGTCAGGTTATCGAGCAGGCGCCCACCAAGGAGCTGCTCGCTAACCCGATCCACGAGTACACCCGCGGTCTTCTGGGCTCCGTTCTGTCCATCGAGAGCGGTTCGGGCCGTCTGCACCAGGTGCCCGGCGCCGTTCCGAGCCCGCGCGATTTCCCCAAGGGCGATCGCTTCGCGCCCCGCTCGAGCCATCCGCGCATTGGCCTGGACACCCGTCCGGTCTTCAAGCGCGTGCCCGGCACCGAGCACTTCTATTCCGAGCTCCCCGACGAGGTGCTCAAGGCAAATGGTTTGACCCCTCACGCGGAGGTGATGTAGATGAGCGAGACCGCAGTCAACGGCGTCGAGCCGATCATCTTCCTTGATGACGTCCACGTCACCTTTAGGACCCGTACCGGCTCGATTCTGCACCCCAACCTGGTTCACGCCGTCCAGGGTGTAACGATTAGGCTCATGCCCGGTCAGACGATCGGCATCGTCGGCGAGTCCGGTTGCGGTAAGTCCACCACCGCCAACGTCATGTGCGGCCTGCAGGCCCCCACGAGCGGCAAGGTCTACTTTAAGGGCAAGGACGTTACCAAACGTACCGCCGAGGACCGTCGCCACATGGGTCGCGTCATCTCGGTCGTGTTCCAGAACCCGGCCACGGCACTCAACCCCCGCATGGTCGTTCGCGAGCAACTGCTCGACCCCATGCGCGTCCACAACCTGGGTACCGAGGCCGAGCAGAAGAAGCGCGTCAAGGAGCTCTTGGAGCTCACCGGTCTGCCCAGCTCCGCCGCCGAGGTTCTTCCCGGCCAGCTTTCGGGCGGCCAGCGCCAGCGCGTCGCAATTGCCCGTGCCCTGTCGCTGAACCCCGATGCCATCATCGCCGACGAGCCAACCTCGGCTCTGGACGTTTCGGTCCGCGCGCAGATTCTGAACCTGCTGACCGACCTTAAGAAGGAGCTCGGCCTGGCCATGGTGTTCATCAGCCATGACATCCAGACGGTCCGCTATATCTCTGACGACATCATCGTTATGAATGGCGGCAAGATCGTCGAGCAGGGCGAGGCCAAGCAGGTCTTCCAGCA
>CAJMMX010000028.1 GCA_905214615.1 uncultured bacterium | reverse complement strand
GCTCCCCATAGGGGAGCTCCGGGCTTCACAGGGGCACGAATAGCCCACTCCGACCTGCGAAATCTGTACTCGCGATGCGAATGACGCCCCTAACCTTAAACTTTAGCTTGAACTTAGCTATAATGCGCTACGTTCCTACCAGGCTGTGGTTGCGGACGGACGAAATGCCCGTCCTAGTCCAAGACAGACGCGGTCAAAGGGATCCACGTAAGCGACCGCGTGCGCGCGGCGCGATCATGGCGCGTCCTAGATGTAAGCCGCACCGTCCGTTCTACTTTCTTTGGGGCAATACCGCCTCGCGGGCGAGCGGGCCAGTCGTGAAGGTGGCTGCGGCCTCCCGAGCAAACACCCCGGTGCGCAAGTGTGGGGTCAAATACCAGGTCAGCTGGTGGGAACAATCTGATATTCCGCGCATCGCACGGATCGTATACGACACAGAAGGCAGGGTAGTGGACATGGTGAGGGGCAGCTTGATGCACGCGGCTCGGTTAGGTGCTGGGACCGCAGCGGTCATCGCCGTTTTGGGTCTGAGCGGATGCGCGTTCAACCCGCTGTCTACGTTCACGACTCCCACGATCGACCAGATCGAGTACGAGACCGTCACGCCCACGGTGTCGGATGATGCCCTGTTCACCCCCGGTACCCTGACGGTCGCCCTCGATACTTCCGATGCGCCGCAGGCCATGCAGGGCACCGACGGCGAGCTCACGGGGTATGCGGTCGACGCTGCCCGCGCCCTTGCAAGCCGTATGGGCCTTAAAGTTGCCTTCGTCGATGCGTCTTCTGCTGATTCCGTGCTTGGCGACAAAAAGGCCGACATCTTCATTGGCGATATCAATTCCACGGATGATGACATCAGCACGCTTGGTACTTGCCTGTACGACGCTGCGGCAGTATTCGGAAAGACGAGCGACGGCGAGTCGCTGAGCGTTTCCACCGAAACGCTTAACACCGCTACCCTGGGCGTTCAGACCTCCTCGGCCTCGCAGGAAGCGCTCGCCAAGCAGAGCATCACGGCCAACCAAAAGACCTTCTCCAACATCAACGAGTGCTTTGAGGCACTCGAGTCCGGCGAGGTCGACTACGTGATCTGCGACTCCACGGCCGGCGGCTACCTTGCGCGCCTGATGAGCCAGGTCTCTTACGTCGGCACGCTCGAGACGCCCTCGACGCTCGGCGTCGCGGGCCTCGCGGCCAACGACGAGCTATGCCGTGCCGTGAGCGATGCCCTCGACGGTATCACGGTCGATGGCACGCTCGAGGCGGTCCACTCCGTCTGGTACGGCACGATGCCCTATGACCTCACCACCAAGACGGTCTCGGGCGCCGACGTGCAGCCGACCGACACCGGATCCAGCGAGTCCGCATCCTCCGATTCGAGCAGCGATGGTGCATCCTCCGAGGATAAATCGTCCAGCCAGGAGGGCACTATCACCGACGACGACATTAACAAGCTCAATAGCTAGTTATTGCTAGGGGTGGCGTCTCCTATGCGCTAGGAGGGACGCCTCTTCACGGTTTCAACACGCATCGCCGGGCTCTCCCAACAGGGGAGCCCGGCTTTTTCGTTTCCATAAAACCAGCAGGTCAAAGACATTTTTTAGGTGCAAAACCAAAGTCGCCGTCGCTCTTCCATAGCGCACTTTGCCACAGAAAAGTGCGAGACTTCGGTATGCGGTATCAAGCAGTCGTTATTCGGGTCTTTAGGAATCCGCGTGATTAAATGCACGGCAATGGGTACATAGCCAGTACAGTAAGTCCCCGAGGCAGATTGGAGCCACGTATGGATATCAAGGTTTCTGGACGCAAGACGACGGTAACCGATGCTCTGCGTGCGCATGTGGATGAGAAGATCGGCGAGGCGCTCAAGGTTTTCGATATCGAGCCCATGACGGTCGACGTTGTACTTCGCTATGAGAAGAACCCCTCGAACCCCAACCCGGCAATCGTCGAGGTTACGGTTCGCGCCCGCGGTTCGGTGATTCGCGTTGCCGAGCACGGTGCAGATATGTACGCCGCCATCGACCTCTCCGCCGATAAGGTCACCCGCCAGCTGCGTAAGTTCAAGACCAAGGTCGTGGACAACCGCCAGGGCGGTGCCAGCGCCGCGGATGTCGCGCCGGTCGAGCGCGTCGAGGATCTGGCCGACCTGCTGCTGCCCGAGGAGGAGGACGACCTGCTCGTCCGCGAGAAGGTTATCGACGTCACCCCGATGACTGAGGAGCAGGCGCTGGTGCAGACCGATCTGCTGGGCCACGACTTCTACGTGTTCGAGAACGCGACGACTGGCCTCATCAATGTGGTGTATCACCGTAAGAATGGTGGATATGGCATCATCAAGCCCCGCATCGAAACACTTGACGAGTAAAATACGTTAACTTGCATGAGTTAACGGTTGGCGGCCATCCCATGCGGGTGGTCGCCTTTTTTACGTAAGGAGTCGCTTTGATGGACAAGGCCGCATCCGCCGGTCATTCTGACCGTTGCCGCATCGTCGTCGATACCTGCTGCGACTTTAGCCCCGAGGTCGCCGCGAACCTCGATGTCGATATCCTGGGCTTCCCCTTCATTATCGATGGCGAGGAGCGCACGGATGACATCTGGTCGAGCATCACACCCAAGGAGTTCTACGACCGCATGCGCGCCGGTGCCCGCGTGTCCACCTCGGCTGTGTCGCTCGGTCGCTATATCGAGTTCTTTACCGAGTGCGCCAAAGAGGGCACGCCTACGGTCTACCTGTGCTTTACCTCGGCGCTGTCGTCGAGCTACAACTCCGCGTGCCAGGCGGCGGACGCCGTGCGCGCCGAGTATCCCAACTTTGAGCTGTACGTGGTCGACAACGCTCTGCCCTGTGCGACCGGCGAGCTTTTGGCGCTTGAGGCCGTGCGCCAGCGTTCGGCGGGACTGACCGCCAAGCAGCTGGTCGACTGGGCAAACGAGGCCAAGACCTATGTCCACGGTTACTTTACGCTCGAGAGCTTTGACGCGCTGGCTGCCGGCGGCCGCATTCCGCCCGCGGCGGCACAGCTCACGGCAAAGCTCGACGTCAAACCCGAGCTGTCCTACGACCTGGCCGGCTCGCTGTCGCTGATCGGCGTCAACCGCGGTCGCAAGAAGGCGCTCAAGTCCATTCTCAAGTCGTTCCGCGAGAACTATGTGCCCGATCGCACCATGCCCATCGCCATTATGACGGCCGATGCCGAAAAGGACGGCGACTGGCTCGAAGCCGCCATCCGCAAGGAGGAGGGCTGCGCCGACGTCACGATCATTCGCAGCTCCGTGGGTCCCACCATCGGCTCGCACGTGGGCCCCGGCATGGTGGCCTGCGCGTTTTGGGGCAAGACCCGCGCCGACAAGGCGTCGCTTTCCGACCGCATCGCCCGCCGCGTGCGCGGTCAGTAGGCAAGTAACGCGGCCGTAATCGATCCCAACTCACAGCCCAAACGCTGGCACCGAGTATTCAACCTGGTAACAACACCCAACCCAAAAGGAAAGGTTTCATGGCAAACAAGCTCTCCGTCGCATTCATCGGCACCGGAATCATGGGTGCCCCCATCGCCGGCCACATCCTGGATGCCGGCTATCCCGTCTCGGTCAACAACCGCACCAAGTCCAAGGCCGCAGCGCTCGTTGAGCGCGGCGCCGTCTGGGCCGATACGCCGGCCGATGCCGCGGCGAACGCCGATGTCGTCTTTACCATGGTGGGCTATCCCTCCGAGGTCGAGGAGCTCTACCTGGCGGGCGACGGCCTGCTCGCGTGCACTAAACCCGGCGCGGTCCTGATCGACCTCACCACGAGCTCCCCCGAGCTGGCGCGCGACATTGCCGAGGCCGCCCAGGTTTCCGGCCGCATGGCGTTTGACTGCCCCGTCACCGGCGGCGAGTCTGGTGCTATCGCCGGCACGCTCACGGCTATCGTGGGCGCCACCGAGAACGATATCGCGCCGGTCCGCGACATCCTTGCCACCTTTGCGGCAAATATCTGCTGCTTCGATGGCGCCGGCAAGGGCCAGGCTGCCAAGCTCGCCAACCAGGTGTCGCTGGGCGCCTGCATGGTCGGTATGGCCGATGCGCTGGCGTTTGCCGAGCTGAGCGGCCTTGACCTGGAGAAGACCCGCCAGATGATCCTGGGCGGCACCGGCAAGTCCGGCGCCATGGAGAGCCTGGCCCCCAAGGCGCTCGACGGCGACTACAAGCCCGGCTTTATGGTCGAGCACTTCATTAAGGACCTGCGTCTGGCGCTCGCCTACGCCGATGACCGCGAGCTCGCGCTGCCCGGCGCCGACGTGGCCTTTACGCTCTACGACATGCTCGACGCCATCGGTGGTGCCAAGCTGGGTACCCAGGCCATCGCGGTCCTCTACAAGGAGGAGGCCGACGCCATCGCCGCCGGTCTGGACTGGTCGCAGTATCGCCCCGAGGAGCACGGTGCCCACGAGGACGGCTGCGGTTGCGGCGAGCACGGCGACGAGCATGAGTGCGGTTGCGGCCACCATCACGGCGAGGACCACGAGTGCTGCGGCGGCCACGGCCATGATGACGGCCACGAGTGCTGCTGCGGCCACCATCACGAGGAGTAGCGCCCATGAGCTGGACATTCGCGGTGCTTGCGCTGGTGCTCTTTCTCTTTGCGATCTACATCGGCTTTTTGTGCGGCCAGTGGGCGTGCGAAAAGCGCGTCATCACAAAGCGCGACTACTGGATCGCCAACTTTGCAGGAGCGGCGGCAGTCGTCCTGCTGACCTGGGTGTTCTCGCTGTTCCCGCTGGTGCAGTTTGCGCCGATCGGCTGGCTCGGCGGCTTTATCGCCGGTCTTAAGATGAGCTTTGGCGAGTCCGTCGGCCCGTGGCGCAAGCACGACGAGGTTTTTAACGTCAACAAGGCCCATCGCGCCGCCGCCGATGCGGGCGACGCCGAGGAACGCCGCCGTGCGCGTCGCAATGGTGCGGCCGACCGACAGCTCATCTCGGTCACCGATGACAGCAAGGGTGCTGGCAAGCACGCTAAGAAATAGTAAGAAGAGGTAACTATGGCAGAAAACAAAGACGAACAGCTCACCGACGAGGAGCTGGCACAGCTCCAGCTGGCAGAGGAGAACGAGAACGCCGTCGACCGCCTGGTCCAGGAGCTCGGCTGCCCCACGCGCCGCATCCGCCAGTTTGCCGCCCGCGTGCTGCACCTGCTTGCCGAGCGCGATCCGCAGCGCGTCGTGCCCTGCGTGCCCGCGCTGATCGAGGCGCTCGATCGCCCCGAGGCGCAGACCCGCTGGGAGGCCCTCGATGCCTTGGCGGCGCTCGCCACCACCTGCCCCGAGCAGATGGAGGACGCCTTTGAGGGCGCCGAGACCGCGCTGTTCGACGAGATTTCCTCCACGCTGCGCTATGCCGCCTTCCGCCTGCTGTGCGTGTGGGGCGCCACGAGTGTCGAGCGTTCGCGCGAGGCTTGGCCCATCCTGGACGAGGCCATCCAGTGCTACCACGGCGACCTTGAGTATCGCGATATGCTCGGATGCCTGTACGAGTTTGGCCAGGGCGAGATTGACGCCGAGGTCGCCGAGAAGCTCGCGCTGCGCCTTAAGTTCGATGCCGAGAACGGCAAGGGTAGCTATCTCAAAGCCCGTTCGAGCGAGATTTGCGAAATGCTTGTTAAACGCTTTGACTTGGATCTCTCCAAAAAGAAGAAGCGTGCTAGCGTTAAAAAATCTGACGACGCCGAAAACGAGGAGTAACAGATTATGGCGCACGATGTAGTCCTGATTCCCGGTGACGGTATCGGTCCCGAGATTACGCGGGCCATGCGCCGCGTGGTCGAGGCCGCCGGTGTCCAGATCAATTGGAACGTCCAGGAGGCCGGTGCCGGCGTCATGGACGAGTTTGGCACGCCGCTGCCCCAGCACGTGCTCGATGCGGTCGCCGAGACCAAGGTTGCCATCAAGGGTCCCATCACCACGCCGGTCGGCACGGGTTTCCGCAGCGTTAACGTCGCCCTGCGCAAGCATTTTGACCTGTACGCCTGCGTGCGCCCCTGCCTGTCGCAGCCGGGCGACGGCTCGCGCTTCCGCGACGTCGACCTGGTCATCGTGCGCGAGAACACCGAGGACCTCTACGCCGGCATCGAGTTCGATGAGGGTGCAGCCGAGGTCGAGGAGCTCTCGCAGCTCGTTGAGCGCTCGGGCCAGAAGACCTTTGCCGCCGATTCCGCCATTTCAATTAAGCCCATCTCCATCGCCAAGAGCCGCCGTATTGTGGAGTACGCCTTTGAGTACGCCCGCCGCTGCGGCCGCAAAAAGGTGACGGCCGTGCATAAGGCCAACATCATGAAGGCGACCGACGGCCTGTTCCTGCGCGTGGCGCGCGAGGTGGCCGCCAACTATCCCGATATCGAGTTCAACGACAAGATCGTTGACGCTACCTGCATGGGCCTGGTCCAGAACCCCAACGACTTCGATGTCCTGGTGCTGCCCAACCTGTACGGCGACATCGTGAGCGACCTGTGCGCCGGTCTGGTAGGCGGCTTAGGCATGGCCCCCGGCTCCAACATCGGTGCCGAGTGCGCCATCTTCGAGGCAACGCACGGCTCTGCGCCCGATATCGCTGGCCAGGATATCGCCAACCCCACGGCCGAGATTCTCTCTGCTGCGATGATGCTCGATCACCTGGGCGAGAACGACGCTGCCAATCGCATCCGTGCCGCCGTGTCTGCCACGCTCGACGAGGGCGAGCAGGTTACCGGTGACGTGCGTCGTGCCCAGACCGGCTCCGTCGAGGGGGCCGTGGGCACGCAGGCCTTTGCCGATGCCGTTATCGCGCACCTGGCCTAAGACATGCAGGCTGCAAATGCCTAAATAGTACTTAAGTGTTTGCGTATAACCTAAGAATCAATACGCCCGGCACTCTGTCGGGCGTATTCTATTGAGGACTATGTTTCCTAACAAGGAGTAACTGATATGGGTCTGATTCAAAAGAAGGACGAGAAGGACGAGATCGACGGCATCCAGATCATCGAGCGCGGCGAAGGCCCCGACGGTGACGAGGACGAGAAGATCGATCTGGTCGCCGGCACGTCTGCCGAGCATATTGCTGCCGGTACGACGGCCGAGGAGGAGGACGCCCGTCTGGAGGCTCAGATTGCCGCGGATGCCGCTGACGAGAATTTGATGCCCGAGGCCCAAGATGAGGACGACGATATCCTGGGTTCCGACGAAGACGACCACGCATCCAAGCACAAGAAGACGATGATCGCCGCCTTCGTGGTTGCCGTCGTTATCGCTGCCGTGGTCGGCTTCTTTATTGGCAATGGCGGCTTTGGCGGCAAGGGTGTCGGCTCGTCGACCCTGACCGAGGACCAGCTCGATTCGACCGTGGCAAGCTATAGCTACAACGGCAAGAAGAGCGACATCACCGCGCGCGAGGCCATCGAGAGCCAGTACAGCCTCGATACCGTCAAGGATAGCGATGGCAACTACACCGCTCCTTCTGCCGATGTCATCCTGTCCTACGTGCGCAACAAGATTCTGCTCGATGCTGCCGAGGACGAGGGCATTACCGTCTCTTCTAAGGAGATGAAGAAGTACGCCGAGGATTCCATCGGCACCTCCGACTACAAGACCATGGCAAAACAGTACGGCGTGTCCAAGGATCAGGCCAAGCAGATCGTCCGTCAGTCCGCGACGCTGCAGAAGCTCTACAAGAAGAAGGTGGGCGATGCTTCCGCGAGCATGCCGACCGCTCCGACCGAGCCTTCTGACGGCAACGAGGAGACTGCGAGCAAGGACTACGCCGACTACATCATCAAACTTGCCGGCGACGAGTGGGATAGCTCGAAGGGCACCTGGAAGGACGCCGACAGCACCTACGCTAAGGCCTTCGCCGACGATGCCTTTACCGCCGATAGCGCCACCTATAAGCAGGCCATGACCGCCTATTACACCGCTTACCAGCAGTATTCTTCGCAGGCTTCGAGCGCCAGCTCCAAGTGGACCGAGTACGCCAACAGCCTGTACGCCAAGGCCAACATCAGCATTTACGGCCTGTTTGCGTAAGATCTGCCTGAGCTTACCGATCGCGTAGCCGAACTATCTGAATAAGCCCGCTAGAACGATATCCGTTCTAGCGGGCTTATTACGTCGGAGGTACCGGTAGTTAAATAATCTCAATTAATCTTTAAGTCCAAAGAGGTTATCGGCTTCATCGTCAGGCATATATTCCAGTACATCGCCCGGTTGGCAGTCGAGTGCCCGGCATATCGCGTCAAGAGTTGAAAAGCGCACGCCAGAAACCTTGCCCGTCTTGATGCGCGACATATTGACCTGGGAGATGCCCACGCGTTCCGCAAGCTCTTTGGATGAGATCTTGCGTTCGGCGAGCATGCGGTCGAGCCGCAGAATAATCATGGATTCCCCCTAGAGCAACTCGTCATCTTGTATTTGCAGGATACACCCGTACTGGAAGACGCTGGCAATCAGGCTAATAATCAGGCCTGCAAAGACCATAGAGAGGTCGAGGTGCTGGCCGCCAAGCGCATCCGTAAAGTTGCCGCCAAATCCTGAGAGTATCAGCCCCGTGACTATGGCACCAAGAAGCTTCACAGCAACGCCGCCAATAAGGAACAAATGTCCTACTTGACGTAGTATGCGGATGCATTCGAGGTCAAAGGGCCTGCCCGCCTTTTCAATGGCGGAGAAAAACCTGTATGCGCTTAGCACAATGGCAAGCGCAAGGCATGTCATCATGGCGCTCCCTATGGCAGTATGACCGTCGTGCGCGACAAGCATAAGAGGGGTCTGTTCATTGGCGCCGACGAGAGCGAGAGATGGCCCTTCGCCGGCATTAAGCTCTACGGATTGGAGGCAGAACCCTTGGGAGAGGCTAGGCAATATGAGTAGAAGCTCGATTGCAATGACTGCGAGAAGTCCCAGAGCGAGCGCTACGGCGGTGCAGATTGTGGCCCATTTGCAGATGTGAGCGAGCTTCCTCAGATCGGCTATTGCCTGTTCGCGGTTGATGGATTCATTCGATTTGGATACGTTCCAGCGGATCATAGCTCCTCCAACCAATGTCTAGGATGATATTTAAATCTTATAACATACTTAATGATAAACGATAAACAATTACAGATTAGAGTAAGTTATGTTTGTAAGACGAATAGCGAGAGCTTATGGCATATTTAGGGAGTGAGAGTTTGGCACGTGGGGGATGGACGAGTATCGAAATTTCCCGCAACCGCGCAAGTGCTTCATCGGGTCTCCCTAATTCATATGGAAAAGGAGCTGCAAACGATTGGAAATAACCGCTGAGCGGTCGAAAACTACCGTTCACCGATAATTTCTAAACTGGTTCTAACTGGTATTAAGTCAAAAAGACCAATTCACAAATCTTCACAATGACCTGCATTTTTTCTACATGCCTTTTTTGGCCACCCTGCGTTGTTTAGACACAGAAAAGGTTCCGATCTTTCGTCAAAGTATTTCGAAACGGTTTCAAAACCGCAGGTAGAAGTGTTAACGAGCGGTAAACGGTCGATTTATCGCCGTGAGCGGTGCAAAAACGTTTTACTGCGTGAATCAGCGAAAGCGACCTCTTCTGTGATGATATAGTGACAACAACACGTCACGTGGTTACTACCAGTTGAGAGACCACTGGTCTTCAAAGAACGCTTTCCAAGAAGCTTTAAGGGCGTCCGCCCGCTGGCTTCCGAACATCATCGGACTCAGATCGTACACACCTTCGGAAGGGAAATTTGAATGGTTGGCTTTATTCTTACCGGTCATGGACAGTTCGCACCCGGCCTCGCAAGCGCTATCGCTATGGTCGCTGGCGACCAGCCCGCTTTTACCGTCGTTCCTTTTGAGGGCGACCAGGCTGCTTCCTACGGTGAGGATCTCCGCGCCGCTATTACCGCCATGCGCGAGGAGTGCGATGGCGTGCTCGTCTTTACCGACCTGCTTGGTGGTACCCCGTTCAACCAGGCAATGATGATTGCCCAGGATGTCGACAACGTCGAGATTCTGACTGGAACTAACCTTCCCATGGTTATTGAGCTTCTGTTCCTCCGCGGCAACGCCACGCTCGCCGAGCTTGGCGAGCAGGCCGTGACCGTTGGCCAGACGGGCATCACCGCCCAGACGGTCGCCTCCGTCGCTGGTGCCGAGGAAGAGGATATCTTCGGCGACGAGGACGGCATCTAATGGCCGATTTCGGAGCCAGTGTTCTGAGTTCCTCGGTCGCTCTTTTGGGCCTGCTTGTCATCATGGGCTTGATTTACACCATCTGGTCGCAAATCAACATGAAGAAGAAGCAGAAGTACTTCAAGGAGCTGCACACGGAGCTCAAGCCGGGTCAGGAGGTTCTTTTCGCCGGCGGTATCTACGGAACCGTCAAAGGCATCGAAGGCGAAAAGGTCCAGATCAAAGTCCGATCCGGTGCCGTCGTAGATGTTTCGCGTTACGCGATTCAGGAGATTAAGTAACTGTCGTCAGCAATCAACGAAAGGAAGCTGATCAACATGGCAGAACCCAACATTCTTCTTACCCGCATCGATAACCGACTGGTTCATGGTCAGGTCGCGACCCAGTGGAACTCCACCCTGGGCTCCAACCTCATCCTCGTCGCCAACGACGACGTGTCGACCAACACCATGCGTCAGAACCTCATGAAGATGGCCGCGCCCGCCGGCGTCGCTACGCGTTTCTTCTCCCTGCAGAAGACCATCGACGTCATTGGCAAGGCGAGCCCGCGCCAGAAGATTTTCATCGTGGCCGAAACACCGGAAGACGTGCTTACGCTCGTCAAGGGCGGTGTGCCTATAAAGAAGGTAAACATCGGCAACATGCACATGTCGGAAGGAAAGCGCCAAGTCGCCACCTCCGTCGCAGTTAACGACGAGGATGTCGCTGCGTTTAAAGAGCTGCAGGAATTGGGGGTGGAGTTGGAGATCAGGCGCGTTCCGAGCACGCCTGTTGAGGATACGAGCAAGCTCTTCTCGTAATCCTCGTGATCCACGTTGTCAGGAGTGAAACCCTGACATTCTGTACGTGATATCCAAAGTGCGTACATACATTTTGAAAGGAGGAGCAAGATGGAATTCTCGATCATTCAGGTCGCACTGGTCTTCGTTGTTACGTTCATCGCGGCAATCGACCAGTTCAACTTCCTCGAGTCTCTCTATCAGCCCATCGTCACCGGCGCCGTCATCGGTCTTATCCTTGGCGACCTCAACACCGGTCTTCTCGTGGGTGGTACTTATCAGCTCATGACGATCGGCAACATGCCGATCGGAGGCGCTCAGCCGCCTAACGCCGTCATCGGCGGCATCATGGCAGCCATTCTCGCTATCGCTACGAAGCTCGAGCCCAACGCGGCAGTCGGCCTCGCCATTCCGTTCGCTCTGCTTGGCCAGCTTGGTGTTACCCTGGTCTTCACGCTTATGTCCCCGCTTATGTCCTCGGCCGATAACATGGCTCACAACGCGGACACCAAGGGCATCGAGCGCCTGAACTACTTCGCCATGACCCTGCTCGGTCTGATCTTCGCTATCGTCGTCACCCTGTTCTTCATCGCCGGCGCCACCATCGGTGCGACCATCGCCGCTGCCATTCCGACTTGGCTGCAGACCGGTCTCTCCGCTGCAGGCGGCATGATGCGCTTCGTCGGCTTCGCCGTCCTGCTCAAGGTTATGATGAACCGCGATATGTGGGGCTTCTTCCTCATGGGCTTTGGCCTCGCGCTCATCACCGTTGCCAACGATTCTCTGGCAACCCCTGCTCTGCTCATCCTCGCTCTCATCGGCTTCGGCATCGCTTTCTGGGACTTCCAGCAGCAGACCGAGCTGAAGGGTGCAGCTGTTTCTGACGGAGGTGACTTCGAAGATGGCATCTAATGAGTATGTGATCCCGGAGCACTACGAGGATCTCACTCCTGCTCCGCAGCTCGACCAGAAGACCCTCAACAAGATGGCTTGGCGCTCCTGCTTCCTGCAGGCCTCGTTCAACTACGAGCGTATGCAGGCCGCTGGCTGGCTCTACTCCATCATCCCCGGTCTGGAGAAGATCCACACCAACAAGAACGACCTCGCGGCTTCCATGAGCCACAACCTGGAGTTCTTCAACACTCACCCGTTCCTCGTCACCTTTGTTATGGGTATCGTGCTTTCGCTCGAGCAGAACAAGGTTGACATCCCCACGATCCGCGCCGTCCGCGTCGCCGCAATGGGCCCGCTCGGTGGTATCGGTGACGCCCTGTTCTGGCTGACGCTCGTGCCTATCACGGCCGGCATCACCTCCAACATGGCTATCAACGGTAACGCCGCTGCGCCGCTGATCTTCCTGGTGATCTTCAACGTCGTCCAGTTCGCTCTGCGCTTCTGGCTCATGAACTGGTCCTACAAGCTTGGCACCAGCGCTATTGACGCTCTGACCGCCAACATGCAGGCCTTTACGCGTGCCGCTTCCATCATGGGCGTCTTCGTCGTCGGTTGCCTGGTCGTCACCATGGGTGGCACCCAGATCAACCTCCAGATCCCCAACGGCACCACCCGTGGCCTCTCCGCTACTACCGTGATCGTCTCCGAGAAGGAGGCCGAGAACTTCACCGGTATGGAGGGCATCGATACCGAGACCGCTGAGGCCGGTACCATCGCCATGACCGATGAGGACGGCAACGCCCTCACCGCTTCCGATGCCGACGGCAACGCTGTCGAGTGCGGCGTCACCGATCTGGGCAACGGCATGGAGTCCGTTACCTACGGCACCGTCACCGAGGATCCGGTCAACTTCTCTGTTGCCGACACCCTCAACACCATCGTCCCGAAGCTCGTCCCGCTTATGCTTACGCTGCTGCTTTACTACATGTTCGCTAAGCACAGCTGGACCCCGACCAAGGGCATTCTGCTGCTCTTCGTCCTGGGCATCCTGGGCGCTGGCCCGCTTGGTCTCTGGCCGAGCATCTGGTAAGGCTCTAGCTTGAGGGGTGTGTCCCTGCGCGGCTCACACCCCGACCCCTTAAGCCATGTGTATGTTAAAAGCCGCGTGCTCGAAAGAGCGCGCGGCTTTTGTTTTCTTGATGAGTCGGGTGTTGCAGAACGATAATGCTTAACACCCTAGGTAGTTAGCCGAATTCGAGCAAAAGGGAGGATAGGATGGCGATCGGAGCGCGTAGGCAGCCGCTGTACGATCAGCTGGTCGATATTCTGACCGAAAAGATTGACCATGAATATCGCGCCGGTGACATGATTCCTTCCGAGCGCGAACTTTCGGAGCGCTATGGTCTCTCGCGCACTACGGTACGCTTGGCTCTGCAGGAACTGGAGCGTTTAGGACTGGTGGTTCGGCAGCACGGTCGCGGTACCTTTGTGACCGACCGTTCGGCAAAAGCAACCAATCTTATGCAGTCCTACAGCTTTACCGAGCAGATGCGCGCGATGGGTCGAGAACCCGAGACCACGATTCTCGAGTTTTGCGAGATGGAGGCCGATAAGAATCTGGCCGAGCATATGGGATTGCGTATCGGTGATCGCATTTTTAAGCTTAAGCGCCTTCGTTCTGCCGACAACATGCCCATGATGGTCGAACGCAGCTATCTACCGGTTCGTCAATTTCTGTCCCTAAAGCGACCGCTGCTGGAGCGCAAGCCGCTTTACGATGTGATTGAGCAGGACTTTCAGCAAAAGATACGCGTGGCTGAAGAGGAGTTCTATGCGAGCATAGCCCGTCCCACCGACGCCCACCTTTTGGGAATTGTCGAGGGCTCGCCTGTGCTCGATTTGGTCAGGACTACGTATAACGAGTCAAACGAGGTTGTGGAGTATACACTCTCGGTTGCTCGTGCCGATCAGTTTAAATACAAGGTTTACCACCAGCGTAGCAACTAGTGTCCGCATCATTTCCATATGGTGATTCTTTGCATTTAACTGGTTACTACCAGATAACCAACCGAAGTGTATAATTGCACGTCAGAGGATTACTTCTAGAGAGAGGTATTAGAAATGTTCGAGAAGAGTGCCGAGGAGCTCACCGAGCTCGGCGCCCAGATCACCACGGCCGAGATTGCTCAGCAGCCCGAGCTTTGGCGTGATACGCTCAACATCTATCGCGAGAACAAGGAGGCCATCGAGGCCTTCCTGGCCGAGGCTCGTGCTATGGGCGAGGGCCGTCTGTCCGTTGTCTTCACCGGTGCCGGTACGTCCGACTACGTTGGCGATACCTGCGCCCCGTACCTGCGTCACGCTGGCAACACTGATCTCTACGACTTTAAGCCCATCGCCACGACAGACATCGTGAGCGCTCCGCGCGATTTCCTGCGCGCCGAGGATCCCACGCTCGTGGTTTCCTTTGCCCGCTCTGGCAACAGCCCCGAGAGCCTTGCCGCCGTTGCCGTTGCCAAGGAGCTCGTTCACAACGTCAAGTTCCTCAACATCACCTGCGCTCCCGAGGGCAAGCTCGCCGTTGAGTCTGCCGATGATCCCAACGCGCTGACGCTGCTCATTCCGCGCGCCAACGACAAGGGCTTCGCCATGACCGGCTCCTACACCTGCATGACCCTGCTCTCTACCCTCATCTTTGACGAGGCTTCCGACGAGCAGAAGGCCGAGTGGGTCGAGACCATCGCCAAGATGGGCGAGGAGGTCATCGCTCGCGAGTCCGAGGTTGCCGACTACCTCGCTGGCGACTTCAACCGCGTGACCTACTTGGGCTCCGGCTCCTTTGGCGGCCTTGCTCAGGAGAGCCAGCTCAAGATCCTCGAGCTCGCTCACGGTCTGGTTGCTACTTCCTACGACACCTCCATGGGCTATCGTCACGGACCTAAGTCTTTCGTCGACGATAAGACGCTCGTCTTCGTATTCGTCAACAACGACGCCTACACCCGTCAGTACGACATCGACATCCTCAACGAGATCGGTGGCGACGATATTGCTCAGCACACCGTTGCCGTTCAGCAGGATGGCGCTACTGTCTACGAGGGTGAGTCCTTCACCTTTAAGGGCTATGAGGCACTCCCCGAGGGTTACCTTGCTCTGCCGTTCGTGATGTTTGCCCAGGCAATCAGCCTGCTCAACTCCGTGCGCGTGGGCAACACGCCCGATACGCCGAGCCCCACCGGCACGGTCAACCGCGTGGTCAAGGGCGTGACGATTCACCCCTTCACCGCTTAATCGCGTCCCCCTGTAAGGGCGCCCGTCCGCTCATAACGGCGGGCGGGCGCTTTTTGTTTTACGTGAACTGGGTATAAGCATCACCACAGTCAACTGCTTTAGAAGCAAGGAGTGCATATGAGCACGTACGCAATTAAGGCTGACAAGTTCTTCTTGCCGGCAGGCCCGCAACTGGGCGGCTATCTTATGGTCGAGGATGGCGTCTTTGGCGCCTGGCAGGCCGACGAGCCCTCTTGCGAGATTAAGGATTACACGGGATCGTGGATCGCACCGGGTATGGTCGACACCCACATCCATGGCTTCTATAACCACTCGACTACCGATAACGATCCCGAGGGCATCGATATCAGCTCGACCGAGCTCGCCCGTCGCGGCACCACCAGCTGGCTGCCCACGACGTTCACCGATGGCGTCGAGCAGATCAAGGACGCCTGCGCCGCCATCGCCCAGGCGGACGAGGGTCGCGGCCCCGACTTCTGCGGTGCTCGCATTCAGGGCATCTACCTGGAGGGCCCCTTCTTTACCATGAAGCACGTGGGCGCGCAGAACCCCGCTTATCTGATCGACCCCTCCGAGGAGGTCTTCGATCAGTGGCAGGAGGCTGCGGGTGGCCGCATCGTTAAGAGCGCCATGGCGGCCGAGCGCGACGGTGCCGCTGCTTATGCGGCTGCTCTGAACGCCAAGGGTGTGGTGACCAGCATCGGTCACTCCGACGCCACCTACGATGAGTGCATCGCCGCCATCAACGCCGGCGCCAGCTGCTTTACGCATACCTATAACGGCCAGCGCGGGCTGCATCACCGTGAGCCCGGTGTCGTGGGTGCTGCCATGTCCACGCCCGAGACCTACGCCGAGATCATCTGTGACGGCAAGCACGTGAACCCTGCCGCCATCAAGGCGCTGCTGCAGGCAAAGGGCTGGCAGCATACGGTGCTCATCACCGACTGCCTGGGCTGCGGCGGCATGCCCGAGGGCAGCTACACCAGTGGCGGCATGGACGTCATCATGAAGGACAACTTGTGCTGGCTCGCCGACGGCAAGAGCATTGCCGGCTCGGTGCTCACGCTTGCCCAGGGCGTCAAGAACATCGTCGACTGGGGCATCGCCAGCGCCGATATCGCCATTCGCATGGCAACCGAGGTGCCGGCGCGCTCCGCGCACATCGAGGATAAGTGCGGCAGCATCATGCCGGGTCGCGACGCCGACTTTGTCGTGTTCGACCGTGAGCTCACCCTCGTCGAGACGTATGTTGGCGGCCAGAGCGTCGGCAACGCCTTTACCGAGTAACGATAGAAAAAGACGGCGGGCCCGAATCTGCTCGGACCCGCCGTATGGGTTAAACGCTCAAAAGCACCTTAACAGTTACAGCTTGTTAGCGATCTTCTTTGCCGTGCGCTTAACGCCGGCCACAAGACCTCCCGCAGGATGCTCCTTTTCGTAGGCTAGACGCTTCTCGCGCTTGGCGTACTCTTCGACGATGATGTCGCCATACTCGTCTTCGATCTTGTCGAAGAAGTCGACGGCGCCCTTAATTTCCTCAGCGGTCGGGTGTCCCTTTTGGACACCGCCGGTGAGTTTGAACGGCCCCCACGTATCAAAGCCGGGGCAGCCGTAGACACCCATAAAGATGGCCTGCCTCATGCGGCAGATGCCATCGATATCCTTGCCGTACCACTTGTTTTTGCCACCGTAGGTCATAAGGCCAAACACCTTGTCCTGCGGCTGCAGCACGTTAGTGAGCACGCGCGCCATATCTTTGTCGATCTCGGAGTAATAAATGCCCGTGGCGACGCCGATCAGATGGTATTCGTGCAGGTCGGGGTACTCGTTTTTACCGAGCGCCTTGACGTCGAGGGTATCGATTTCGGGGTGCGCCTCAACGATGGCGTCCACGAGCTTTTTCGTATTGCCGTGGTGGCGTGAGGCATAGAGGATGATGGTTCGCATAAGAACGCCTTTCAGCTGTAATTGCATCAATGTCTATATGGTACCCCGTTGCATGGCTGGGATACCGGACGCATCGACGAGCGTGCGGGTTTGTCCTTTGGTTAGGGCCGAGACGGGTACTTGCGAGCAAAAAGCAGTTGTCCGAAAGGATGGATAATGGAATACGCTCTCTCCAACGATTCGATTTCTATCAAGGTCTCCACGGCCGGCGGCTCGTTTACCTCGATTGAGGCTGACGGTCGCGAGTATTTGTGGCAGGGCGATCCCGCCGTGTGGTCCGGCCAGGCACCGATTTGCTTCCCGATTTGCGGAGGTTTGCGCGACAACAGCGCCATGACGTTTGCCGGGCATCATGTAAAGCTCGCCCGCCACGGCTTTGCGCGCAAGCAGGAGTGGAAGCTGCTGAGCCAAGGCGAGAACGAGCTGGCGATGTGCCTGGCTTCGGAGGATAACGCCGCGCTGCTGAGCGATTATCCGTATCCGTTTAAGCTTGTCGCTCGTTATACGCTCGAGGATACCGCCGTGCGCGTCTCCTATGAGGTGACCAACGAGGGCACCGAGGACATGCCGTTCTTTATTGGCGGTCATCCCGGCTTTAGGTGCCCGCTCGACGAGGGTGAGGCCTATACGGACTACGAGCTTCGCTTTGAGAAGGACGAAGCTGCTGAGCTTTGCACCGCTGTCCCCTCGACTGGCTTGATTGACGTGACCAACCGCTCCAAGAACCCCATGGTGGGAAAGACGCTGCCTCTGTCACATGAGCTCTTCGATTTTGCGGAGACCATCTTTGACGTGCTCGAGAGCCGTCAGGTCACGCTTTCCAAAAAGGGCGAGGACAAGGGCGTCCGCCTGAGCTTTGAGGGCTTCCCATATCTCATTGTGTGGAGCAAGCCCGAGGGCGATTTTGTGGCAGTTGAGCCCTGGGGCGGCCTCTCGACCTGCTCCGATGAGGACGACGTACTTGAGCATAAGCGCGGCTGCCTTGTCGCCAAGCCCAAGGAGACCGTCGTTCGCTCGTTCACGATTGAGATTCTGTAATTCCGTTTTGTCGACTCGTATCGCGAGGCACAAGGAGCCTGCGAGATAAGGAGCTAAAAATGATCCTCACCGTTACGATGAACCCGTCCGTCGATACACGCTATCAGCTCGATGAGCTCATTATCGACGACGTCAACCGTGTGACGCCCGAAAAGACCGCCGGCGGCAAGGGCCTCAACGTGGCCCGTGTGCTGGGTCAGCTGGGCGACGACGTCGTGGCAACCGGTCTGCTCGGCGGCCACATGGGCGCTTACATGGCTGAGCTCATGGACGCCAACGGTATTAACAACGACTTTGTGCCCATCAAGGGCGAGACCCGCATCTGCCTCAATATCCTTCATGCCGGCAACCAGACCGAGCTGCTCGAGAGCGGCCCGACAATTGCCCCCGAGGAGCTCGATGCCTTTACCGCCAAGTTTACCGAGCTTGCGAGCAAGGCCGACGTTGTCACCATCTCGGGTTCGCTGCCCCGCGGTGTCGAGGCAGACTACTATGCCAAGATCACGGGCATTGCCGAGAACGCCGGTGCCAAGGTGCTGCTCGATACCTCGGGTGCTTCGCTCGAGGCCGCCCTTAAGTCCGAAATTAAGCCCGAGCTGGTCAAGCCTAACCTGACCGAGATCAACGGCCTTTTGGGTACGAGCTTTACCACCGACGATGTGGACGAGCTCCGCGCCGCGCTCGCCTCTGATGCCCGCTTCTCCGATATCCCCTGGGTCGTCGTGTCCATGGGCGCTGCCGGCTCCGTTGGCTTCCACAATGGCCGTGCATTCCGCGCCAAGACGCCCGATATCCCTGCCGTTAACGCCACGGGCTCTGGTGACTCCACTATCGCTGGCTTCGCGCATGCCATTGCTGCTGGCGCGGACGACGAGACGGTGCTGCGTACCGCCAACACCTGCGGAAAGCTCAACGCCATGGATCCCATGACTGGCCACTTGGTTATGGATCGTTGGGACGAGGTCTACAACGGCGTTGTCGTGACCGAGCTGTAAAAGCCTGGGCGTCGGCCCCGGCATTGCTTGCTAGCTCATGTCGACGACAAGTGCGGTAGCATTATGCTGGGGCGCGACGCCGAGTTTGTCGTGTTCAATCCCGACCTTACCCTGGTCGAGGCGTATGTGGGTGGCAACAGCGTCGGTAACGCGTTTGCCGAGTAGCCGCCAAAGAAACGATCCGAGAGGGGATTTAGATGATTTACGGTGCATTGGGCGATATCGAGGAATACCGCGGAATGCTCAAGGGCCTCGACGTGCTGATCGACTGGCTCGAGGAGAACGACCCGGCAGAGCTCGAGGTCGGCAGCCATCCGATTCTGGGCGACAAGGTCTTTGCGAACGTCATGGCTCCCACGACGCGTCCTGAGGCCGAGGCTCACTACGAGACGCATCAGCGCTATCACGACCTGCAGATCGATGTCGAGGGTCGCGAGGCCTTTAAGGTTGCCACGGGCAGCCTGACGCTGGTCCAGGAGTTTGACGAGAAGGACGACTACGACCTGGTCGATTCCGACGCTTCGATCGCCGGCGATCTTGCTGACGACAAGTTTGCACTGTTCGTTGCCGGCGAGCCTCACATGCCCACGCTCGAGTTCCCGGGAGATGGCGCACAGCCGGTCAAGAAGATCTGCTTTAAGTTGCTTGCCGACGCCTACTGGGAGGAGTAGCGAGCTGCTCGGCTGAGCTGTTCGTCTGATGGCGTGATTCCCCTAGGGAAATCACGCTAGGACCCCGCCAAACGGGTTTTCCCTAGGGAAATCACGTTTGGCGGGGTTTTCTGTTTTTGAATAGGGAAGCCTCATTTATTTGCGAAGAACATCGGCTAGCCGCAGGATTGAAATCATCGACCGATAAGTGAGTTCCACTTTTTCGCCCGCAAGCAGTCGTTTCGAGCCAATCTCATCTAGCCCCACAAGCCGAGAAAACAGCGGGCCGCTCATCGTGCCATCGTCAATTGATTCCCTTATGGTCTTCAAAACGTCCGTATCATGAAGCGATGCCGAGCTGTAGGGGGCAACACGAGCGGAACTCTCAATTAACGACGAGACAAAAGGATGGAGATGCTTTGGACATAGTCCATCAAACACCACATCCCCATTGTCGTTCGAGCCGACCAGGCGCCAAGTATAATGATCGACCCAGTCATCTCCGTCATATATGGCGTCCATGAGCAACTTCCCGTCTAGAGAGAGAAACCTATTTGGACATCGGGGCGCAAGACCGCAATCCATATCGGACCCGCGGCAGCTCCAACCCAACGCACCACATAGGTTCCCTTTCGTACATGTGTATCAATCTGCCCCGAAATGCCGGTGAATGCAATTCCAGACCCGTTTGTCGGATAGCAATCGACGTATTTTTGTTTTCCGCTCACAATCTTGTATAGATATATCGTTCCAGCAAAAGAGAAGGGATCGTTCGCAATTTTGTCCGGAAGAACTTGCCACCTCAAAATCCCGCTACCAATATGGTCAAGCTTGACCGTTCCGCCGTCCCCCTCAAAAGTGGCAAGGGGATTTACCCCAGACTGAGAGTCGGCATCGCCCTCCTTAGCAGTTATCAGCAGGCTGCCCGTATAAGACTGCTGAGGCTCACCTTCAGGACAGGCAGCCTCGGCCCAAGAAGGGCCACTCAGACAGAACAGTCCGAGCAGCATCAATACCAACAAAAGAAAACCCTTAGTTCTTTTCATCTATATCCCCAATGTCTCTCGACATTTGTATATCGTGACTATTTTAGATCTATATGGCCAATTCGAGCCCTCACCATGGCAATTGCTGCAGCTGGGTTTCTTTTCATTAAGATTTCACTTTGGTAAATCCCCGCCCCTAAGCATTAAACCCGAAGTCCACCGAGTGGGCCGCTGTTGACGTGGCTATGTTTGGATTGGCGCGCACGCACTCAAAATCGGCAACAAAAAAGCCGCCCGAAGGCGGCTATCTTGTGTAATGGAGCCAGCGACCGGGCTCGAACCGGTGACCCCCGCTTTACGAGAGCGGTGCTCTACCAACTGAGCTACGCTGGCGGCCATATGATGACGCAACTGAGGCGTCAACGGCTGTCTATGATACGGGACATCGCACATCCGCGCAAGTGTTCTGACGGCTTTTCTCACTTTAAATGCACTAATATTAGAGGCGTGATGTCTGCAGTGCCCATTTGGTACTTGACCTGCTGTTGAGTTGGTGGCCGACGTCCCGCTCGTATGGGTCTCAAACAGAATGGGGCAGCCATGGCTCAACCCAAGATCCTTCTTACGCGTATCGACGACCGTTTCATTTACGGGCAAGATGTTGAGCTGTGGAACGAAGCCGTAGATGCTAACCTTGTCCTCGTCGTCAACGACGAGATTGCGGCGGATTCGCGTAAGTGGGCCCCTATGAGGGTGGCGGCGCCCGACGGCGTGTGGACGCGGTTTTTCTCGGTGCAAAGGACTATCGACATCATTCATACCGCAACGCCGCGTCAATGGATTCTGGTCATGGTAGCCTCACCTGCCGACGCGCTCGCGCTGGTTAAGGGCGGTGTGCCAATAACCAAGATCAGCATCGGCCATATGCAGGCAGGGGAGGGCAAGCGCTCTGCAACGCCTACCGTTGCCGTAAGCGATGCAGATACCGCCGCCTTTAAAGAGCTGCAAGCGCTCGGCATAGAGCTAGAAATCCGTTATCTCCCCAGTTCCGCCCCCGACCCCATTGGCAATCTGTTCAACTGATCCCTTGGGGACGGAGGAAAACGGATCGTATTTTCCCGTGGAGGAGCGGCGAGATACCCTCGGCCAGGAATTGGGGCCATCTACTACTTTTGGTCGCTTACCTCGAACCACGATGAAAATCTCACTATTAAAACCGCAGGTAGCGAACGTGCGATTTATGAAAATAGGGGCGTATGGTCAGGGGTGCGGGAGTAAAAGTAGTAGATGGGCGCAATCTGTAGCGCGCCGATTTCAGGCATGTTGGCGCATGTGTCGGAGCTATGAAAAGAGTGTCCCTTTCGACTAGTCTTTTAGAACGTCAATGACTGCACCACAGCTTAAGTCGTTCGCAAAAACGGCTTCTAAATCTGTTTGGTTAATTGAATTGCGTAAATATGGTTAATCAGAGAACCGAAATTTGGTTAAATGGAAACTGTAAATTTGGTTAAACGCGCTGGTAGCAATGGTGATAAATATGCCAAAAAAGTACTACACCAGAATTGTCGAAAATGAGCTCGACCAGCTGCTGGGCATATTCGGTGCCGTTCTCATCGAAGGGCCGAAATGGTGTGGAAAGACGACCACGGCCGAGACCCGTGCGGCGTCTAGGCTCCTTCTCATGGACCCGTCCCGCAACTTCGAGAATCGCTTACGCGCCGAGACGGATCCGGCTCTTGCCGTTTCCGGCGAGGTGCCGCGGCTGATTGACGAGTGGCAGGAGGTTCCGAAACTTTGGGACGCGGCACGGTTTGAGTGCGACAACCGCGGCGGCGAGCCTGGTCAGTTCATATTTACGGGATCGGCAACACCGCGAGACGACGAACGCCCGATGCACAGCGGCGCTGGAAGGTTCGCCAAATTGCGTATGGACACCATGACGCTTTTCGAACTTGGGAAATCTAGCGGCGCGGTTAAGCTATCGGGCATTATTTCTGGCGAAAAGTTCAATGGAGCTTTCGGGTCGTTGGACTCTGCCTCGATTGCCGAGTGCGTTGTTCGTGGCGGATGGCCTGCAGCGGCTGGACGCGATACGCGGGCTGCGTCCGCGATGGCAAAACGCTACATCGGCATAGTCGCCGAAGAAGATTTATCTCGTGTTGATGGCTCTCGCCGCGACCCTGAGAAGGTCAAAGCCGTCATCGAATCGCTTGCGCGAAATGAATCCACTTTGGCGACACTCAAGACGCTCGTAGCCGATCTTGGCGGAGAGGTGTCGAGACAGACGGCGGCATCATATATATCTCTTCTTGCTCGGGTTAGTTTCGTTCGCGATATTCCCGCGTGGAACCCTGCAATGAGATCTCCGGTGCATTTAAGAGACTCAAAGAAGCATCACCTCGCCGACCCGTCGCTGGCGGCCGCCGCACTCGGGGCGACCCCGGAGACACTACTGCTAGATTTCAAGACGCTCGGACTGCTTTTTGAATCGCTGGTGCTTCATGATTTGTGGGTTTATGCGCGAGCAAACGGAATGGGCCTCTATCACTATCATGATTCTCGCGATCTAGAAGTCGATGCGGTCATTGCGGCTCCCGGCGGAACGTGGATTCCGGTCGAAGTTAAACTCAGCTCTGCTCAAATCGAAGAGGCGTCTGACAGCCTTGTTGCTGTCGAGAAACGCATGGTTGCCGCCGGAAACAACCCGCCGGTTTCGAAAGTCGTGATCATCGGGTTTGGTTCGCAAGCCTATGTTACCGAGCGTGGCATCCAAGTTGTTCCGCTGGATGTTCTCGCGCCGTAACGCGACGGTCGAAGCGGGACGGACGCCACCATTGCGCGCGAGGACACGGCATCATCGATGATGCGGCGGCCACATTCGACAAAGAGTGCCCACAACGATTAGTCGTTTAAAAACGTCGCAGGCGACTAGGTAGAAAAACGCCCGTCGGCGGTGGTGCCGGCGGGCGTTGCTGTGCGATATGTCGCGTTGCGGGCTTAGTGCCTCATAAAGTGGTATTCGATCACATTGCTGTAGGGATGGCCCGGGCCCACAATGCCCTGCGGGAACAGAGGCTGGTGCGGCGTGTCGGGGTACATCTCGGCCTCGAGGGCAAAGCCGGCGCCCCAGCCATAGTTGGCATCGTCCTTGGCGTGCTCGTCGCCCAGCCAGTTGCCGGTGTAGAGCTGCACGCCCGGGGCAGTGGTGTAGTAGTCCATCTCACGACCGGTCCACATCTCCTCGACGTGCATCGCGCGGCGCAGGTTGCGGCCGTACTGATAGCCATCGATGCACAGGCAGTGATCGTAGCCACGGGCCTGCTTGATCTGCGGGTCGTCGGCCTCCATGCCGGGTGCGACGGGGCGAAGCTCGCGAAAGTCAAACGGTGTTCCCTCGACCGGAGCAATCTCGCCGGTGGGGATGTTCTGCTCGTTAATGGGCAGGTAGTGGGCGGCGTTGGCGACAAAGAAATGTTCGCAGTCCATGCCGGCGTTATGGCCTGCAAGGTTAAAGTACGTGTGGTTGGTCATGGACACGTAGGTGGCGCGGTCGCTCTCGCAGCCATAATCGATGCGGAAGACGCCGGTGCGCGTAACGGTAAACACGGCCGTAAAGGTTCGGTTGCCGGGCAGGCCCAGCTCGCCATCCTTAAGCGAGGTGGTCATGCGCACGGCGTTATGGACCTCGTCGAGCTCAACATCCCACACACGTTTGTGCAGGCCGTGCTTAAGGTCGCTGTGCAGGTTGTTGGCGCCCTCGTTGGCGGGCATATGCCAGTCCGTGCCGTCGATGGCGATCGTGGCGCCAGCGGTGCGGTTTGCCACAGGGCCGATGGTCGCGCCAAAGCAGGCGGGGTTGTCAAAGTAATCCTCGAGCTTATCGAAGCCCAGCACCACATCGCGCACGTTGCCGGGAATGTCGGGCACATCGATACCAAGCACCGTGGCGCCATAGTCCATAATGCGAACGCAGATCTCGGGCCCGTCGAGGGTGTAACGATGAACGGGGGTACCGCACGGCGCGGTGCCGAAAAGCTCGGAAGTGATCATTTGGTTCCTAACATCGAGGTATTTCCGACAAACTGTAGCGCGAACAGGCGAGATTATCACTACACCCCACTAAAGCTGGGGGTATTTTTCTCAAAAAAGTGATGATTGGAGCTGTGCGGGCGTTCATTTTTGACGCGTACGAGTCTGATACAATTTGTTCGTTACTGTTTGAATGATATGCGCGCAAAGAACGGCGAGGATTCATCGTGATTAAGGCAGAGCGACAGGATAAGGTTCGTCAGCTGCTCGAGGAGCAGGGCACGGTCTCGGTCAAAGAGATTTCGGATGCGTTGGGCGTTTCGGACATGACGATTCGCCGCGACCTCGAAGAACTTGCGAGCCTAGGCGAGATCGAGCGCGTGCACGGCGGAGCCCGCAGTGCACAGGGCCGTCCGCACGCTATGTTGCGCCATGAGTATTCGCACAGCGAAAAGCGCACTAAGCATGCCGAGGAAAAGCTGCAGATTGCGCGCCGTGCTGTGGAGCTTATCGAGGAGGGCTCGACCATCTTTTTGGGCACGGGCACCACGGTTGAGCAGATGGCCTCGATGCTGCCGACGTTTCGCCTGCGCATTGTGACCAATTCGCTTTCGGTGTTTAACCTGCTCGAGGCGCGCGAAGACTGCGAGCTGTGCCTCGTGGGCGGTATGTACCGTCGCCGCACCGCCGCTTTTGTGGGACCAACGGCCGAGGATACCCTGCGCGCGCTGGGCATCGATGCGGCGTTTATCGGCGCCAACGGCATCTTGGACGGTGACGTGTCTACGTCCAACATGGACGAGGGCCGTATCCAGCAGCTCGCTTTTAGCAAGGCAGACTCGCGCTATCTGATCGCCGACTCCAGCAAGATCGGCAAGCGCGATTTCTATACCTTCTGTCGCCTGGACAATTTGGATGCCGTGGTGTGCGAGCCGGATATTGCCGCCGAGGACCGCGCTGCCATCGAGGAACACACGCAGGTCATTTGCTAGCTGATGCCGCGGGAGATATTGTGTGTTTCGGCCATTGCAATGGTCGGTATTTTTGTAGCTATAAGCTCACTTAAAGGTCGGTTTTTTTGTATTATTAGATATATCTGAAGGTCGGTATTTTTGTAAACTAGCAGGTAATTTATGCTGAGGTGAGATTATGTTTAAACGGAAGGCATATGATCGTCTGCAGGAGTGGAAAGAACGCTCGCAAGGGCGCACTGCGGTGCTTATTGAGGGTGCAAGACGCGTTGGCAAAACGACGCTCGTCAAGTGCTTCGCGCAAAATGAATACAAGGATTATCTGTACATTGACTTTTCGGCTGCTAGCAAAGCCACGCTCGATATATTTCTGAACCATCGTGAAGATGTCGATCTTTTTTTACGCATGCTTCAGCTGCAGTATGGTAAGGCCCTCGAACCGAGAGAGTCGCTGGTCATTTTTGATGAAGTGCAGCGGTTTCCCATCGCGCGCGAATACATAAAGCATCTTGTAGAAGACGGCAGATTTGATTACATCGAGACAGGCTCTCTTGTCTCCATCAAAAAGAATGTCGATAGCATTGTCATACCGTCAGAGGAAGAAAGAATCCCTCTCGAGCCCCTCGATTTTGAGGAGTATCTTTGGGCGACCGGAAAAGATCTTTATGCAGAAGAGATCCGTAAAGCGCGCGAATCTCGGACCGCGCTTCCGGACGGCGTTCATGCGACGTGCATGAGATTATTTGATGAGTATATGCTTGTCGGTGGTATGCCTCAGTCGGTCGACTCCTTTGTGGCAGAGAATGATTTTAGAGGATGCGACAGGGTTAAACGGCAGATTATCGCACTGTACAGGGAGGACATTGCCAAGTTTGGAGGTTCGGACGCTAGACGTGCGCGGGTGGTTTATGACGATATTCCGGGTCAATTATCTGCGGCAAATAAACGGTTCAAATTTGACAGCGTGGAGAAGGGGTCCCGTTTTGAGACATATGAGTCGGCGTTAATCTGGCTTGAGGATGCGCGACTGATTAACCGTTGCTATTTATGCAGTGATCCGAGCGTGGGTTACCGCCTGCACGAGGACGCGTCTTCGCTTAAATGCTATATGGCGGACACGGGATTGCTCGTGAGCTTGGCGTTTGATGATGGTCCGGACCTTATGGATGTTCATAGAGACATTCAATTTGGAAGAATTTCAATTAATAAAGGAATGCTAATCGAGAACATCGTGGCGCAGCAGCTTAAGAGTCTGGGGCATTCGCTTTTTTATTACAGCTGGCAGGAGCCTTCCAAAACGGAGGGGAGTCGGCCCAGAACGCGTGAAATTGATTTTCTTGTTTCGCGCGGCTTTGAAGACGCGGCTGGAAAACCGCGGGTCACTCCTGTTGAAGTTAAATCTTCCAAATCGTATTCAACAATCTCGCTTGACGATTTCGGCAGACGATTCGAACGACGAGTCGGAGAAGAGATAGTTCTTCACCCAAAACAGCTCAGGGCTGAAGGGCATAGGATATATCTACCTCTGTATATGACGATCTTTATCTGATCGGTGGAATGCGGTCCTGTGGCTCATTGAACCGCAGGACCGTGTATCGTTGGGGCTTTATTGTGATAATGCGCGCAAGCTAAGCCGGGGATCGAGTTTTCGGGATATGTCGGTGAAGTTCCGTCACCGCGGGCTGGGTGTCCGTGCGCCCGACGAGGTCGTTGCGTGCCTAGAAGCCCCGAGCTCCAGAAGCCGTACGCTTGTTTCGGGCGTGCTGGTCGAATGCTCCAGCGTGAAAGACCTACGGGTGTAGCTTGCTCGGCCTGTTTGTCTCGATCTGTAACAGTTTGGACTGAAAAACTCGGCTACGTGTTACAGGTTGAGATTTTTAGGCTAGGTCTAATCTATTCATCTCGATCCGTAACAGGTAGGGGAGAAATAACCGGCTAACTGTTATAGATTGAGATTGAGAGGATTGGCCGGTACGTTTGTCTCAATCTGTAACAGGTAGACGCCCAAAACCGGGTTTAGTGTTACAGATCGAGACAATTCGGCCCGGCCCACCCCGTTCATCTCGATCTGTAACAGTTGGGGCCGAAATCGCGGGTCAGATGTTACAGATCGAGATGAACGGCTTCCGACC
>CAJMMX010000027.1 GCA_905214615.1 uncultured bacterium | reverse complement strand
GATGACCCCCGGCATCATCACGCTCCCGTTCTGGAGCATGACCGCAAAGCTGCCGGATGCGCACCTGCTGAGCGTAAACATCTCGGGCGACTCGGCTCCGCTGCAGCTTGGAAGCAAGGCAGAGGCGATTCGGGCCGATTTGGGCGCACTGCTCTCGGCGGCGCGGGTGGGCGACGGTGCTTAAGCCTCTTTGTTAGTCGCTTTGAGATAATCCTCGTCGTTCACAGGCTCCAACCACTCGTTGGAGGTCTCCTCGCCCGGAACCTCCAGCGCGAGATGCGAGAGCCAGCCGTCGGGCGCGGCTCCGTGCCAATGCTTCACCCCCGGGGCGATGTTGACCACATCGCCCGGGTGCAGTTCCTGTGCCGGCTTTCCCCACTCCTGGTAAAACCCTCGACCAGCCACGCAGACGAGGATCTGCCCACCGCCGCTTTTGGCGTGGTGGACGTGCCAGTTGTTGCGGCAGCCGGGCTCGAACGTCACGTTGTAAACGCCGACCTGCTCGGTGGAAAGGGGCGCGAGGTAGCTTTGGCCGATAAAGTACTTCGCGAATGCGTCGCTAGGGGCACCGATGGGAAAGGCCATCTCGTTTTGATGCTCAGCTCTTGCATCAGCGGCATCGCCATCTGCCCAGACCTCCTTCGCCATGCGAAAGGCCGCCCACGCCTTGGGCCAGCCCGCGTAAAACGCCGCGTGCGTAAGGATTTCCGCTATCTCCGTCCTGGTCACTCCATTGTTCTTTGCGGACATCAGATGATATTGGAACGAAGAGTCCGTCAGTCCCTGCGCCATCAGGGCCACCACCGTCACCACGCTGCGGTCTCGAAGGGAAAGCCCGTCTTCTCGGCTCCACATCTCGCCGAACAGCACATCGTCATTGAGCTGTGCAAATTTGGGGGCAAAGTCCCCCAGGGCATCCCTGCCTGCCGTCTGTTTAATTGCCATAATTTACTTCCTCCTGTCGATGGTATTAGGTGCAAATCTGCTTTCGCGCGCCAATCGGCCCAGCTAGATTCGCATACCCATTCGTCGCGCCTGCTCCAGTGCGGAATGCCCGGCGATTACGGACACCTCTTGCACCTCCGATTTGCATTGACGAGAATAAAGGTAGTACCTAAACCTGACTTTAGGTCAAGGAATGAATTCGACATTGTTTCGGAGGAGCCATGTACACAATCGGACAGGTGGCGGAAATGTTCGGTTTGCCCGCTTCAACGCTGCGATATTACGACAAGCAGGGATTGTTCCCGGGATTGGAGCGGGCGTCCGGCATTCGCCGATTTGGCGACAAGGAACTCGAGGCGCTTCGAGTCATCGAATGCCTAAAGAAGGCGGGGATGGAGATCAGGGATATCCGGCTGTTCATGGAATGGTGCGCAGAGGGCCCATCAACATACCCCCAGCGAAAGGCTATGTTCGAGGAGCGGAAGGCCCACATGGAATCGGAGATCGCGAACATGAACCGTGCGCTCGATATGCTGAAGTTCAAATGCTGGTACTACGAGCAGCTGAATCAAGGCGACAACGAGGCTGAGCTGAAGGCACTGATTCCAGACGGTTTGCCGGCAGAGATTAAAGAGGCCTACGAGAACGCGCACGCTCGATAATGGCGCCCGATGCTCAAGGGGCTTCGGCGAGGAGTCTTGTTCGGGGTAGGAGTGCAAAAAGAAAGCCTTCGAACCAAAAGGTCCGAAGGCGGTCATTCCTGCAATTTCGCAAACTGTCCGAGTAGCGGAAAGAACGGCGGCTATCACGCTATTCGTCCTCTTCGGGGATGTCGATGCGCTCGAGCTTGAAGATTACCGGGCGCGTATCATCGTTGCAGCAGCAGATCATCTCGTTCTCCCGCTCCATCCATCCCCGCATAATCGATCCGCCCTGCAGGCCCGTGTAGATGTAGCGCGAGACGGCATCCCACGCCTCGGAGCAGTGAGGGCGCCTTGGGCCGCCGGCGACGGTGTCGGGGTCGGCGTCGGTTCTCGTCAGCGTGCCGAGGCCGCCTTGCCAGAAATGGTCCTTGTCGCCGTCGCGCTCGAACAGGAACTCGTCGCCCACGTTGTAGCACGGGCACGCTCCCGCCTGCTTGTCCGCGCAGTAGCGCTCCTGCAGCTCGGGGAACAGTTTCTTATCGATTACCGTCATTTTCACCTGGTGCTTCACGGTGGCTCCGCCTTTCTCTTAAATTGTGAAGTAGTATGCTTGATGCCGGTCAAAGATACGAGTACACACCTTAAAGATAGGTACATTACTGAAGTAGAGCGTAAAGGAGACCACATGGCAGGGGCAAAAGAGGGGGTTGTGTTCGCGCGCAACGGCATCGAGAACACTGGCTTTGCGTACGCGTTCTCCCTGATAGAAGGCAAGTACAAGCTGCCAGTTCTGTTCTGCCTGTACCTGGACGGCACGACGCGCTACAACGAGCTCAAACGCAAGCTTGCGCCTGCTACTTACAAGTCGCTCACCTCTGCGCTGAGGGGTCTGGTCGCCGATGGTCTTGTCAAGCGCGTTGAGTACCCCCAGGTACCACCGAAGGTGGAGTACAGCTTGACCGAGCGCGGCCTGTCGCTCATGCCAGTGCTTGATGAGCTCTGTCTTTGGGGCGAGGCCCATCGCGATGACCGGGTTCCTCCGTCGGACTGGTAGACGAAAGGGACGATGAGGCACAAGTCTTTATGTGCGCGCCCCTGAAAAACAATGAAGCCGATAAGGCGATGCACCTTCCAGCCCGCAATTGCGGGAGCCTGGACCGCGCGACGTCGCCCGTTTCGCTAAATCAACTTTATGGGATGGCGGATCACGGTCTTGAGCTTCTCCGGCGCGCACTTGCGCGGGTCGGAGAGGTAAATTTCGTGGTGCAGACGGGCTTCGGAGAAGTCGGGGGCGTAGCCCTGTTCCGCTGCAAATGTGCGCATGGCGTCTACGGTCGCCGGCTCGCCGTCATAAGGCCCGGTATGCACGCACTGAACGCAAAGGCCCTCGTCGACCCTCAGCAGCTCGACCGCCGAGAAGTCCAACTTCTTTTTGGCGGCAGCTTCCGAGACGGCCCAGTCGAAGTCCTCGCGAGTGACGAAATCGGGCAGGCGGATGCATGAGATGAAGTTGAAGTCGTCCTTCCGCGCATAATCGATCTCGCCATCGGTGCGGTCTTGCCACCAGAAGCCCTCGAGCGGAGGCACGACGAAGTCGAAATAGCCTTCGATCTCTCGCGGGCCCTTCTTCGACATCTTGATGGTATAGGCGACGCCGTAGAGCAGCGGCAACGCGTTCTGGTACTCGCCGCCTTCGGCATTGGGATTGCCCTTGCCCCGCACGGCGATGTAGCTCATAGGTGGAACGGTTACAACGCTCGGCTTGCCGGACGGCCTGTGGAGCTCTCTGAACTCCTTCTTGAAATCGTATGCCATCGCAACAGCCCTCCCTGAGCTTGGGTTTCCGCCGATATCGGCTCAAATACAGCAACGGGCTCATCTTTGGAAGAAACCTCCCGTTGGCAGGCATTGTAACATAGAATCGAACGCCTGTTCTATTCCCATGCGATGGCCTCTGCCGACTTGGACGTGATGTCGTAGCACACCGAAGACGCTGATGGTGATGGCTATGCACGGGTACGGGCGCGCCGCCGCACTTCACAGCTTGTTTCTCACGTATTTGGGGTGCACACGCGGCGTTCAGAAATGCGGAGCGACTCCGCATGGCTCGAGACTGAGCCGAGGCACCCTACTTCTCGCCCTCCAGCAGCCCCACGATACGGTCGATGTCGACGGCAAAGCGGGGCCTTCCCTCGCGCTCGTAGCGGTCGAGGTACGCCTGGCACTCGGAGACAATGCGCTTGGTGTTGCTGTCGATAATGCGCTGGAGCGTCTCATAGTAGGCCGAACCCTCGGTCCTAAAGCGACGCTGGTAGGCCTTGGTTATGGGAAACATCTTGACGTAGTGGATGCCGTGGCGGCAGCCGGGACGTGTCGTGGGGCGGGGCGGTAGCGCGAAGTACTGGTCTTTGGGCACGTTGGGGGCGATGTTGGAGCGCAGCGGCACAGCGAAGTCCCTGCGCTTTCCGCGAAAACGTAGCCTCACCACCACGATGCAGGGGCGATTGTGCTTAAGCATGAGCTCGCGGTCGCCCTCGACGAGGTCGAAGAAGTCCTGGGAGATGGATACGATCTTCATCGGTTGCGCCCCCTCATACGAAGCGGGGCCCGCATCGCTGCAGGCCCCTACAGGTGGGCGATATTCTACGCCTTGCGGCACCCCGTCGCCCACGGAGGTTAAACGTACACGTAAGCCGTACTCTGAAAGCCGCGGCTTCCGGCAAGTAGTTTATACCACGAAAGGTCGCTTTCAACGCGCATAGCTCGCAAAATAACACTCGCTGGGCCGTCACCCCTGGCAGTTGCCCTCCAATCTTCATTGGAGTCAGCAGGTCAATTCATATAGTTATGGGGGTGTATCCTAAAGGAAATCAAATTTATACCTCCATAGCTAAAGAATTTTCTATTCCCACTCAATGACTAGAGCCCTGGTGTAATTGGCTGGATCACCGTTCCGGGAACCGGTATCGACCTACCTGTCCGCCAAGTTCCTTCTTCAGCTCCAGCCTAGTATCTGACTCGCGCCGCTATAAGCGAAAACCGAAGAGATGCGTCTTAGCCAAGAAAAGAAGGTTAGCCTCATCTTACTGCATGATTCGTGTGTTATAGTTAGATGGCTCTAACTGTTTGGGGGGCGTCAGCCATGCACGAACGCGAGGGTTTCTGGGACAAGAACGCCGGTCGGTATGACCGCTTCATGCGAAACGACCGGGCGGCGTATGAGAAGATGTATGGGCTGATCCGGCCGGTGGTGAAAGCAAAGACCGTGCTGGAGGTTGCCACCGGCACGGGGCTTATCGCAAAGAGCGTCGTGGATGCGGCGGCGCGCATCGAGGCTACGGACGCCTCTGCAAAGATGATCCTTGAAGCAAAGCGGGACAATCAATCCGCAAAGCTGCACTTTTCCGTGCAGGATATGCTCCGCCTGCCCTATGCGCAGAAGTCCTTCGAAGTGGTGATCGTTTCCAACGCACTTCACATAGTGCCGCATCCGGAAAAGGCCCTGCAAGAAATCAGGCGGGTGCTGAAGGACGACGGCGTGCTCATCGCGCCAACCTTCACCCACGCGGGGAACTCGGTTTCCGGCAAGGCAAAAGCCTTTTTCATGAGCATGGCGGGATTTCCCCTCCACAGCAGATGGACGAGCGAGGAATACCAGCGTTTCCTGCGTCAAAACGGCTGGGCGGTGCGGAAAAGCGCGGTGCTGAAGGCCTCGTTCCCGTTGACCTATGCGGAATGCACGAAATCGGAGGGGCCAGATGTCGTTCTTTGAAAACACCCGCAAGCCCGTGGGCCTCGGCGGAAAACTTATGGTTGCCATGATGAACCTGGGCCACAGCCCTGTGGCGCGGTGGGGACTTCGATTTCTACGACTTGCGCCAAATGCCAAGGTGCTGGATTGCGGCTGCGGCGGCGGGGCGAACATAAAACGGCTGCTGAAAAAATGCCCGCATGGCGTCGTCAAGGGCGTCGACTATTCGCCCGTCAGCGTGGAGAAGACCAGAAAGCTCAACCGAATTGCAATTCAGGAGGGGCGTTGCGCCGTTCTGCAAGGCAGTGTGGCGGATATGGTGTTTGAGGATAGCTACTTCGATGCCGCCACGGCCTTTGAGACCGTCTATTTTTGGCCTGATTTGCCCCGATGCTTCCGTGAGGTCTGGCGGACGCTGAAGCCAGGCGGGACAATTCTCGTCTGCAACGAGAGCAATGGCGATACGGACAAGGACGAGAGGTGGACGCAGATCATCGGCGGCATGACCATCTACAAGGACATTGAATTAAAGGCGTATCTGGAGCAGGCGGGTTTTCACGAGGTGCAGATACGCAAAAAGGAAAAGTGGCTCTGCGTCACGGCGCGGAAGTAAGGGCATCAAGCACGGGCATTTTTGCATCCATCCTGCACATGAGTTAGGCATGCCGGTCATAGCGGCTGTGCTGGCGGCAATTATGACAGTTTTTATTCACTGAGGAAGAAACCTATGAAATGTAAAATTGAGAAAAACACCGTGCAGGAGACGCTGATCCTCCCGCTGTATTCCCGGAAGCTGTGTACGGAGTTGTACCCGAACCTTTACAGGGATGAAACAGCGGTTCGTCTGCTCGGCCAGATCGACTACGACTTTTCAGAGGCAGAGAAAAACTCCCGCAGCCTGATGCAGCGCTTTGGCGCGCTGGAGGTGGCCATGCGGCAGGGTGATCTTGCTTTCGAGGTGCGGGATTACCTGAAAGACCACCCCAATGCGGCGGTGGTCAATCTGGGCTGCGGGCTGGACAACACCGGCAGAACCTGCGACAACGGTAGATGCAAGATCTACAATCTGGACTTCCCGGATGTGATTGCCTTGCGGCAGCAGCTGCTGCCCGCCGGGGATCGAGAACAAAATATCCCCTGCGACCTGAAAGACACCGCATGGTTTGGCAAAATCGATGCCTCCGGCGGGGCGGTGTTCTTTGCCTCCGGAGTGTTCTATTACTTTCTGACCAAGCAGGTCCGGGAACTGGTGCGGGGGATGGCGGACGCTTTCCCCGGCGGTGTGCTGGTCTTTGATGCTGCTAATCGGACGGCAGTAAAGATGATCGCAAAAACATGGCTTAAGACTGCAAAAATCAAGGATGTGAGGGCATATTTTGCGGTTTCGGATGCCGCCAAGGAAATCGGCACGTGGGACAGCCGTCTGCAGGTCACAAGTCGCGGCTATATGCTGGGTTACAACGATTTGAGAGACCCTTCTGTCAGCGGCTTTTTCCGGTTTCTCGCAAGGGTCGGTGACAACGGGATGAAAATGCAAATCGTGAAAATTAGATTTTAAAAGGCAAAAATGAAGCCCATTCACTTTGACGTTGAAGAAGACGGCTTTTACGGCACATATTGGGCGTGCAAGGACACACATACAGCAGCGGACACGGATTCGATTGAAACCGTGCCCGCTATCTGATACTATATTATTTTATCGAACGTATGTTCTATTCCCACTCAATCGTCGCGGGCGGCTTGGACGTGATGTCGTAGCACACGCGGTTGGCGCCGGGAACCTCGGCCACGATGCGGCCGGAGATGCGGGCCAGGACGTCGTAGGGCAGCTTGGCCCAGTCGGCGGTCATGGCATCGCTGGACTCGACGGCACGCAGGATAATTGGGCGCTGGTAGGTGCGCTCGTCGCCCATAACGCCGACGGACTTAATGTCGGGCAGGACGGCGAAAAACTGCCAGCAGCTATGCTCGGAGTTGCGCTCGCCGGTCTGCTCAAACAGACGCTGGTTATAGGCGTCGAGCTCCTCGCGCACGATGGCGTCGGCATTCTTGAGGATCTCGAGCTTCTCCTTGTCGACCGCGCCGATGATGCGGATGGCCAGACCCGGGCCCGGGAAAGGCTGGCGGAACACGATGTTACCCGGCAGGCCCAGCGCCAGACCAAGTGCACGGACCTCGTCCTTAAAGAAGTGGTCGAGCGGCTCGATAAGGTCGAAGTGCACGCCCTCGGGGAACGGAATCAGGTTGTGGTGGCTCTTGATGGTGGCCGTCTTGCCGCCCGTCTTGCGCGCGCCGGACTCGATGATGTCGGGGTAGATGGTGCCCTGAGCCAGGTACTTGACCGGCTTGCCGTCGCACTCGAGCTGCTGGGCGACCGCGAAGAACTCTTTCCAGAACTGCGTGCCGATGATGCGGCGCTTCTCCTCGGGCTCGGTCACGCCGGCCAGAAGCTCGGCGTAGCGGTCCTCGGCGTGGACGTGGATAAAGTCGACGTCAAACTGCTTGGTGAAGACCTCCTCCACCTGCTCGGGCTCGCCCTTGCGCAGCAGGCCGTGGTTGATGAACACACAGGTCATCTGCTTGCCCACGGCGCGAGCGCCCAGCGCAGCCACGACGGAGGAGTCGACGCCACCGGACAGGGCCAGAATCACGCGGTCGTCGCCAACCTTCTCGCGGAACTCGGCCGTCATGGTCTCGACCAGGTTGTCCATGCTCCAGTTGGGCTCCAGGCCGCAGATCTCAAACAGGAAGTTGCTCAGCAGCTGCTGACCGTACTCGGAGTGCTTGACCTCGGGGTGGAACTGCGTGGTGAAAATCTTGCGCTCGACGCACTCCATGGCGGCAACCGGGCATACGTCGGTGCTGGCGGTAACGGTAAAGCCCTCGGGCACCTCGGACACGGCGTCGCGGTGGCTCATCCACACGGTCTGCTCCATGGGCGTGGAGTTAAAGAGCTTGGCGCCAGCCGTGCGCGTGATGGTGGCGCGGCCGTACTCGCCCACCTCGGAGTGGCCGACCTTGCCGCCGAGCGTCACGGCCGTGATCTGATGGCCGTAGCAAAAGCCCAGGACGGGAAGGCCAAGGTCAAAGATGGCGGGATCGATGGACGGAGCGTCCTCGGCGTACACGGAGGCCGGGCCGCCGGAAAGGATGAGCGCAGAGGCGGTCATCTCGCGAATCTCATCGGCCGAGATGTCGCAGGGAACGATCTCGGAATACACGTTGAGGTCGCGGACGCGACGGGCAATGAGCTGACCGTACTGCGCACCAAAGTCGAGTACGAGGACCTTTGCGGAAGCCTTTTGATCCATGGTTTCCCCCTCTTGTTGGCGGGGAGCCGGTGCCCACCCGCGTGAATGAACGAAAATAACTTCCATAGTGTACACGTTATATGGGGTTTCTCGTCCCTCGCGGCCATCAGCGCACGGCAAACGCACGACCTGGGCCCTTATTTGACGGCAATTGAAGTATTACTAAACATTACAGATGATGTATTACGTTTGAACATTGGACGCCCTGTGCCACAATACTGCCGAACGACTCCGCCTCTGCGGCGGCAAATACGATAGGAATACCAGCATGAAGCGCATCCTTCTCATCGCCACGGGCGGCACCATCGCATCGACCGAGGACGGCAACGGCCTCTCCCCCGCCCTGACCGGTGAGGAGCTCGCCCAGAGCGTCCCCGAGATCTCGGGCCTCTGCGAGCTCGACGTCGTGCAGCCCATGAACATCGACAGCACCAATATGCGCCCGAGCGACTGGATGCGTATCCGCGACGTCATCGTCGAGGGTTATGCCGACCACGACGGCTTCGTGATTCTGCACGGCACCGACACCATGAGCTACACCGCGGCAGCGCTTTCCTACCTGATTCAGGACAGCCCCAAGCCCATCGTGCTCACCGGCTCGCAAAAGCCCATGGGCAATCCATTTACCGACGCCAAGCTCAACCTGTACCAGAGCCTGCTCTATGCGCTCGACGAGCACTCGCACGACGTCTCGATCGTGTTTGGCGGCGTAGCCATTGCCGGCACGCGTGCCCGCAAGCAGCGCACCATGAGCTTTAATGCGTTCATTAGCGTCAACTATCCGCCCATTGCCTATATCCGCAACGACCGAATCGTTCGCAACGGACTCCACGGCACTCACCAGAACGAGAACCCGGTTCGTTTCTACGACAGCATCGACCCGCGCGTATTTGTACTCAAGCTTACGCCCGGCGTAAACCCGGGCATCCTCGACGCCCTTGCCGATAGCTACGACGCCGTGATTCTGGAGACCTTTGGCATTGGCGGTATCCCCGAGTTTGGTGAGTCGGGCGAGTCGTTCCAAGAGGCAATTTTCCGCTGGGTCGATTCGGGTCGCACCGTCGTTATGACCACGCAGGTCCCCGAAGAGGGCCTCGATCTGGGCGTTTACGAGGTCGGCCGTGCTTACGCCGATCATCCGGGCATTCTGCGCGGCGACGATATGACAACCGAGACGCTCGTGGCCAAAACCATGTGGGCACTCGGCCAGTCACGTGATGCCGCCGAGATCCAGCGCCTGTTCTACAGCCAAGTCAACCACGACCGCATCCCGATGGCGTAATTCAGTTGTCGACGGGTATCCCCTATTCGATGCCCTCGAGAAGCTCTGATACCGTCATGCCGAGTGCGGGCGCGATCTTAAATAGAACCTTGAGCGTGAAATTTGCCGTTCCATCTTCGATTCGGTCGAGGTAGGGTCGGCTGATTCCTGTCGCCACACAAAAATCGACCTTGGAGATACCAAGGTCCCTGCGCGTCTGCTCGACTCGCTTGCCAAGAATCTGTTTCGCACGTTCGTCCATGCAGCCGAGTTTGAAATGGAGCTGAACAAAAACGTAAACTATAGTTTACGTTTAAACGAATACACAGGAGTTTTCTATGTCGGGTTCTTCGGTCCGCATGTACCGAGCCATGCTTCGCACAAACAGCGCACCGCCCAAGCTCGTCGTCGTTGAAGCCGAATGCCTTTCGCCCGATGAGCGCACAGCATTTGCATTGCTATCAAGTCGCGTCGCCGCCGTTCTGGTCCCTTGCCCGGCGCAAGGTGCGCTTGCCATCCAATGCCAAGCGCACAGCTGCTCGCTCAATCAGGCTGCCGTAATCGCAACCAGCCAACGTGGTCTGCCCCTTCTCCTGGAAGCCGGTATCGCACTCGCCCTTCGTGGCGCCGGATACGAAAACGAGACCGCCGCCGACATGGTCTTTAAACCACGATCGAGCGGCGGCCTCGCAGCAGCCATTGAATATATGTGCAGACTCGTTGCCTAAAAGGACAAGCTAGAAACCAAGGCCAAAGCCCGTTCCGGTAATCGCCGAGTACATAAAGTAAACGTTGACCACGTTGAGGAACACACCCGTGATGCAACCGTTGCGCAGGTAGCGCTCGCACACGATGCGCGCCATGGCGGCGGAGTCATCATTGTTCTTTGCCTGGCGTCCCGCCGTAAAATACGTCGCCACGCTCAGCAGCAAGTTGAGCACCGGCAGCGCCAGCAACTCGTAGCTCTTGCCCCAGCGCGTCGCCTCGCCGGCGGCATTAAACTTTGTTGCCACCTCGGGACCAATGTTGGGGATAACAAACGCTGCAACCACCAGCGGAAGCACCGCGAGCACCAGCAGCGCGATGCCCATGTAACCAGCTTTTTTGCCATATTTAAACATGTGCGTCGTCCTTACACGTTAAAGCGGAAGTGCACGACGTCGCCATCGGCCATGACATACTCTTTGCCCTCGATGCGCAGCTTGCCGGCAGCCTTGGCGCCCTGCTCGCCGCCAAGCTCGATGTAGTCGTCGTAGCCAATGACCTCGGCCTTAATAAAGCCGCGCTCAAAGTCGGTGTGGATGACACCAGCAGCCTGCGGAGCGGTCGCACCCTGACGCACCGTCCAGGCCTTGACCTCCATCTCGCCAGCCGTAAAGAACGACTGCAGGCCGAGCAGCTTGTAGGCGGCCTGCGCGAGCACGTCCAGACCGGGCTGCTCCAGGCCCAAGCTCTCCAGATAGTCGGCCGCGTCCTCGGGATCGAGCTCGGAAAGCTCGGCTTCGATCTTGGCGCAGATGGGCAGTGGCTTAACGCCATCGATGGGCGCCAGGTCCTCGTTGAGCATGTCCTCGTCTACGTTGGCCACATACAGGATGGGCTTCATGGTGAGCAAGAACAGGCCCTTGGCAGCGGCGCGCTCCTCGTCGGTCATCTCCATGGATGCGGCGCGCTTGCCCTCGTTGAGCCAGGCAAGCAGACGCTTGGCCACCTCGAACTTGGGCATGAGCTCCTTGTCGCGCTTGGCCTCCTTCTCGAGCTTGGGCAGCTGCTTCTCGAGCGTGCCCATGTCGGCCAGAATGAGCTCGGTCATGATAGTGTCGGCATCGCCGGCGGGATCGACGAACTCGCCGGTGCGGCCCACCTCACGCATGACGTTGGGGTCCTTAAAGTAGCGCACGACCTCGCAGATGGCGTCGGTCTCGCGAATGTTGGCCAGGAACTGGTTGCCCAAGCCCTCGCCCTCGTTGGCGCCCTTCACCAGACCTGCGATGTCGACGAACTCGACCGTCGCCGGCACGATGCGACCCGGGTTAACGATGTCGGCGAGCTTTTGCAGGCGGCTATCGGGCACGTCGACGATACCCACGTTGGGGTCGATCGTGGCGAACGGATAGTTGGCGGCAAGGCCGGTCTTTTTGGTAAGCGCGGTGAACAGCGTCGACTTGCCCACGTTGGGCAGGCCCACGATACCGATGGAAAGGGACACGACAGCTCCTTTTGGTACAAGCATTTCAAACTGCATAAGTATAGCGCCGCCGCAGCATCTGGGCTAACCCGGACGCCACGGCGGCACGAATGAAGCAGAGATAGGGGTCGCTGACTAGTCCGCGAGCTTCTCCACCTGATCGAGCATCTTGTCGAGCTTGGCCTTCGCCTCAGCCTTGACCTTCTGGGCTTCTTCGTGGGCCCTAGCCTTCTGGGCGGCCTTTTCCTCGGCCTCGGGATCGACGACGACTAGGTTGGATGCATCATGTTCAACCAACTTAAGCGCATGCTCGGGGCACACCTTGACGCAGGCTCCGCAGCCTAGGCAATACGTGGACTCCAGTGCAAAGCGGCCGCTTCCCACCAAATCGCAGGCAAACGTGGGGCACACGTTGACGCACTCGCCACACGACGTGCACTTGTCAAAATCGCATTCCGGCGTGCTCACCTGCATGTTCTGGGCAAGCTCGGGGTGGTTTTGCAACGTCGAGAGTACCAGCTGGCGCCCGTGCGTAAGCGTACGGCGACGTTTGGCCGTCGTGGTGCCGCACATGGTGTTGAGCGTACGCTCCAACTGAGTAATCTGATGGCGATGGGCTTTGAGCTTCTGCGTCACCGAGGCCAGTGCCGCCGTTGCCGGGTTGAGCTTGGTTACCGTCAGGCCCGTGGTGCGGGCGATCTTTTCCATGTACTCCTTGCGCTCGTACTCGCGGCGCTTATGACATTTGAGGCTCTTGGGGTCGACCTCCAGGCCCATGCCCGTACCGGCCCACTCCTCGGCGGTGGCGATGGCCTCGCCCAGAATATCCTCGCCACCGGTGTTGCGGCACTTATCGCACACGCCCAACGGCAGGTACACGCTCACGTTGGGATAGTCCGCCAGCACCGAGAACCAGGTCTCGGCCGTAATATCGCCCACGCAGGCGACGACGACCTCGTTTTCGCGCGGCATGCGCTTAAGGGCGCGCGTGCAGGTGACGTAGGCGGTCTCGTGGCTCGTAGCAGCAGAGACGATGTCGTCATACAGGTTTTTGGGCGCCAAGCGCGGCGAGATGATCGCCTCGGTCGGACAGGCAGCGGCGCACAGGCCGCACTTGCGACAGGAGTCGAGGATCTCGATGGCGTCTTCCTCGACCTCGATAGCGTTGACCGGGCACACGTCCATGCACGCGGTGCAGCCGCTCTTTTCGTTTTTGCAGGTCAAGCACGGAATGGTGTTGCCACGCGGACGCTCCTTGTAGTCGGCAGGATTCCACTGCGGCGCCGACGGATCGAGCGCATCGGTCACGCCGCCAAGCGGGTTTTTAAGAAAGTCGAAACCCTTGCTGATCTCGATAATGTCATCAAATAGATCGTGTTCCTGCGCCATGCGCGGCCCCTCCCTGAGCAGTGCAAACAAGCAAGAGATAATGATACGCTATCGGCCCGTGCCTCGGGCAAATTACACGCGGAGCACCTTTGCGGCAAATAGCCTATGGCCTATCGCCGCCCCGATTGCACAAGGTCGATCAAGCGCCAAACTATGCCTCGCGCATGAGCTCGACGAGCTTTTGCTTGGTCACCTTGGCCTGCTCGTTGGCCATATTGCGTTCGTTTCTAAAGGCCGCATCCGCAACGCTCATCAGGTCGGCATCGGAAATCTCGCCAAGGCCCAGCTCCTCGAGCGTCGTCGGCAGACCAACGCGCTGACAAAACTCGAGCACCTGTTCAAGCTCGGGCGCACGCTCCAGACGAAGCTGGACCACCAGACCAAACGCCACGGCCTCACCATGCATGGCCTTGCACTCGGGCAGAATCGTCAGACCGTTGGCGATGGCATGCGCCAACGCCAAGCCGCCGCTCTCAAAGCCGACGCCCGAGAGCAGAATATTGCACTCGATCAGGCGCTCAACCGCCGGCGATATACGGCCCTTTTTGAGATCGCGCTTGGCAGCGACGCCGCACTCCATGAGCGTGTCGTAGCAGGCACGTGCCGCGACCAGTGCCAAGTGCCCCGGCGCGCCACCGTGCTCGTTCGCACCTCTCGCCGCGGCGCACGAACGCGCCTCGAAGTACGTTGCCAGCGCATCGCCCATACCAGCGACCGTCATACGCAGTGGGGCCGCCGCGACCACGTTGGTATCGACCACGACCAGGTCTGGATTCTTCTCGAGCATCAGATAGCGGTCGAACGACCCGTCCTCGTGATACAACACCGAAATCGCGCTGCACGGACCATCCATCGAGGCCGCCGTGGGACATACGCACAACGGCAGCTCAGCATAAAACGCAACGGCCTTTGCGATATCGAGCATCTTGCCGCCGCCAATGCCCACCACCATGTCGCAATACTCGGCCCGGGCTTCCTTGGCCATTTCGACAACGGCATCTTCCGTACACGGACCGTTGTAAATCTTAAAGAACGGCTCGCTTAGATCTTCATCCAGAAATCCATCGACGATCTGCCTGCACAGCCGATCCTCGGTGCCCTGGTCAAACAAGACATAGGCAGCGCAGCCCAACCATGACAAATACCTGCCCTGACGCGAAAGTTCACCCGGCCCTTGAACATACCGGCCGGGACCGCCATAAACCATGGGAAGCGCCATACAAGAATCCGCCCTTCATCAAACAACGATTGGTGCAAAGTAACCTGACCCCTTTGCACCATAGCAAAAAGGGGCAAAGTCATCTTCCGGCTTTGCCCCTTCTTTAACTTGATTTACTCATCCATGAGATAGTAGTGGCCCAGTGCGTCGGCACCCAGGATGGCGTTTGCGACCATCTCGGGCGTCACCTCAAACGGCATGTTGCACATGGTGTCATCGGGCGCGCAGGCGGCCTCGGCAACAATCATGGCCTGTTCGCGCGTAAGCTCGGCAACGCCAAGTTCCTTCATCGTGACCGGCAGGCCCAGCTCAATGCAGAAGCCCAAGACTTCCTCGAGTTTCTCAGTCGGGGCATCCTCGAGTACCAGCTGGACGATAGTGCCAAAGGCGACCTTCTCGCCGTGATACATGCCGTGGCACTCGGGCAGCATCGTCAGGCCATTGTGGATGGCATGAGCAGCAGCAAGGCCCGAGCTCTCAAAGCCAATGCCCGAAAGCAGCGTATTGGCCTCGATGATGTGCTCGACGGCGGGCGTGAGCGCACCCTTCTCCAGCGCAACCTTGGCTTTGACGCCATCGGCCATAAGCGTCTCGTAGCAGAGCTTGGCGAGCGCCAGGCCGGCCATGCCGCCCTTGCCGCCAGCGCAGGTGCCGCCGTCGGCGTCGTGCGTCGCCTGGGCCTCGAAATAGGTTGCGAGCGCATCGCCCATTCCGGAAACCGTCAGGCGCACCGGGCTCGCCGCGATAACCGTCGTATCCATCAGGACGATATTGGGGTTTGCCTTAAGGAAGAGGTACTTGTCGAACTGGCCGTCATCGGTATAAAGCACCGAAAGTGCCGAGCACGGTGCATCGGTCGAGGCGATGGTGGGGCAAATGATAACCGGGGACTCCAGGTAATAGGCGACGGCCTTCGCGGTGTCGAGGATCTTGCCGCCACCGACGCCGACGATGATGTCGCAACCGTTGTCGCGAGCGAGCGCAACCAGGCGATCGACCTCGCCCTTGGAGCACTCGCCGTTAAAGTCCTCAAACAGCAGCTCGGCCTTAGCCTCGGCAAAGCCGCCCTCGATCTTGGCACCGACGCGCTTCTTGCCCGAAGGCGTCACGATGACGAGGGCCTTAGCACCGAGCGGCTCGACATAGGAGCCGAGCTTGGCGAGCTCGTCCGGACCCTGGATGTACTTGCTGGGGCTATTGAAAATTGCAGCCATAACTATCCCATTCTCTAATAATAAAAAAGGGGCTCCGTACGAATACGTGCGGAGCCCCTCGTTACGACAACAAGAGTCGATTAGAAATCGATGTCGGTGTCGTAGTAGCAGGCCTTGAGGATCTTCTCGAAGTCGGCAGCCTTGGTCTCACGCGGGTTCTCCGGCGTGCAGGCGTCGGTCTCGGCGTTCGCGGCGATCTCGGGCAGCTTGGCGAGGAACTCCTCCTCGGAAACCATCTGCGGGTTCTCGGCGTCGACCTTCACGCCGCCATTCGCGTAATCCTTGATGGACTGCGGAATGTTGAGCTGGTCGTTGAGGTCGCGGATCTTCTGGACGAGCGCAGCGATGAGCTCCTCGTTGGTCTCGCCGGGAAGGTGCAGAATCTCCTTGGCCACGTAAGCGTAACGCTCGGCAGCACGGGGATCCTTGGAGTTCCACTGGATGACCTTGCCCAGGTACATGGCGTTAGCAGCACCGTGGATGATGTGACCGTTCTCAAAGGCTGCACCGGTCTTGTGAGCCATGGAGTGAACGATGCCGAGCAGACCCGAGGAGAAGGCGATACCGGCGATGCACTGAGCCTCGTGCATGTGCTGACGGGCCTCATGGTCGCCAGCATAGGACTTGGGCAGCCACTCGACGATCTCGCGGATGCCGTGCAGGGCGTTGGCATCGGTGAACATAGAAGCGCAGGTGGAAACGTAGGCCTCCATGCAGTGGGTCAGAGCGTCCATGCCGGTGTGAGCGCAAAGCTTAGCAGGCATGGTGTAGGTGAGCTCGGGGTCGACGATGGCGACATCCGGGGTGATGTTGAAGTCGGCCAGCGGGTACTTGATGCCCTTGGCGTAGTCGGTGATGACGGAGAAGGCAGTGACCTCGGTAGCGGTACCGGAGGTAGAGGAGATAGCGCAGAAATGAGCCTTCTGACGCAGCTCGGGGAAGCTGAACGGCTGGATGATGTTATCGAAGGACTCCTCGGGATACTCGTAGAAGACCCACATGGCCTTAGCGGCATCGATGGGCGAGCCGCCGCCGATGGCGATAATCCAGTCAGGCTCGAACTCGCGCATGGCCTCGGCGCCCTTCATGACCGTCTCGATGGACGGATCGGACTCGACGCCCTCGAACAGCTTGACCTCGAAACCGCCCTCTTTGAGGTCGGCCTCAACGTCCTGCAGGAACCCGCCGCGGCGCATAGAGCTGCCGCCAGAAACGATGATGGCCTTCTTGCCCTTGAGGTTCTTCACCTCGTGGCGAGCGCCCTCACCAAAGTACAGATCGCGAGGATTGGTAAAACGTCCCATACTGTGCCTCCTAAACAAGCCCCTCTTAGACTTGCGTATATAACGGAGCACCCGATTGGCTCCGTTAGGACCGTTTTGCGCGTTGCCGGCGATGACAATGCGCGATGTCTAAACGTCTCAACGCTCAGACAAACACTATTTTACCGTTCTGGTTGGTCAGTTATTCACCTAAAGCCGACAATGATGAAACGTTTTTTCTATCCCTGAAGACCCTTGTGGGGCATTCATACTCCCAAGCTGGGCAAACGTTTTATCAAGGTTGACTACATATCCCGGGCAGGACGGTGCTCCTCCAAAATGTGCCCCGTTCGCCGCCAAAAATCGACCGTTTGCGGCACCGTGATACCACTCAGTCGTCCAAGGCGCCGACATTTGTGCGACATCCGTCTTCGTGGTGCAAAGGTGCATGTCCAAGTGCGGCACCCCCGGTGTGCCACATGCGGGTAAACTAGAACCTTATATAGAGACATTTGAACCCTAACCGCAGCAAAGGAGGCCCCATGGCATTCGATCCCATTCAAGAGGATTGCCATCGCCTCGTTCTTGAGGCCTTGCGCCGCGACAATATCCCGCTCACCGACGGCCCCGCCGTCGAGCGTCTGATGGAGCAATTCACCCGCAACCCCGCGCCGCTCATCGTGCACGACCGCGACCGCGCCGGGCATCTGATTGCCAAGGTGGTCGAGGCCGTCGACTACCGCATTCCCTTTATCCCCGACGATGCCCAAGCCGAGCAGGAAGAGGCCGCTGCCGAGAACATGCTCTGCGAGGCAGCCGCACTCGATCCGGCCAACTGGGATGCGCAGCGCATGCTGACGGCCCTCACCGCTGACTCCAACGAGGAATACGTGCAATATCTGGTGTCCAAGTGCGACGAGGTGGAGCACGATCTGGCGCTCAAGATTGCCTCGGCGCAGGACCCCTACGAGCGCGAGGCCGCAGGCGACCTGACCCGCCGTCCCTACCTGCGCTGGCTTGCCGCCTTGGCATCGCGCGCCCTCATTAGCGGCCGCTACCGCATGTCGTTGGAAGCCGCAAACCGCAGCCTGGACTTTGCGCCCAACGACCCCGCCGGCGTCCGCCACACCGCGATGCTCGCCATGGCAAAGCTCGAGTACCCCGCCGAGGAGCTCAAGCGCTTTCGCTCTGCCCACTCCGTGCCCTATCTCACCAACACGCCGCTGCGCCGCCGCCCCAAGGACGCGGAGCGCGACTTGGACCCGTGGACACTCATCGCGCTGATGAGCGCTGCCTGGCGCGAGCTGGACTACGAGGGCGCCGAGCACTACCTGCGCATCCTTGCGCACTCGTGCCCGCACGCGGCAGAGGCGCTCTACTTCCAAACCGAGTTTCCCGATGGCGTCTATGCCCGCGTCAACGTGGGTGCAGGCTCCACCGACGAGCTTGTCCTTGCGCTGTCCGAGGCGACGCCGGTACTGCAGGAGGGCCTGGGCGCACCCGACAACGCCAGCTTTGCCGCCTGGGTCGCCACCAACGACATCGTGCGCTCCCAGATCGACGAGCGCATACTGCGGGCGGCCGAGCAGGGCTTGCCGTTTAAGGGAGGAGACCTCTAATGGATCCGAGCGTCTACATCCCCGCCTACCTGGAGCGCACCTATCTGGCGTCGCACCCCGAGCTCACCGATGCAGCACGCGAGCTTGTCCATAACGACATTAGCGCGAATCCCCAAAAGTATGCGCAGTCCGAGCATGCCCGGGCGCTGCTGTCCTATGCCGGTGTTCATCGTCACCTGCTCGACGAGCTCCATCGCATCGAGGACATGGGCAGCGACGAGGAGTTCGAGCAGACGCGCAATCGTCTGTTCGACGACATGCGCGATGAGCTGCTCAAGATCGTCCGAGTCGATGCACTGGCCGTCGACGCGCAGCTGCTCGCCATCATCCTGGCCGACACGCCCGTTGACGCCTGCCTGGGCGACCTGATGAAGCTCGAGGCGAGCACGGCCGACTACCTGCAACAGAGCGTGCCCGGGTTTGATATGGAGGCCCCGCACTATTGGGCCAATAATGTTTTGGCCGACGGTGTCACCGCGGCAGACCTCACCGTAAGCGAGCCGGCGCTTATCGGGTGGCTCCACACGCTCGAGGCCATCTCGCAGCTGTGCATGGCGAGCGCCCGCTACCGCGCTGCTGCCAACTACGCCCGCCGCGTCCTTAAGGCGGAGGGCTATCCCACCCGGGCCGCCGGCACCGTGTTGTTTGCCCTCGCCCGCCTGGAAGACCAGGACGGCTTTTTTGCCCTGGCGCATCAGCTCGAGGAACAGATGGGGGCAGACGCACTCGAAAACTCTCCTTGGTACCTGCTCGCCCGCACGATTCTGCTGTTTAAAACAAACAAGATGCGCCCGGCGACGCGCGCGCTGCGTGAGTTCGCTAACCGTTGCGAGGGCGGCGCGTTCTTTTTGCTGAACCCCATGTATCAGACACCGTACCTTCCCTGCCGGCCCGAACCGCACGACCCCTGGGACCTTTCGCATCAGGCGGTTTGGGAAGCCGACGGCATCATCTCGGATACTCCCGACTTTGCCCCCTGGGCCAGCGCTTGCGAAGACGTATCGCAGCTTGCCCAGGAATTTGCGCGCCGTTACGGCTTTTAACGGCGCAAACGCCACGACCATGTCATTCACGTTAGGAACGGCTTCATGAACTTCCGCTCATCTCTCGCCAGCACCTCGAGCGATATCGCCCGCTGGGGGCTGCGCTCCGTCCTTAAACGCCAGGGCGGCGTACTCCCCGGCCGCATCGCCATGAAGATCGACCCCGAGCTGCTAAGCGACCTCGCGGGCCTTGTCGACCGCAGTGTGGTGATCACCGGTACTAATGGCAAGACCACCACATCCAACCTCATCGCCGACGCCGTTGCCGCCAGCGGCGCCACCGTGGTATGCAACCGCGCCGGAAACAACATGGAGCCGGGCGTGGTGGGCGCGTTGCTCGAGGCGCGCGGCAACCTTAAGCGAACCGCCAGCAGCAAGCGCGTAGGCGTCTTTGAGTGCGACGAGCTCTACACCGTACGCGTTCTGCCCAAGCTCAAGCCGACGTACTTTGTGCTGCTCAACCTGTTCCGTGACCAGCTAGACCGCTACGGCGAGATCGACCACACCCAGGATGTCATCGCCCACGCGCTGGAGCTTTCGCCGGCAACGACGCTCATTTACAACGCAGACGACCCGCTGTGTGCCGCGATCGCCGCGCGCGTTCCCAACGCAAGCATCGCCTTTGGCATCGACGGCGCCACGGGCACCGAGTCCGACCGCATTAGCGACTCGCGTTTTTGCTCACAGTGCAACGCGCCGTTGGAGTACGACTATGTGCAGTACGGACAGCTCGGCGCATACCATTGCCCCTCGTGCGGCTGGGCCCGCCCTGCGCTTGTCCGTCGCGTGACGGGCTTGGAGCTCGGCTGCGACGGCTACGGCTTTGACCTTGTCTTTGGACCCGATACCGACGCACCCGCAACGCACATCGCCACGCGCTACAACGGCCTGTACATGGTCTATAACGTTGCCGCCGCCTTCTTTGCGGCGCGCGAGCTGGGCGTGGACGCGGCACATCTGCAGCCCACGCTCGATGCCTACGTCCCCGCCGGCGGACGCATGGGCCGCTGGAACATTGCCAGCCGCACCGTCGAGGCAAACCTGGCCAAGAATCCCGTGGGCTTCGATCGTCAGATTCAGTCCATTAAAACGGCAGGCGGCAGGCTCTGTGCCTTCTTCCTCAACGACAACGACGCCGACGGCCACGATGTATCGTGGATCTACGACGTCGACTTTGAGCGCATCGCCGACACAACGGGGCTTGTCGCCTTTGCCGGAGGCACGCGTGCGCACGACATGCAGGTGCGCCTCAAGTACGCCGGCATCGATGCCACGATTATCTCGAATGTCGAGCAGGCGATTGGTGCCGTGGCAGACGAGGCCGCCGGCGACACTTTCTATGCCGTCGCCAACTACACGGCCTTTCCGCCGCTGGTCAAGGAACTCGACGGACTCAAAGGCACCGATACGAACTCGGTAGCCTCCCACGCCGTAACGCGCGCCGATGGCAGCGCTGTCCCCACCGATATTGCGCCGGTCGAGCTTTCGCGCCCGCTGCGCATCGTCTATCTGTACCCCGATGCCCTCAACCTCTATGCCGACGGCGGCAACGTCATTGCCCTCGAGCGCCGCTGCGCCTGGCGCGGCATCCCCGTTCGCGTGGACGAGGTCCGTATGGGCGAAACGCTCGATCTGCATGATGCCGATATCGTCATGATGGGCGGCGGCTCCGATCGCGACCAGCTGGCTGTGGCGCACGAGTTGCTCGCTCAAAAAGACAAGGTTGCGGCCTATGTTGAGGATGGCGGCGCACTGCTTGCCATCTGTGGCGGCTATCAGCTGCTCGGCCGTTCGTACTATATGGGCGAGGACCGCATCGAGGGTCTGGGCGTCATTGCCGCCGAAACCGTACGCGGCTCCGACCGCCTGATCGGCAACGTCGCCGTTAAGACCGACCTGGCACCCGAGCCCTTTGTAGGATTCGAGAACCATGGCGGCCGCACCCTGCTCGATACAGAGGCCACGCCGCTCGGAACATCCGTCGTCGCGGGCACCGGCAACAACGGCGACGATGGTTTTGAGGGCCTCATCTACAAGGGCGTCATCGGCACGTATCTACACGGACCGGCACTGCCCAAGAACCCCGAGCTTGCCGACTGGCTCATTACCCACGCCCTCGAGCGCCGCGGCGATGCGCAGGCCACAGCCCTGCTGCCGCTCAAACCCCTCGACGACACCTACGAGCACGCCGCCCACGACGCCGCCATGAAGCTCCTCCCCTAACCACCACAAAGGGGACAGGCACCTTTGTGGTGGTTTCGACCCGCCACGGTAGTTTGTCTCGATCTGTAACAGGTAGACCGTTAAAAGTCGTCGTACTGTTACAGATTGAGATGTTCGTCCCGACGTCCGTCGTTTGTCTCGATCTGTAACAGGTAGAGCCGATTTATCCGCTTAGATGTTACAGATTGAGATATTTGAAAATCGGGATAGAAGCCCGCTCCTGTGTGGTGGTTTTCCAGTTTGCCAACGATATACGCGCCGGCAAAAAAGTCTGCTATACTCTTTCCCGCTGTCCCCATCGTCTAGCGGCCAAGGACGCCACCCTTTCAAGGTGGATATCGCGGGTTCGAATCCCGCTGGGGGCACCATTTGCATTGAGAAGCCCGTTACCGATTCGGTAGCGGGCTTTTTGCTGCCATGCGCCGGGATTCGAGCCCAATAGGGTACAGAGCCGAGAAAACGCACCTACGCTTCGGCCTTAACAAGTGATTAACTTAGTCCCTAGCAATACGATAACTGAAACGTCCGTATCGAAAAACATTGCCCGGAGACAGCTCCGTCTCCATTAGCCGTGATGTTGGCAATCTTTCTTATCAATCGCACGTCTTGAATATTATCCCAACTTCAAAATCGCTATGAGTTCCGAGGGTGCCGGGAAACAGTACATTCCCTCAACTCGCACCCTGCACACAGCATAATTACCTCCGATCCGCACATCGATAAAACAGCGCCGCGTGTAGTCCAGTTCCCTGGTCTCGATTTGTAAATTTGTTGGCGAAGTCCAGGCATACGCTGCAAACAACTTGCGAACATCCCATGCGGGGGCATCGTCCCTCTCAGCTTCATGAGTCACGAAGGGAAAGAGGTCTCCGACTCCGGCCCCATCGCCCGATTTGCAAACCCAAGACTCGTAGCCGGCCCTCACGCCGTATTCACGACCATCGCGCAACAGAGACAAATCCAGCTCATTCTCATGGAATCGAATATCGATCTCTTCAAAATCCCCGAAAATGCAACGATGAATGCCCTCGAGGCGTAATGAACTCAAACGTCCGCCAGAAGCCAACCCAACTGGCACGGGAATGCTATCGAAGTCACGTTCGGAAGCCAGCGTTTCCCGAACACTAGACTCTTTGAACAATACCTCATACAGCGGATCAAGCAGCGCCTTACTTCCTGTCGTGGAACTCGAGCAGGCGATGACAAGGCCATCTGTGGGCCGCATGTAGCACAGCTGCCCAAAAAGGCCAGAGCATCTGAACCCGCCACGCCGGCACATCCAGAACTGGTATCCATAGCCATTGCTGTCTTCAGTTGCCTCTGACGGATAAAAGGGGCTCGTTTCCATCTGAATCTTCGTCGCCTCGGCAACCCATTCCGCAGGAATGATCTGTTCCCCACGCCACTTGCCACCATCCAGCAAACATTGACCAAACTTAGCCAAATCCGGTGTCGAAAGGTGAAGACCAAAACCTCCGGTCGTATGACCAGCTTGATCCTCTTCCCACCACCAATTTCTAATGCCTAACGGCGTAAACAAACGTTCGGCGAGATAATCGGATTCTTTCGTTCCACTTACGCGTTGCACGAGCATGCTCAATAAATGTGAACACAGCGAATCGTAGTGAAAGACCTCGCCCGGCTTCCAGTCAAACTCACGATGAAGAACCTCATGTGCCCAGTCGTCTCCCGCGCCAATATACGACAGGTCACTCTCCTGCCCCATCGTCATAGTCAGCAAATTGCGAACCGTCACATTGCGAAAGCGCTCATCCGCGATCTCTCCTTCATATTCCGGGAAGTATGAAATCCAGCGATCGGTCAGCGATAGCCGTCCTTCATTCACCAACATCCCGACAGCGACCGAGGTAAAGGACTTAGTCACAGAATAGAGCGGATGAACGTGTTCGAGGGCGAACGGCGCAGCCGCATGCTCAAAGACGACTTCACCATCCTGTCGGACCACGACCGAGCGGACTTCCACGCCCGCGGACCTCCACGCCGCAAGGCACGCCTCACCCATCCTATTGCCAAAGATAATATTAGACACTCTCAACCACTGCCTCTCAAACGAAACCAGCACAAGACAAGGTCGCCCTCGGCGCTTATCCAAGGACGACCCTGTTAGATTGCTGGCGCGCGGGGAAATACTTGTTCCGCGGCTCAACTTCTTTGGCTACTTTGCAGCCTCTACCGCCGGAACGTCCTCCTTGTACGTCGCATACGTAAGCAGGAACGAAATCACGCTGGAAACCACGATGGCTATGATTACGTAAATCAGGTAGTTCGCGCCCATTGCACCGGACGGGTCAATGAAGCCCGGGAAGGCGCAGAAGCCGCCGCCGGTGAAGGCGAACATCTTGGTGCCAAGAGCGCCGATGATTAGGCCGCCGGGCACAGAGGCGATGCAGCTCATGATAAAAGGCTTCTTGCGCGGAAGGGTCACGCCGTAGATGCAGGGTTCGGTGATGCCGAAGAAGAAGCCCGAGATGAACGCCGGCCATGCAAGCTGCTTGAGCTTTACGTCCTTAGTCTTCAGAAGAATGGCAAGGACGGCAAGGGACTGAGCGTACGAGCAAACCATGTACGGCGCCATGACAATATCCCAGCCCTGGGAGGCAATGTTCACCAGCATGAGAGCAATGACACTCCAGTGGAAGCCGAAGATGACCATAGGCTGCCAAATGGCAGTAAGCACGATGCCGCCGAGCGCGCCGCCGATGACAGGCAAGCTGTAGAGGGAGTTAAACAGCAGGCTCATGAGGTTCGTGATCAGGGTGGCAATCGGGCCAATAATCAAATAGGTAGCGGGGACCATCACAACGAGCGCGCACGTAGGCACAAAGAAGAACTTTACATACTCAGAGAAATGCTTGCGGCACCACTTCTCCAGCTTTGCCGCGAACCAAACAGAGATGATAATCGGAATGACAGAGCTCGTATAACCCGAAGACGGCATGATGACGGGTATGCCGAGGAAAGTCGTGTAGTAGTTCATGGCAAAGGGAGTGCCAGCAAGCACCGTTCCCAAAACATCGCCAGATGTGATGTTGACCATCGCCGGATACGTAAGTGCGATACCGAGCGTCATGCCAACGAACTCACTGCAGCCAAACTTCTTTGCCGCGGTATAGCCAAGGATAATCGGCAGGAAGTAGAAGAAGCCGTCACCAGCCGCAAATAGAATCTGGTACAAGCCATCTGTCGCCGTAATCCATCCAAGAGCGACGAGAATACTCAAAACACCCTTGATCATGCCCGCGGCACACAGCACCGCAAGAATCGGCTGGATTACGCCCGAAATAGTATCGATAAGGGCACTAACAACGTTTCCTTTCTTGACGGGCTCACCATCAAGATTAACCTCGCCCAGCCCCTCGACACCAGAAGCGGCAACCGCGGCATCGTAAACATCCTCAATCACATTGATGCCGACAACAACCTGATACTGGCCATTCGCGTTGATTACTTGAATGACACCTTTATGAGATTCAATTGCCTTAGTATCGGCCTTCGCATCGTCTCGCAGCTTGAAACGTAGACGCGTCATGCAGTGCGAGATGCTCAGGATGTTTTCCTTACCGCCGACGAGGCCAACTACGTCCTCGCCGAGCTTGCGATTTGCAAGCTCTTTGCTTTCGCTCATGGTTTTCCTCCCATGCGACCTGTCCAAGGTCGGCCGCCCGCCATCATTCGCTAAATTGATTTCCGATACTAGTGAAGTTCTGGCCAGAACTCCTTATTCGCCTCAATGAGATCGTCAAGGATCTTCTTTGCAACGGAGGCAGAGGGGACCGTCTTCGAAAGCGTCAGCGCCTGCCAAAGCTCCTGATAGGAATGGTCGACCCAAGCAGACACTGCAAGCTTTTCGACCGAGACCTGTTCCTCCATAAGTCCTTTCTGGAATTGCGGAATCTCACCTTGGCAAATTTTCTCGTAGCCGTCGCTGCCGACGATGCAGGGGATCTCGACCATAGCCGTTGGGTCAAAATTGGACACAGCCCCGTCGTTGGGAACAATCAGCGAGAAACGTTCACGGGTGTTCTCTGCCAAAGCGCGAGCGAGATCGACAATGTACTCAGCGTGGGTATCTGGCTTAAGGCCGAAACCCTCAGACGTGCCCTTTTCGATAATCTGGCGGGCGGTGCCGAAGACGCGTTTCTCGCGACCCTCACGGACCTCGTCGGTGCGGGTGTGGTTGGGGTCGGTGTGCTCAACCACATAGTCCGGGAAGAGATAGTACTTGAGGTAGGTGTTCGGGATGGTATTCGGATCGAGCGCGTAAACATCCTTAGCCTTACGGAACGTCTGGTCCCAAGATGCATCGACGAATTCAAGGCCGGAATCCTCGCCGGCATAACCGTTTTTAGCCATTTGGGCCTTGATAGTGGGCATGAGGTCATTGCCAGCACGGTCGTGAATCTTTGTCCACCAGCCAAAGTGGTTAAGGCCGTAGTAGCCGACGACGAGGTCGTTGTGGTCCTTGAGACCACACATCTGAGCCATGATATCCATCAGTGCTATTGGCATGTCGCAGATGTTGATGATCTTTGAATCCGGGCGAAGACGGCGTGTCGCCTCGGCAACGATAGCCGCGGGGTTGGAGTAGTTGAGCATCCATGCGTCAGGACTGTATTTCTCCATGTAGTCAAGGATCTCGAGTACGCCGCCGATGGAGCGCAGCCCATAAGCAATGCCACCAGGACCGCAGGTCTCTTGGCCAAGAACGCCATAGCGCAGGGGGATCTTCTCGTCCTTATCGCGCATAGCGTACTTGCCAACGCGAATCTGGGCAAGTACAAAGTCGATGCCTGTGAAGGCCTCCACAGGGTCGGTCGTATAGCTGAAGGTTACCTCTGGAGCATTCTCCTTGATGTAGATGGCACATGCCTTGGCAATTGTCCCCTGACGCTCGGCATCGTTGTCATAGAGCGTAATCCTATTGATGGGGAACACATCGCGCTTCGCGAGAAGTGTCAGAACAACGCCCGGCGTATAAGTGCTTCCGCCTCCCGCGATAGTAACCGCATAGCTCTGTTTTGCCATTGCAATCCTCCTGTCTAGACATGTACTTGACGACTTGAATTATATCCTCAGTGATTTGCTATCTGTCTAGACATGTTAAGCACACGGGCGAACGGTTGATTTATGGCGGTAAGCGGCAACTTTAAGTGTCTCCACTTCCTATAATTGGTAGAAGCGGATAATCGCGCCGATTCGACGCATTCTGTACAACCTCAATAAGGAGAACATTTTGGCAAGAATCCTGTACAGTGAAATATACCGAAGCCTACGAGAGCGGATTGTCGAAGGCAAACATCCCGTAGGATCGCTCCTTCCTTCCGAACAAAATCTTTCCAAAGAGTTCTCCTGCTCTCGAATGACGGTGCGCAAGGCCATCTCACTTCTCGCAAATGAAGGTCTAGTTCAGTCCATTAAAGGCAAGGGAGTCCTCGTAATCGAAACGTCACTTGCAGGCACCAGCAAAGAGGGCGCATTCACCGTAAGTGGCCTTTCTTCGTTCAGCGAATCGGCACACGCGATCGGAGCAATTCCAACGTCAAAAATCGTCTATTTCGAGCACGTAAGCACCGATAAGTGTCTAGCTCAATTGACGGGATTTCCCGAAGGAGAAGACCTTACGCATTTGAAGCTCGTCCGCATGCTCGACGATAAACCGGTCGTTGTCGACCGCCACTACTTCCTAACTTCCTCCGTCCCCGGCTTAAACGAGCAGAATGCCACCCTGTCGCTCTTCCATTACATCGAGGATGAGCTAGGGCTCACCATTGCCGTGAGCAAACGAACGATAACACTCGTCCAGCCCGACGCTGAGGACTGCCGGTTGCTTGGCGTCGATTCTTCTTCGTATCTGGCAGCCATAACCAGCCAGACATTCGACTCAACCGGAACTCAATTTGAGTACATCGAGGCGCGTTATATTCCGAGCATCTTCCATTTTCACGACACGGCAACGCGCACACCCCTACCCTAATAAACGACACGAACGGACGCCGCCCTAGTGAATTTGTTCAACAAA
>CAJMMX010000026.1 GCA_905214615.1 uncultured bacterium | reverse complement strand
TCTGCTGCTGTTCACCTCGGACTGGGCCATCCGCTGGGCCGAGACCCACAACGAACCTCGTGGCCGGCGGCCTTGATGGCCTCGCGATCGAAGCTGATGAGCGGCTGGCCGGCCTTGACCGTGTCACCCATCTCGACAAAGCGGGCAAAACCCTTGCCGTTCATTTCCACGGTGCCCAGGCCAACATGGATGAACACGCGAAGACCGTCCTCGGTGATCATGCCGATGGAGTGGTTGGTGACGGTGGTGGCGCCGATACGGCCGTTAGCGGGGGCGTAAATGGTGCCGGTAATGGGCTCGATGCCGTAGCCCTGGCCGAGCATGCCCGAGGCGATGGTCTCGTCGGGAACCTCACTCAGATTGACGAGCACGCCGTTGACAGGAGCGTAGATGACGCCTTCGCGGGTGGCGAAGCTTGCTGCGGGCGGAACGGACGCCTCGCCGGTCGAGGTGAAGGTGGACTTAAGCGAATCGAGCAGACCCATAGTTGCCTCCAACGTATCAAGCGCGCCTGTTGCACGCGTGTAATGTAGCCGGAAACGTTACGCATGTGTTTCCCGGCACGGTCAGCGTCCCTATTTTACGCTGTGAAACGATAGCGCTGAGCTGCGATTATGTGATATATCAGTTGAAAGGGAACTTATTGCGTGAGTGTTTCTGCGCCATGGGTCCAACTGGGGTACGCTTGAGGACGAAAAAATAGTGCGCACGAATTGCGCGAAGGGAGCACCAATTGATTATCGAGAGCCATGCGCTGTGGGGCGAGGAGCCGACCGAGGATTATCCGGCGACGTTTACGTATTTGGGCGCCGAGCCATTGCCCGATAAGCCTAATGGTCGTCGCCCGGCAGTGATCATCTGCGGCGGAGGCGCGTTTACGCACATCGCTCCGCATGAGCAAGATCCGGTGGCGTTTGCGTTTTTGGATCACGGGTACCAGGCTTTTGTGCTCAACTATGTGACAAGCGGCACGGGCGACGTGAGTTTTCCGCACCCGCAGGCCGATCTTGCCAAGATGGTCGCCACGGTGCGCGCTAATGCCGACGAATGGCATGTCGACCCCAAGCGCGTGTGCGTCGTGGGCTTTTCGGCGGGCGGCATGATCTGCGCCTCGCTGGCAACGCAGTGGAAGACCGGTCCTTTCGCGGCGCTTGCCGGGGCTCGTCCGGATGATATTCGCCCCGACGCCGTGGTGCTGGGCTATCCGCTGCTCGATTTTGCCTATGTGCGCGACATGCAGACGCGCGACCCGCGCATCGACTTGCGCGTGCCCAAGACGGGCGGCAAGACGGGCCGCGATCTGCTCAACGACTATCTGTCGATGGTGACGGGCGGCGAGGCCACCGACGAGCATTTGGCCGATATCTGCCCCACCACGCATGTTTCGCGTCAGATGCCGCCGACCTTTGTGTGGGGCGTGTCCGACGACAAAACGGCGCCGATCGCGCAGGTCTATCCGTTTGCGCAGCGCATGGCCGAGGAGGGCGTTGCATGCGAGATGCACGTCTTTGACCAGGGCGGCCACGGCCTTTCGCTCGGCAACGCCAACACCGCAGTCGACAACGAGGACAAGCAGGTGGCGGTCCGTCCTTGGATTCGCCTAGCCTTCCGCTTTTTGGAACGCCACGGTTTCTAGACCGCGCAGCACGAGAGTGGATAATCTCCCATTTTTTGGTCTGCTTTTCGACAAAAACGGGGGATTATCCACTCTCGTGAGATGGGCGTCTGATAGCTTTCCTTGTTGTATTTCTACCAAACGGTGAACTGGGCGTTTTCCGTGTTCCAATGGACATCGCGAACGTAGTCGCGCACGCCCGTCGCATCTCGTGCTTCGAACAACTCAAGAATATGAGCATGTTCGTTGTTGGCTTTATTGAGCAGCTTACACGCCGTCTCCTGGTCAACAGTCTCGTAATCGCGCTTGATAAAGCAACGCTCGAGCTGCGAGATCATATCGCGCAGACGGTCGTTGCCACAGCGGTTGAAGTACGTAAGGTGAAAGTCTCGCTGAATGTCGTCATACTTACGGATGAGACCGCCTTGGATCGCGAGGTCCATGGAGCCGACGAGAAATTTCAGCTGCGTAATATCGTCGTCAGTTAGATTCGGACAGGCGAGATATGCGGCCTGCCCGTCGAGCGGCCCCATAATCTCAAAGACTTCAACGGCGTTTTGCTGATCGAACCCACGGACGCGGAATCCGCGGCGGGGGAGATTGTCCAGGTAGCCGTCGCTTGCCAGCTGGATGAGCGCTTCGCGGACCGGCGTGCGCGACACGCCCATGGCATCGCAGATCGCCTGCTCGCTCAGCCGGTCGCCGGCCGAAAGCTCGCCGGCGTCAATACGGCTCGAAATATAGTCGTATACGTGGTCCTTCAGGGGCTTTCTGAGCGTTTCCATGAGCCTATGTTCCTTAACGGTATATTTCTAAAAGCAAATACGTTTCACTTGAATAGCTCAGTTGAATTATAGAACGACCAGCTAAATCATGCTACTTTGCGCCGATACGTAAGAATACGCTTACCGAAGAATACCTACCGTTCATGATTGTATACAATATACAAAACAGGAAAACCGCCCTAAGATAAAGCCATCGAAAGGAAGGCGGGCGCGAAGAAGTCCCGCTCTCTGCTAAGAGATCCAAGGAGGATCATCATGACCAAGTTCAGCCACGTCATCATCCGCCGCCCCGGCAAGTCCCTGAGCAATGGCATCACGAGTGCCCCCGAGCTTGGCCAGCCCATCTACGAGCGCGCCATCGAGGAGCACTACGATTACGAGCATGCGCTCGAGCAGTGCGGCGTTGACGTGTCGGTGCTGCCGGCACTCGAGCAGTATCCCGACAGCTGCTTCGTCGAAGATCCGGCCGTTATCACTCGCTGCGGCGCCATCATTACCAACCCCGGCGCCGATAGCCGCAACGGCGAGAAGGACGAGATCGAGCCGGCCGTCCGTCGCTTCTTTGACGACGAGCATGTCAAGCACATCGTTTCTCCGGGCACGCTTGACGGCGGCGACGTCATGATGGTCGGTGACCATTTCTACGTCGGTCGCTCCGCTCGTACCAACGAAGAGGGCATTCGCCAGTTCTGTGAGATTCTCGAGGGCTGGGGCCTCGAGGGTTCTGAGGTTCCGCTGGAGGAGGTCCTGCACCTCAAGACGGGCGTCAACTACATCGAGGACAACAACATGCTCGTCTCTGGTGAGTTCATCGATAAGCCCGACTTTGCCCAGTACAACAAGATCGTCGTGCCCGAGGACGAGGCGTACGGCGCCAACTGCATCTGGGTCAACGGTACGGTCATCGTTGCCGAGGGCTATCCGACTGTGCTCAAGGCCGTGCAGGATCTGGGCTACAAGACACTCGTCGTTGACACCTCCGAGTATCGCAAGGTCGACGGCGGCCTTTCTTGCCTGTCGCTGCGCTTCTAACGCGATAGCTGTAACAGTCTGATGATCGCTTGACCGATGGCCCGGCACCCGATTCGGGACGTCCGGGCCATCTTTCGTTCGATCACATGATGAAGGGGGTGCACATACAATGGCCTCTAAAGCTCAAAATGAAGAGATTATCGACCCTAATGGCCTCGATCTCTTCCGTCTGACCATGATGGTCATTACCGCCAGTATTTGTGGCGGCATCTTTTCGCTTGCCGGCGATATGGCAGCAGGCGGGGCAAATACCGGTGCGGTTATCGTCTCGTGGGGTATTTGCTTCATTGGCGTCTTTGCGCTGATGATGGTGTTCAACGGTTTGTCTCAGGCCCGTCCCGACCTGACCGGCGGCATCTATGCATACGCTGCGGCCGGTTTTGGCGATTACATTGGATTCAACTCCGCTTGGGGCTACTGGATCAGCGCATGTCTTTCCAACGTGAGCTTTGCGCTCTTGCTGTTTAGCGCGCTGGGCTATTTCTTCCCTGCGTTTGGCGCGGGTAACAACCTGCTTTCTATCGTCTGCGCCAGCGTGTTTTTGTGGTTCCTTACCGCCCTTGTGCTTTGTGGCGTTAAGGAAGCTGCGGGCATTAACACAATCGTCACGTTGGCGAAGCTGGTGCCGTTGGGGCTCTTTGTGCTGAGTATCGTGCTCCTGGGTAAGTTCAACGCCGATATCTTTATGGACAACTTCTGGGGAGAGCCGGCTGGTCCTGGCTTTGGCGAGCAGGTTGTCTCGACCATGATCGCCCTTGTCTGGGTCTTCACGGGCATCGAGGGCGCTGTCGTTATCTCGGGCCGTGCAAAGTACGTGCGTGACGTCGGCCGCTCGACGGCGTTCGGATTTGCGGCTGTATTCACGCTGTATCTGATCATCTCGATGCTGTCGCTCGGCATTATGCCGCGCGAGGAGATGGCACAGCTTGCAACGCCCTCCATGGCGGGAATTCTCGAGTGCGCAATCGGTCCGGTTGGTGCTGCCATCGTAAACCTTGGCGTTATCCTTTCGTTGGTCGGCGCGCTGCTGGGCTATGTCATCATTGCGTCCGAGACGCCGTTCGAGGCGGCGCGCCAGGGATCCTTCCCTCTGGCGTTTGCCAAGACGAACAAGCACGACGCCCCGGTGGTAACGGTTCTCGTGAGCTCCGGCATCACGCAGCTCTTCTTGATCGTGTCGTATGTGGCGGCGAGCACCTACCAGTTCTTCTATAGCTGCGCGGTCAACACAATCCTGGTTCCGTACGTGTGCTCGGCAGCTTATTACATGGTGATTGGCTGGAAGAACGAGCATCTGGACGGGCCGCATGCGCCAAGCGTCGGCAAGGCGCGATTCTTCGGCACGCTCGGCTTCATCTACACATTGTTCCTTGTGTGGTCGACGGGGCTCCAGGGCGTCATGATCACGACGATCCTATTTGCCCCGGCCATTCCCGTCTACATTGTGGGCGAGCGCGGGCGCGGCAAGCAGGTGCTTCCGCATCTGCACGACAAACTGATCGCAGCAGTGGTCATTGTCGTGGCGATCATCTCGCTGTATCTGCACTTTGCCGGCATTGCGCCGATTGTCTAAGACTATGGCGAGTTTCATTGTTTGGTAAGCCGGCGGGCATCGCGTATCGGTGCTGCTTGGCATTCCATAACTGATGTGGGTCTCTATAACGTGCCTTTGGGAGCGCCCACCAAGCCCGCGCAGGTGACATTTGTTGCCAGCGCGGGCTTTTGCTGTTGCGGCGAAATGCTGCCAGCAGCTGGGGACGTTCCTATTGTGCCGGCACCCTGGGACACTCCTTGGACGTTCCGTATACGACGGAGGGAACGGATCATTTTGTCGAGGGGCGGGCGGCTGCTTCGGTCCTCGGGGAAACCACGTCCCGTTTCGAGAGCAGATTCCGGGCCGCAGTTTCCCCGAGGGCCCCATTGGGAAATTGCATCCCAGTTTGAGCGCCGATTCCGGGCTGCAGTTTCCGCTAGATGCTTCAACAGGAAAGCCCATCCCGTTTAGGTGTTCCGGAGTGGGATTCGGTTTCCGCAGCAGGCCCGTCTGGGAAGCAATGACCCAGAATCCCCCTTGCACCAATCTGTTGATTGAACGTCGTTGCGTGTTCGCGCTATCATGCATGGTTAAAATTGGTTAGCCATGGCAAACGGTTAGCCATGGTGAACATAAATACAACGCCCTGTGGGCGCCGGGGGAGGAACACGGACGTGAAGCTCGATACACTCGAGATTGGAAAGGACGCCGTTGTCGCATCGGTGGCATCGGACGATCAGGCACTCCGACAGCATATTTTGGACATGGGCCTGACGCCGGGCACCGAAGTCACCATGATGAAGTACGCCCCCATGGGCGACCCGCTCGAGATTCGCCTGCGTGGCTACGAGTTGACACTGCGCAAGGACGATGCCGCTCGCATCGAGCTTGTGGGTATTCACGACACCGATACGGGTCCGCGCGCTAACGCCGCAATCGGCACGACGGAGCATCCGGCCCTGGGCGAGGGAACGTATTCGCCCCGTGCGGCAAAGACGGCCGTGCCCGAGGGCGCGCCGCTGCACTTTGCCCTTGCCGGCAACCAAAACTGCGGCAAGACCACGTTATTCAACCAGCTGACGGGCTCCAACCAGCACGTCGGTAACTTTCCCGGCGTGACGGTCGACCGCAAAGATGGCACCATCCGTAACCATCCCGAGGCGAGCGTTACCGACCTGCCTGGCATTTACTCCCTGTCGCCGTACACAGGCGAAGAGGTCGTGAGCCGTCAGTTCATCCTCGATGAGCGTCCGGACGCCATCATCGACATCATTGACGCCACCAACATTGAGCGCAATCTGTACCTGACGCTGCAGCTTATGGAGCTCGACCGCCCCATGGTCATCGCGCTCAACATGATGGACGAGGTGACGGCCAACGGCGGCGCCGTGGACGTCAACCTGCTCGAGAGCCTGTTGGGCGTGCCTGTTGTCCCCATTAGCGCTGCCCGCAACGAGGGCATCGGCGAGCTGGTGGATCATGCCTTGCACGTGGCGCGGTTCCGCGAGCGCCCCGGTCGCCTGGACTTTTGCGCACCCGATGGTCCAGACGGCGGTGCGCTGCATCGCTGCATCCACGGCATCGCCAACCTTATCGAGGACCATGCCGCGACGGCGCACATTCCCGTGCGTTTTGCGGCGACCAAGCTGGTCGAGGGCGATGAGCTGGTAACCGAGGCGCTTCACCTGGATCGCAATGAGCTCGACGCTATCGAGCACATCATTACCCAGATGGAGGGCGAGGCCGGCACCGACCGCCTATCTGCGTTGGCCGATATGCGTTTTAGCTTTATCGGCGACGTGTGCGGGCGTTGCGTCGTCAAGCCGCACGAAAGCCGCGAGCACGTGCGCTCCGTCAAGATTGACCGCATCCTGACAGGTCGTTACACAGCCATTCCGGCGTTTCTGGTGATCATGGGCCTCGTCTTTTGGCTGACGTTTGGCGTGATCGGCGCGGCGTTGCAGGGACTCATGGAGGACGGTATCGCTGCCATCATCGCCTCGGCCGATGCGGGCCTCAAGGCGTTCGGAACCAACGACGTGGTGCGCTCGCTGGCTGTCGACGGCGTGCTTACGGGCGTGGGTAGCGTGCTGACCTTCCTGCCGATTATCGTCGTGCTCTTCTTGTTCCTCTCCATTCTGGAAGATTCCGGATACATGGCACGCGTGGCCTTTGTCATGGATAAGGTGCTGCGTCGCTTTGGCCTGTCGGGCCGCAGCTTTGTGCCCATGCTCGTCGGTTTTGGCTGCACCGTGCCGGCTATCATGTCGACCCGTACGCTCCCATCCGAGCACGACCGCAAGATGACGGTCATGCTCACACCGTTCATGAGCTGCTCGGCCAAGCTGCCGGTTTACGGCTTGCTGTGCGGGGCGTTTTTCCCACAGGCGACGGTTCCCGCCATGGTCTCGCTCTATCTGATTGGTATTGCGGTTGGTTGCATTGCGGCTTTGGTGCTCAACCGTACGGCATTTAAGGGCGACCCGGTGCCGTTTATCATGGAGCTCCCCAATTACCGCCTGCCGAGCGTCAAGACGACGGTGATGCTGGCATGGGATAAGGCCAAGGACTTTATTACCAAGGCCTTTACCATTATCTTTGCCGCTACGGTGGTCATCTGGTTCCTGCAGACGTTCGATATCCGCTTTAACGTGGTCGCCGACCAGTCGCAAAGCCTGCTTGCCGGTCTGGGTAGCATCATCGCACCGGTGTTGGCCCCGCTCGGTTTTGGCGAGTGGCGCGCCTCGACGGCACTCGTCACGGGACTTATTGCCAAGGAGAGCGTCATCTCGACGCTCACGGTGCTTTTGGGCGCAACCTCTCCCGCGGCACTGTCAGCCATGTTTTCGCCGTTTACCGCCTACGTGTTCTTGGTCTTTACGCTGCTGTACCCGCCTTGCGTTGCGTCCATCGGCGCCGTCAAGAGCGAGTTGGGCGCGCGCTATGCCGTGGCCGTATTCGCGTTTCAGGTGACGGTCGCCTGGATCGTGGCGTTTGTCGTGCATTCGGCGGGCATATTGCTGGGGTTGGCTTAAGGGCGCGTTGATGCTCCGCACTTTTGGGCGAGCAAGAATTCAATAAATATGAGTAAAAATACCGACAATTGTTGAACTGCGGGGACTGTCCTACGCTGCAGATTGCCGTTCGCTGCCTATTTGCTGCCGTTTACGGATTCGTAAATACTTGCAATCGTCGGTCGATTTAACCGCATTACGCGATGCCGATGCGCATTTTGTGTGCCCCTTTCTACAATCACTTTGTGTCTATTGCCGAACATGTCTTCCGTTTCGCCTGTGTGGGGACGTGGGCTGCAATAGTCGTTTATAGAGGCTCATTGAGGAGGGAATTGATGAAAGAAAAATTCCAATCGTTCGGAAAGGCAATGCTCGTTCCGATTACGCTCATTGCCATTTCCGGTCTCTTTTTGGGTATCGGTAGCGTTTTTACGACCGAACTGACCCTTGTGTCCCTTGGCGTTAATTGGGACTGGTATGCCGCTTCGCCGCTCTTTACGTTCTTCTCGGTATTTAAGGGTCTCGGCGAGGTAATCATTGGAAACCTCGGTGTTTTGTTTGCCGTCGGCTGCGCCTTCTCCTTGTCTCGCAAAGAGAAGGGCTGGGCTGCCTTTTCCGCCCTTGTCTGCTATCTCACCATGCTCAAGACGGTTGAGATTCTGCTTGGAGCAGCTGGCTTGGCTGCCGACAATACAACGGTGGAAGCTCTTCAGAAGGTCGGCCTTACGTCCATTCAGGCGAGTGAGCAGTCCGCACTCTACACTACCTCGCTCGGCTTTTTTGGCTACAGCTCTGGTGTCTTTGGCGGCATTATCGTGGGCTGCCTGGTCGCCTGGATCACCGGCCGTTTTTACAAGACCAAGCTTCCAACGGCGCTGGCGTTTTTTGCGGGCAGTCGAACGGTCCCCATTGTATCGCTGGTCGCCGGTGGCATCCTGGGCGGCATCATGTACTTCGTCTGGCCCGTCATCGGTGGATGCTTCTCGGGTATTGCGACGTTCGTGAAAGGCTCCGGTCTGGTCGGTACGTTTGTCTATCGCTGGGTGCTCGAGAGCCTTGTGCCGTTTGGCTTGCATCCGCTGCTCGAGACGCCCATGTATTGGACTGAGCTTGGCGGCTCCATGGTCGTCGATGGAACGCGCGTGGTGGGCAATAGCGCCATTCAGCTTGCACAGCTCGCTTCTCCCAGCAGTGACAAGCTCTTGGTTAGGGCCTTCATGGCTGGCTATGGCATTAACGATTACGCGTTGTTCCCGGGCATCGCCCTTGCTATGTGGTCTTGTGCCAAGCCCCAGAACCGCAAGAAGGTTGCTGGTCTTTTAATCCCCACAGTGATTTCGACTGTTTTCTTTGGCGTTACGGAGCCTATTCTCTTTACGTTCCTGTTCGCCGCCCCCTGGCTCTACTTTGGCGTTTACGCTCCGCTTTCCGGACTGGGTGAAGTTCTCTCGGAGGCAATGGGCGTTTCGGTGTACCAGGGAAATATCAAGGACCTGATCCCATTCTTATTCCGCCCCGAGAAGCTTAATCTGCTTCCGTACCTTATTCTGCTCCCCGCCTTTTTCCTGGCAGCTTTCTTCCTCTTCCGGTTCTTTATTACTAAGTTCGATATCAAGACGCCCGGTCGAGACGATGGTGACGATATTGAGTTGATCAACAGCAGGGCTGAGTTCGAGGCAAAGGCCGCTGAGGCAAAGGGCGAGTCTGATAGCACTCCCGAGAAGGCAGTCCAGGGCCGTGCGACCAAGGACAGCGCGCTTGCTGTTGGCATTGTCGAAGCGCTTGGTGGAGCCGACAACATTGATGATCTTGACAACTGCATCTCACGTCTTCGCGTGATTGTCAAGGATGGTTCTAAGGTTGCAGACGACGAGGTGTTCACCAAGAATCTTGAAGCTATGGGCGTTATCCGCCTGAGCGACAAGGCAATCCAGGTCATTTACGGTCCTCGTGTCGGCGAAGTCGCTTCTGAGGTGCACGAAGTTCTCGGTGACGAGTAAAACGCGCAAGTGGCTTTCAATTGCATAGCGCAATTCCAGGGCTTGGCTTCCTATCGCATGATTTAGGGGGCCAAGCCTTCTTGTTTTAGATTGTCAAGGCAGATACTCAATAGTTCTTCGAATGCGAGAATACAACTTCCGGTAAAGCAGTTAGGCTTAACGTTCTTAAGATCCATTGGGTGATCGTCATGTATCGTAAAGATCGCGTCTGCCGTCTTGGCGAGCTCGCTGTCTTCGTTGCCGGTAAACGCGAGGGTCGTAATGCCCGCGTCGTGGCATGCCCTTGCGGTTTCCAGGATGGCTTCTGTCTGGCCCGATTTGGATATGAGCATCATGCAGCTGAGCGTATTTCGGTTGGATTCGACAAACTGATCGGTTTCTAGGAAATCCTGTATGACGGCCAAAAAGCCAAGTCCAACGAGCTTAGTCGCCATGTACTGCGCAACGATGCGTGAGAAACCCTCTCCGTTTACTCCGATCATTCTGTTGCGATGCAGGGCGGCGATGAATACGTCTACATCTCCGGTGTGGCATACGAAGTGGACGCTACTGTCTTTGAGTGATTGATTCATTTCGCGGGAGACATGCTGAAGGTGCTTGAGATCGTACATCATTTCGCGATAGCCACGGTAGCCGAGCTTTTTCGAAAGCCTGATGACTGTCGTCATGCTGGTAAAGCATGCCATGGCGACGGGTTTTATGCCAATATCATCGAGGGTGTCGATATTGTTGAGTAGGTATTCGAGTACGCTTTGCTCGGTTTCGGATAGCTTTGCGGCTGAGTAGAGCTTGGAAATCTGCTTTTTATCAACCATCGGTGCTCCCTTCCCGCCGGACGTGTGTGGCCGCTTCCGTTGCGTAAATAATAACTCCTTGGGGAATTCCTTTCCCGCCTTGCAGCCGGGGCGGGAAGCGGCCCTCCATGCTGGATACAATATCCATACACAGGCGAACCATGCAATATTGAATGTGCTAATTGGGGGTTTCGATATGAAACTTACGGTCATAGGCGGCGGTGGCGTCCGCTCCATGTTTTTGGCAAAGAGCATAGCCCAGCAGGCGTCATCGCTTGGAATCGATGAACTTGTGTTTATGGACAATGATCCCGAGAAGCTGCGCATCTACGGTGGCCTTGCCGCCCATGTCTCGGGCATGCTTTGCCCCACGCTTAATTTTTCACTGACGGGCGATGCAGTCGAGGCCGTTAAGGACGCCGATTACGTGATCACGACGATTCGCGTCGGTGGGGACCATATGCGCGTTCGCGATGAGCGCATTGCTCTCTCACATGGGGTTCTTGGCCAAGAGACGACTGGCGCAGCCGGCGTGTCTTTTGCCATGCGCTCCGTCCCTGCGCTTGCTTCGTATTGCGAGTTAATCAAGAAGTACGCAAAGCCGGGCGTCAAGGTGTTTAACTTTACTAATCCCGCTGGCGTCGTATCTCAGGCCTTACGCGATATGGGCTACGATTTTACTTATGGCATTTGCGATGCCCCCTCGGGCATGTTGCATCAGTTTGCCGAGTATAAAGGCGTTGATCCCGCATCGGTTCAGGGCGAGTGCTATGGACTCAACCACCTCTCGTTCTTCCGCAATGTGACGGTTGACGGCGAGGACATCATGCCCGACTTGATCCACGACGACGGGGCATATGCTCATACGGATCTTAGGTTCTTCGAGAAGGATCTCGTTCTAAATCGCGGATGCGTGCCAAATGAGTACCTATACTATTTCTACTATCGCGAGCGCGCCGTTGCTAACGTTCTCTCTTCGCCCCAGACGCGCGGCGAACTAATCGAAGAAATTAATCGAGAAATGACGAGAGAGCTTGCATCTATCGATATTGAGAACGACTTCGAAAAGGGCCTCGCGTGCTTTGAGAAGTGGTACGGAATGCGCGAAAACAACTACATGGCGGCCGAGACAGGTATTCACCGCGACAAGCCGTGGACGTTTGACGTGTACGGCAAAGATGCTGGCGGATACGCAGGTGTCGCGCTTCGTTTCATGGATATTGCTCGCTCTGGCAAGACGCAGCAGATGATCCTGTGCACCCCCAACAATGGCGCCATCCCCGGCCTTCTCGATACAGATGTCATCGAGTCAACGTGCGATATCTCCACCGATGGCTGTGTACCGCATCGCGTCGAAGCCGATTCTGTGCCCGCGGGAAACCTCGAATTGATTCGTCGCGTCAAGTACTACGAGCGCACCGTGGCGCGTGGCATCGTTAACCGATCGAAGCGCGACATTGTCGAGAGCCTCGCGATGCACCCGCTCGTTAATTCGTACTCCTTGGCGAAAGATATCGCCGCGCAGTACTTTGAGCTTAACCGCGACTACATCGACGGCTGGACAGACTAGTCTGGACGTTAAAACTAAAAATTATGGATGGGCGGACCGGCGTTTATATTGGCGCCCGTTCGCCCTGCCTAGTAAGAAAACGGGTATAGAGTGAACTTGCGAGAGAACTTCAATGTCTTTCTGGAATCGGGCGATCGGGCGAAGGGATGCCGGAGTGGCTGCACGATGGCGTTATATATCCCCTTGTTTGTTATGAGCGCGCTTCAACTTGGTGTATCAAACGTTGCAACTGAGCTCGCCTATATCAATCCGTCCATTACGCTTATTTGCACTGTGGTCGCGGCCTTTTTAAACCTGCTTCTATCGAATGTGGCTTTTTCATTATTTGCCGTCGACCGGTCCAAAGAGACGGTGCAACCTGCTCGAACCCCTCCGGTTTATCTCTTGGCCTCGACGGTTCCCCTCCAGATTTCTGGGGCGCTACTACTTTATTTGGTTCACTTGATTTTATCGGCAATTGTAGTCTTTGCCTCGCTTGTGAGCAGTCAGCTCGGGGTGTTGTGCTCGCTTGTGGTGGCAGTAATCGTGACGCTTCTTTCCGCGTCGTTCGTATTCGTGTTAATTGAAGATGCGGGCGTGGAGCAGAGGGGGCTACGAGGCATTCGGTTTGCACCACGCTACATCATGCGTTCGGTCACGGCGCTTCGTTCCTCCTGCAGAGAAATCGCGCGTCCCGCAACGCTGCTAGTGGCATGGAATCTGGTTGCAAGTTGCGCTATCCAGGTTCTTGTTGGATGGGTAGTTTCGAGTGCGACGCTGCCGTCGGCACTTTCAGTGACGGCGCTTGTACATGAGGGACTTTATTATGGGGCGTTTGCTTATATCCTTCTTTTGCTAGTTCATTGTGCGGTTGCGAGTTGGCTCGAAATTGACGTGCTCATGGGGGTGTCCTTGTGCGTATCCGAGCAGGCGCGATAGCCCGAAGATGAAGCCGCGTTTTCGACATTGAGTTCCTGCGTACCTTGCTTTCTAAGTAGAATTGGCGCGCCGTCTGTTAACGATCGTTTTCCAAGAATTCTTTTGTTGCTCATTTATTGACTTCTCATTGCTATAATCGCCCACCGCTCAAGATAATCGGAGAGGTTTTCCTATATGGCTCAAACAAAGCAAGGTGGTATCGCACTCAGGCAGTGGCTCCCGCTCGTCGGGCTCACCTGCTGCGCGTTCGTGTTCAACACGTCGGAGTTTATGCCCATCGGCCTTCTGACTGATATTGCCGCGTCGTTCTCACTCACCGAGGCCCAGGCCGGCATCATGATCTCGGTCTATGCCTGGGGCGTCATGCTGCTGTCGCTGCCGCTTATGGTGTTTGCCTCGCGTTTTGAGTTCAAGCGGATGCTGTTGGGCGTGCTCGCCGTGTTCTCGCTCGGCCAGTTTCTGTCGGCCGTGGCGCCGACTTATCCCATCCTGGTCTGCGCGCGCCTGGTGGTCGCTTGCGCACATGCTGTGTTCTGGTCGGTCGCCTCGATTATGGCCTCGCGCCTGGTCGACACTCGCCACGGGGCGCTCGCCATCAGCATGATCGCTACGGGCTCGTCCATCGCGCAGATCTTTGGTCTGCCCCTCGGTCGCGCTATTGGCTTGGCCGTGGGCTGGCGCATGACGTTTGCCGTGGTCGGGGTCCTCTCGGCCATCGCGGTCGTCTACCAGGCGACCGTGTTCCCGGCCATGCCGGCGGGCGAGCGCTTTACGCTCAAACAGCTGCCCGAGCTGCTCAAGAACCCGTTACTCATCGCGCTTTATGCGGTCACGGTGTTCATGGCAACCGGCTATTATGCGGGTTACAGCTATATCGAGCCGTTCCTGGAACAGGTCGCGCACGTCGACGCAAGCGCTATTACCATGACGCTGACGGCGTTCGGCTGCTCTGGTCTGCTCGGAAGCTGGCTGTTCGGCCGATTGTTCGATGGGCACCGGTTCCCGTTTCTCGCGATTACGCTCTCCGGCGTGCCGGTGGCCCTGCTGCTCATGGGCCCGGCCGCATCGTCGCTCGCCGCGGTTCTCGCTGTTTGCGCGCTATGGGGCTGCTGCGCCACGGCCTTCAATGTGGCGTTCCAAGCCGAGCTCATCAAATACACGCCCGCGGATTCGTCGGCCGTCGCCATGTCGATCTTCTCGGGCCTGTTTAACCTGGGCATCGGCACCGGCACGGCGATCGGCGGCGCTGTGGTGTCGGGCCCCGGTATCGCCTGGATCGGCTATGCAGGCGGCGCGATTGCGGTCGCGGGCGTCATCCTCGCCATCACGGTGATGTTCCCGGCCATCCGTCGCGCCAAGCCCGTCGCCTAACCACATCCCCCTATCAGTTGCGGTGAAATACGGACTGCTGGGTCCAATAAACCCGGCAAACAGTCCGTATTCCACCGCAACTTGGAAAGGGGTCGGGGTAGCTAAAACAGCTCCGTCCCAAATTAGCTACCCTGCCGGGCATACAATGGATATCGTTGTGTTGAGCTTACCGGGAGGTTGCTATGTGGGCATACGAGACGACGTTCTACCAGATCTATCCGCTGGGCTTTTGCGGAGCTCCGCGCGAAAACGCCGCGCCCGTTGCCGAGGATGAGCTCGCCCAGGCTGCCAACGCAGCGCCCAACCCCGATGCGCCCATCATGAAGATCGCCCAATGGGCCGACTACCTGCAAAAACTCGGTATTGGCGCTGTGCTGATCAACCCGCCGCTCGAGTCTGATAGCCACGGCTACGATACGCGCAGCCTGCGCCATATCGACCGCCGCCTGGGCGGGGATGCCGATTTTGCCGCCGTATGCGAGACACTGCACGCCCATGGCATCCGCGTGGTGCTCGATGCTGTCTTTAACCACGTCGGCCGCGGTTTTTGGGCCTTCCGCGACGTGCAGGAGCGCAAGTGGGACTCGCCCTACAAGGATTGGTTCCACATTAGCTTTGACGGCGACTCCTGCTATGGCGATGGCTTTTGGTACGAGGGCTGGGAAGGCCATTTTGAGCTTGTGAAGCTCAACCTGCAAAATCCCGCTGTGGTCGATTACCTGCTCGAGTCTGTGCGCCGTTGGGCCGACCTCTTTGGCGTCGACGGCCTGCGCCTGGACGTTGCCTATATGCTCGACCGCGACTTTATGCGCCGCCTGCACGCCTTTGCCCGTGAGCTCAAGCCCGACTTTGTGCTGATCGGCGAGACGCTCTACGGCGACTACAACCAGATCGTCAACGACGAGATGCTCGACTCCTGCACCAACTACGAGTGCTACAAGGGCCTGTACTCCAGCTTTAACTCGGTCAATATGTTCGAGATCGCGCACTCGCTGCACCGTCAGTTTGGCGGCGACCCCTGGTGCATCTACCGTGGCAAGCACCTGCTGTCGTTTGTCGACAACCACGACGTGCCGCGCCTGGCAAGCATCCTCACCGACAAGTCGTGCCTGCGTCCCGCCTATGGCATGCTCTTTGGCATGCCGGGCATCCCGTGCGTCTACTATGGCAGCGAGTGGGGAATTGCTGGCGAAAAGGGCGGCCCCGATGGCGACTGGGCGCTGCGCCCTGCGCTCGATGAGCCTGCGCCCAACGAGCTGACGGCGTTCATCACGCAGCTTGCGCACCTTCGCTCGGCCGACGACGCGGCGGCCCGTGCTCTCAACTACGGTGCCTATCGCAACGTGGTGATTCAGAACAAGCAGCTGCTGTTTGAGCGCGCCTGTGACGGCGCGACGGTACTTGTGGCGGTGAATGCCGTGGATGAGAGGTATACCTTCACCGCCGGCGAACTCAACGGCTCCTTCGTCGACCTGCTTGGCGACGGCGTGCCCACGGTCGAGCTGGCGGGCTCCCTTGAGCTTGCGCCCTACGAGGTGCGCTATCTGTTGAGGGCCTAGGCCATGGCTGCGTCCGACGTGGGCTATCAACATATTGAGCATGGGTTTGAGCCCGTGTTCGACCAGCACTCGCGCGTTTTGGTGCTGGGGTCGTTTCCCTCGGTGCTTTCGCGCGCCAATGCCTTTTATTACGGCAACCCTCAGAATCGCTTTTGGCGCGTGATGGCCGCGTGTCTCGGTGTGCCCGTGCCGCCCAACGAGGGCGACCCTTTGGCAGGCAGCGAGCCTGCGACGCTCGACGCCTCGATTGCCGCCAAGCGATCCATGCTGCTGAACGGCGGCGTAGCCCTGTGGGATGTGATTGAGGGCTGCGACATTAAGGGCTCGAGTGACGCGAGCATCAAAAACGTCGTTCCGGCAGATATCGAGCGCATTACGGGCAATGCGCCTATTGAGCTGGTGGTGTGTAATGGAGGTACGGCGGGGCGCCTCTATAAGCGCTATCTACAGGAGCGGACAGGCCTGTCCGCTGTCGTATTGCCGTCAACTAGTCCCGCTAACGCGGCTTGGCGTCTGGAACGTCTTGTTGAGCGTTGGCACGAAGCCGTTGACTGGATCGTACGGTAGTCTAGATCCTTGATTGAACATGGGCGCCGAGGCGTTTGATGATGGCGCGCCAGATTGGTGCGGGCACGGCGGGCCTGGCGCGCACCATGCCGTCGGCATCGACGCTACCGGCATTGCCGCCGCCAAGCAGCTGCGCATGCTCTATGGAGCAGCCCATGCGCACGGCGCCCACAAGCTTGTCCATCGCTTCCGAAAATGGCCGACGCAAGAGGCCCATGCGCGGGGAATGGCGAAGCGCTGCGATGCCGCTGCCGGCACAGATGACAACGCCGTCGCACCATGGCAGGTCACGTAGAATACATGCCCGGTACAGGCGGTCGAGGACTTCGTCCGCCTGTTTGTTGTTTTTGGACAGGGCCTGGACGACGACATAGACGCGCGCGTCTGTATTCTTAAGGCGATCGAGCACCTGCTCGACAGTGATCATAGCCTCATCATCAAATGCATCATCAACAGCGAGCACCATGCCATCGACTGCATCGGCATCATCCGCCTCTAAATCGACCGGGTGGGGGAGCGCGGTGCCGGAAAGCCGAGCATAGGCCGCGATGGCATCCTGCAGGTCCCAGAGCAAAAACTCAAGATCGGCGCTATTGGGAATGCTGATATACGCAACGGTCTGCAACGTTTTTGGTACATCGCCACGAGCGATTGTCTCCATGCGCCTCCTTTCCGGTTGGTTTCCGTTTAGGTTACACCGTCTGGTGGTGCCTCGCCGCGCTATCCTAGTGCAACCCTTACGAAAGGAACGCCATGCGCCTGCCCATGAATACCTCGCTTGCCACGCTTAAGCCCTCCGGCATTCGTCGGATTAACGCGCTCGCCGCCCAGCACCCGGGGTGCATTGCGCTTGCGCTTGGCGAGCCCGATTTTCCCACGCCCGATGTGATTAGCGCCGAGGTGACCGCCGCACTGGACCGCGGTGACACGCACTATCCGCCCAACAACGGTCGCCCCGCCCTGCGTGATGCACTGTCCAAATATATGGATGACGCGGGCCTGGCGTTTTCCGCCGATGAGGTCATCCTGACCGACGGCGCGACCGAGGCCCTGTCGGCAACATTTATGGCTATGCTCAACCCCGGCGACGAGGTCATTATCCCCACGCCCGCCTTTGGCCTGTACGAGAGCATCGTCGTGGCCAACCACGCCAAGGCGGTCTTCTTGGATACGGAGCCTGCGCAATTCCAGATTGACGAGGACGCGCTTAGCGCCTGTGTGACCCCGGCGACCAAGGCCATCGTCATCTGCTCGCCCAACAATCCCACGGGTTGCATCCTCGACACGGCATCGCTCGACGCCGTGGCGCGCGTGGCAGAGCAGGCGGGCATATACGTAGTCTGCGACGACGTATACAACCGCCTCGTCTATGTGGACGGCTACGAGCGCTTCGCCCAGCGACACCCGGAGCTGCGCGAGCAGACGGTCGTCATCGAGAGCTTCTCCAAGCCCTGGGCCATGACCGGCTGGCGCCTGGGTTGGCTCGCGGCAGCGGCACCCGTCATCGCCGAGATCGCAAAAGCTCACCAATACCTAGTATCGAGCGCCGTCTCCTTCGAGATGGACGCCGCAGCCCGAGCCCTCACCGTCGACCCAACCCCCATGCTCAAAGTCTACCGAGCCCGCCGCGAGCGCGTACTCGCAGCCTTAGACGCCATGGATCTCGACGTAGTGGAACCAGCCGGCGCCTTCTACGCCTTCCCCAGCATTAAACAGTACGGCCTGACAAGCGAAGACTTCTGCATCAAAGCCATCAAAGAGGCCAACGTAGCCCTAGTCCCCGGAAACTGCTTCGGCACCGAAGGCTACATCCGCCTCAGCTACTGCGTCTCCGACAAAGATCTGGACGAAGGCCTCCGCCGCCTGTCCACCTTCGTTTCAACTCTGTAGCCCAACGGGACCCAAAATCATCAGCCCACCGACTTAAGGCTTATGAGTGGGGGTGCCGGCCAACGGGAAACCGGGCTGCCCCAAAGTCACCGCAGGCCGCGCCGCCGAAGGCCAGGCGCAAGGTTTTCGTAGATTCCGCACGAGCCGAAGAGCACTTAATGTGCTCTTCGTGCGAGCCCAGGACCTGACCGAGCGAAAACCTTGCGCCTGGCCTTCGGCGGCGCGGCCGGATGGTGGAATTGTGTGCAGCCCGGTTTCCCGTTGACCGACGCCGGGGTCCCCGCCATAATACTTTCGGTTCACGCACGAATCCGCTGCCAGAGACAGCCGGTGCAAACGGGCATCGCCCGCGAGCTTAATGGGATATCCCGCCAGCCGAGGTGGTCGAGTAGATATGTCTTCTCGCCCCCGTCGCTCATGCAGCGCGGGGGCTTTCTTTTTGGACATGCCCCCGTCACGTCCTTGTGGCGGACCGTGCCCGGAAAGAATTCGAGGAGGTGTAATTCATGCCCCAGCAGTACAAAATCGACAAGGTTGCAGAGATCGAGTCCCGTATCGCCGAGAACGCCGGTCTGTTCGTCGTCAACTACAACGGTCTGACGGTTAAGCAGGCTCAGGAGCTGCGTCATCAGCTTCGCGAGTGCGGCGCCGAGATGAAGGTCTACAAGAACAACCTGGTCAAGATCGCTCTCAAGAACCAGGAGCAGCCCGAGATCGACGAGATCCTCGCCGGCCCCGTCGCTTATGTGTTCTACGAGACCGAGCCGGTCGAGGCCGCTAAGGCCCTTAAGGACTTCTCTGCTAAGTCCAAGGGCGTCCTTGAGATCAAGGGCGGTATCTCCGACGGCAAGGCCGTTTCCGCTGATGATGTTAAGGCTATCGCCGAGCTGCCCACCAAGGATCAGCTTCTCGGCCAGATCGCCGGCCTCATCTCCGGTTTCGCTCGCGACATCGCTGTCTGCGTCAACGGCGTTTCCTCTGGTCTCGCTCGTTCGATCCAGCAGGTCTCCGAGCAGAAGGCAGCCTAGTCGCTGTTTTCACCCGCGGCGGCAACGCCGCACCCCTGGCGCATTCGCGTCGTGTTTTAACTGATCTCCGTGCATCCGCACGGAAACCGAAAGGACTTAGAAATGGCTAAGCTTACCACCGATGAGATCATCGATGCTCTTAAGGAAATGACCCTTCTCGAGGCTTCCGAGCTCGTCAAGGCTATCGAGGACACCTTCGGCGTTTCCGCCGCTGCTCCTGCCGCTGTTGTCGCCGCTCCCGCTGCTGGCGCTGCTGAGGCCGAGGAGAAGACCGAGTTTGACGTCGTGCTCGAGGGCTTCGGCGACAACAAGATCCAGGTCATCAAGGCCGTCCGTGAGCTCACCAACCTTGGCCTGAAGGAGGCCAAGGAGGTCGTCGAGGGCGCTCCCAAGGCTGTTCTCGAGGGTGCCAAGAAGGAGGACGCCGAGGCTGCCAAGGAGAAGCTCGAGGCTGCTGGCGCTGCTGTCACCCTCAAGTAATCAGGCTTTCTCGCCAGATTTCTTTGCAGACGGGGTTCGCATTGCGAGCCCCGTCTTTTTTGTTTTTCGGTCCCTCGACATCGGTTGCTCAAACTGCCAGGTTCTGTGATTTGCGTCGTATCGGGCGCCCTGCCGTTGGGCAATAAAATTGCACCATTCGAGCAATAATTTGCGTTGACCTGCTGAAGAATTGTCTCTGCCTTGTAGCGACATATAGTTCCAGCGGTAAGATGCTTGGGTATCGCAATTTGGTCTGCGGCTGTGTGCCGCACGCATGGGGCGCTTTTGCGCCTGCGAAAGGATCTTTGAATAACATGAAGGCAATCATCCCCGCCGCCGGTCTTGGCACGCGTTTTCTGCCTGGCACCAAGTGCACGCCCAAAGAGATGCTGCCGGTGCTCGACAAGCCCGTCATTCAGTACGTCGTCGAGGAGGCGCTCGACCCCGAGGAAGTCGACGATGCCATCATCGTTACCTCTCCCGGTAAGCCCGAGCTGCTGAGCTATTTCCAGCCCGATCGTTCGCTCGAGAACCTGCTGCGCGAGCGCGGTAAGGACGCCTACGCCGACGCCGTCGCCCATGCGGGCGGTATGCCGGTCGACTTCCGTTATCAGTACGAGCCCAAGGGCCTCGGTCACGCCATTCGCTCTGCCGCCGACGCTGTGGCGGGGGAGAACTTCCTGGTTCTTCTGGGCGACTACGTTGTGCCCAACCGCGACATCTGCGACAAGATGCTCGCCGTCTCCAAGGAGCACGGTGGCGCTTCGGTTATCGCCGTTGCCGCGTGTGCTCCCGAGGAAGTCAGCCGTTATGGCGTCATCGCCGGCGATCGCGTGGGTTCCCTCGAGGGCTTCGAAAATGCTGCCGACGACGAGCCTGGTGCCGTTTGGCGCATCGGCGGTCTGGTTGAGAAGCCCGCTCCCGAGGCGGCTCCGTCCAACCTGTACATCGTCGGTCGCTACCTGCTGAGCCCGCTGGTCATGGACCTGCTGGCCGATCAGCAGGCTGGTAAGGGCGGCGAGATCCAGCTGACCGACGCCATGGCCCGCTCGCTCGACCGCGAGGCCATGTATGCTGTCGTCATCGATCCGCTCTCGGGCTACGACACCGGCACTCCGTCTGGCTGGATGGCCACCAACGCCCTCATGGCCGCAAGCGATCCTCGCTTTGCCAGCGCCTTCTGGGACGCCATCGACGAGCGCGGCGGTTTGATGCGCAAATAGGCCTTTGGGCATCAACTTTTACGGGTGCGGACCTCGGTTCGCGCCCGTTTTTTATAAGAGCTTCGATTGTCGACTCTCTGTTCACAGAAAATATATGAACAGGTGTTCGATACACATACATCTACCTGCGTGTTTTCTGCCGAAAAACTTTGCTACTCCAAAAACTCAATCGCGTCAAGGCTTTTCTTGCCCAACGGTCGGTACCTGATAAACTATTAGGTTGCGATAACTGGCGAAGCTATGCCTCGCCAACCCACCGAGCATTTCCGTGAAGGAGGAAAAACCTGGTGACCTACGCATACACTGCCACTGAGCGCAAGCGCGTCAGCTTCGGGAAAATCCCGGAGGCCATGGAGCTCCCCAACCTTATCTCTGTTCAAAGGGAATCCTTTGAGCGTTTTAAGGACGAGGGCCTTCGTGAGGCGTTCAAGGAATCCAGCCCCATCCAGAGCCAGAACCATGTTCTCGAGGTTACCTTCGGCGAGCATCAGTTCGGCGACCCCGCGCACACCGTCGAGGAGTGCCGCGAGAAGGATATGACCTATCAGGCTCCGCTTCTGACCGACGTCCGTCTCACCAACAAGGAGACCGGCGAGATCAAGGAGCAGCTCGTCTTTATGGGCGACTTCCCCATGATGACCGATCAGGGCACCTTCATCATCAACGGTACCGAGCGTATCGTCGTCTCGCAGCTCGTCCGCTCCCCGGGTGTGTACTACAGCTCCGAGATGGATTCGGGCAAGCAGATCTACAAGGCCCAGATCATCCCGTCCCGCGGTGCTTGGCTCGAGTTTGAGGTCGACAAGCGCGACCAGCTTATGGTCTCCATTGACCGTAAGCGCAAGCAGAGCGCCACGATGTTCCTGCGCGCCCTTGGCATTGCCGTTACCAACGACGACATCATCGAGCTGCTCGGCAACTCCGATGTGATTAAGCGCACCCTGGAGCGCGACACCGCCCTCACCCGCGAGGATGCCCTTATCGAGATTTACCGTCGTCTGCGCCCGGGCGAGCCTCCCACCGTGGACGCTTCTCGCAGCCTGCTCGAAGGTCTGCTCTTCAACCCGCAGCGCTACGATCTGGCCCGCGTCGGTCGTTACAAGGTCAACAAGAAGCTCAACCTCACCACCGAGGAAGAGGTCACGGTGCTCACCGACGAGGATATCGTCGCGACGCTGCGCTACCTGCTGTCCCTCGCTGCCGGCGAGCAGGGCTTCAAGGTCGACGACATCGACCACTTTGGCAACCGCCGCATCCGCACCGTCGGCGAGCTCGTCGCCAACCAGTTCCGTATCGGCATGAGCCGTATGGAGCGCGTCGTCCGTGAGCGCATGAGCTCCCAGGACATCGACGAGATCACCCCGCAGTCGCTCATCAACATCCGCCCGATCGTGGCCTCCATCAAGGAGTTCTTCGGTTCCTCGCAGCTCTCGCAGTTCATGGACCAGGCGAACCCCCTGACCGGTCTGACCCACAAGCGCCGTCTGTTCGCACTCGGCCCTGGTGGTCTTGCCGGCCACAAGTCCGGCTCCAGCCGCCGCACCAACGTGCCGACGGCCGTCCGCGACGTTCACAACTCGCACTACAGCCGCATGTGCCCGATCGAGACCCCCGAAGGCCCCAACATCGGCCTGATCGGCTCGCTCGCCCTCTACGCCCGCGTCAACGAGTACGGCTTCATCGAGGCCCCGTTCCGTCGCGTCGAGAACGGCGTTGCCACCGACCAGATCGACTGGATGACCGCTGACGAGGAAGAGAAGCACGTCATCGCGCCGGCCAACACGCCGCTCGATCCCAAGACCAACGAGTTCATCACGACCGATGCCGAGGGCAAGATCGTCCGTCCGCACACCGTGATCGCCCGTACCCGCGACTTCGACGGCTCCTTCGGCGCTCCCGCCGACGTGCCTGTCGAGGACGTCGACTACATGGACGTCTCGCCGCGCCAGATGCTCTCCGTCGCAGCCACGCTGATCCCGTTCCTTGAGCACGACGACGCCAAGCGTACGCTCATGGGCGCCAACATGCAGCGTCAGGCCGTGCCGCTGGTTCACCCTGCCGCTCCCTATGTCGGTACCGGCATGGAGCGTCGCGCCGCCCTGGACTCTGGCGAGGTCACCCTGGCCAAGAACGCCGGCGAGGTCATCTTTGCCGACGCCGCCAAGATCATCGTCAAGCATGCCGGCGGCATGGACGAGTATCACCTGGCCAAGTACCAGCGCTCCAACCAGTCCACCTGCATTAACCACCGTCCGCTCGTGCGCGTCGGTGACACTGTTGAGCAGGGCGAGCCTCTGGCCGACGGTCCTTCGACCGATCACGGCGAGCTCGCACTGGGCCAAAACCTCACCGTGGCCTACATGCCGTGGGAAGGCTTTAACTACGAGGACGGTATCGTCGTGTCCGAGCGCCTGGTGGCCGAGGACCTGCTGACGACCATCAACATCACCCGTCACGAGATCGACGCCCGCGACACCAAGCTTGGCCCCGAGGAGATCACCCGCGAGATCCCGAACCTCTCCGAGGACATGCTTGCCAACCTCGACGAGGACGGCATCATCCGCATCGGCGCCGAGGTCGGCCCTGGCGACATCCTGGTCGGCAAGGTCACGCCTAAGGGCGAAAGCGCTCTGACCGCCGAGGAGCGCCTGCTGCGCGCCATCTTCGGTGCCAAGGCCCACGACGTCCGCGACACCTCCCTTAAGATGCCTCACGGCGCTTACGGCCGCGTTATCGACGTCGTTCGCTTTAGCCGCGAGAACGGCGACGACCTGGCCCCCGGCGTCAACGAGCAGGTGCGCGTCTACGTCGCCCAGCGTCGTAAGATCCAGCAGGGCGATAAGATCGCCGGCCGCCACGGCAACAAGGGTGTTATCTGTAACGTTCTGCCGGTCGAGGACATGCCCTACATGGCTGACGGTACCCCGATCGACGTTATCCTCAACCCGCTGGGCGTTCCTTCGCGTATGAACGTCGGCCAGCTGCTCGAGTGCCACCTTGGCTGGGCTGCTGCGTGCGGTTGGGATACTGAGCAGGCCGACTCCGACAAGTACGTCCCCGGCCCGTTCTTCACCGCGACGCCCGTCTTCGACGGCGCCAAGGAGGACGAGATCGCCGAGGTCATCCGTCGTGCCAACAAGAACATGCTCAACAAGGCCACCGCTGCCTTTGGCGATCACATGCGCCCCGAGTTTGTCACCCAGCTTGACGAGCGCGGCAAGACCCGTCTGTTCGACGGCCGCACCGGCGAGGAGTTCCGCGAGCCCATTACCGTGGGTACGTCCTACATCCTCAAGCTCGGCCACATGGTCGACGACAAGATCCACGCCCGTTCGACCGGCCCTTACAGCTTGGTTACCCAGCAGCCTCTGGGCGGCAAGGCCCAGTTCGGCGGCCAGCGCTTCGGCGAGATGGAAGTTTGGGCACTGTACGCTTACGGTGCTTCCAACGTCCTGCAGGAGATCCTGACCGTCAAGTCCGACGATACCGTGGGCCGCGTCAAGACCTACGAGTCTATCGTCAAGGGCGAGAATGTTCCGGTCCCGGGTATCCCCGAGTCCTTCAAGGTTCTCGTCAAGGAGATTCGTTCCCTCGCGCTGGACATCGAGCCCATGCACGATGCCGACGAGGACGCCTCCGCCCCTGTGACCGCCGAGGAGACCTCTGCTCTCGACGACCTGGCTGCGCTCGCCGGCGTTGACGCCGACGTCGAGGCCCAGGATGCCGAGACCGCCGAGGCACCCGAGGCTGTCGCCGCCACGACCACTGATAAGGAGTAGTTGACTGTGGCAGATTTCGAAGCTACTGATTTTGACTCGGTAAAGATCTCCCTTGCCTCCGCCGACCAGATCCGTTCCTGGTCGCACGGTGAGGTCAAGAAGCCGGAGACCATCAATTACCGTACCCTCAAGCCCGAGAAGGACGGCCTGTTCTGCGAGAAGATCTTCGGTCCCGCCAAGGACTGGGAGTGCTCCTGCGGCAAGTACAAGGGCATCCGCTTTAAGGGCATCGTCTGCGAGCGCTGCGGCGTCGAGGTCACCTCGGCCAAGGTGCGTCGCGACCGCATGGGCCACATCGAGCTCGCCGCTCCCGTGTCCCACATCTGGTACTTCAAGAGCCCCACGAGCTTCCCGATGAGCCGTATGCTCGACATCAAGTCCAAGGACCTCGAGAAGGTTCTGTACTTTGCCAGCTACATCATCACCGAGGTTGACTACGAGGCTCGCGAGGCCGACGCCGACGACCTGCGCGAGGAGCTCGCCGCCGATCTGGAAGAGATCGATGCCGAGTGCGCCCGCCAGATCGAGTCCCTCAAGGAGCAGGGCGACCCCGAGAACTTTGACGAGTTCTCCGACGAGGAGCCGCTGACCCCCGAGGAGATCGCCTCTGGCATCGTCGACATCGAGGAAGAGTGCAAGGACGAGAAGCAGCTCCGCACGGACGCCTTCAACGCCTTCATGAAGCTCACCGAGCGCGACCTCATCTCCGATGAGCCGCTGTTCCGCGAGATGACCCGTTACTACTCCATGTACTTCAAGGGTGGTATGGGTGCCGAGGCCGTCCGCGACCTGCTCGCTGCCATCGACCTCCCCTCCGAGGCCGAGAAGCTCAAGGCCATCATCGCCGACGAGGACTCCCAGAAGCAGAAGCGCGAGAAGGCCGTTAAGCGCCTCGAGGTCGTTGACGCCTTCCTGAAGGGCGGCAACAGCCCCGCGAACATGATCCTGGACGTCATCCCGGTCATTCCGCCCGATCTGCGCCCGATGGTCCAGCTCGACGGCGGCCGCTTCGCCGCGTCCGACCTCAACGACCTGTACCGTCGCGTGATCAACCGTAACAACCGACTCAAGCGCCTGCTCGACCTGGACGCCCCTGCGATCATCGTGAACAACGAGAAGCGCATGCTCCAGGAGTCCGTGGACGCCCTGTTCGACAATGGCCGTCGTGGTCGCCCGGTCTCTGGCCGTGGCGGTCGCCCGCTCAAGTCGCTCGCCGAGGCCCTCAAGGGCAAGCAGGGTCGTTTCCGCCAGAACCTGCTGGGCAAGCGTGTCGACTACTCCGGTCGTTCGGTTATCGTTACCGACCCCAAGCTGCTGCTGCACCAGTGCGGTCTGCCCAAGACCATGGCGCTGGAGCTCTTCAAGCCCTTCGTCATGAAGCGCTTGGTCGAGCTTGGCAAGGTTGAGAACATCAAGGGCGCCAAGCGCGCTATCGACCGCGGTGCCACCTTTGTGTGGGACATCCTCGAAGAGGTCATCGACGGCCGCGTCGTGCTGCTCAACCGCGCACCGACCCTGCACCGTCTGTCCATCCAGGCCTTTGAGCCGGTGCTGGTCGAGGGCAAGGCTATCCACCTGCACCCGCTGGTCTGCTCGCCCTTCAACGCCGACTTCGACGGCGACCAGATGTCCGTCCACGTGCCGCTGTCCAGCCAGGCTCAGGCCGAGGCCCGCGTGCTCATGCTCTCTGCGAACAACCTGCGCTCGCCGGCATCCGGCAAGCCGGTCAACATCCCCTCGCAGGACATGATCATCGGCGTGTACTACCTGACCCAGGTCCGCGACGGTCTGCCGGGCGAGAACCACGTGTTCGCCAGCTTCGACGACGCGCTGCACGCCTATGACTGCCGCTCCGAGGTCGACATGCAGGCCAAGATTCAGGTCCGCGTGTCCGCTGCCGACGCCAATGTCATCAACGAGGACGGCACCCGTATCTTCCGCGTCAAGAACGGCAAGAACGAGTTTGTCGACTACGACGTCACCGGCAACAAGACCGCGCGCTTCGAGACCTCTATCGGCCGCATCATCTTCAACCGCCAGTGCCTGCCTGAAGACTATGAGTTCATGAACTACAAGATGGTCAAGGGCGACGTGGCCAAGCTGGTTGCGGACTGCTGCGATCGTTACCCCGAGGCCAAGGTCGGCCCGATCCTCGACGCCATCAAGTACTCCGGCTTCCACTACGCTACCCGTGTCGGCCTCACCATCTCGGTGTGGGACGCTCTCATCCCTGCCGAGAAGCAGGAGCTGCTCGATCGCGCCCAGGCCAACGTCGACCAGATCAACGAGTACTTCGAGGAGGGCTTCATCAACGAGACGGAGCGCCACATCGAAGTCGTTAACGAGTGGACCGCTTGTACCGACAAGGTCGCAGCGCTCATGCTCGACATGTTCGACGAGGAGAACCCGCTGTACATGATGGCCGACTCCGGCGCCCGTGGTTCTAAGACCCAGCTGCGTCAGCTCGGCGGCATGCGTGGCCTTATGGCAGACATGTCCGGCGAGACGATCGACCTTCCCATTAAGGCGAACTTCCGCGAGGGCCTGCTGCCGCTCGAGTACTTCATTTCGACCTACGGCGCCCGTAAGGGTCTGGTCGATACCGCATCCCACACCTCGGACTCTGGTTACCTGACCCGTCGTCTGGTCGACGTGGCCCAGGACGTCATCGTCCGCGAGGAGGACTGCGGTACGCACGAGGGCGTCACCTACAACCTCATCATCCCCGGCACCACCGACCTCAACACCGACCTCGTCGGCCGTTGCTTCATTGAGGACGTCGTGGCTCCCGATGGCACCGTGCTCTTTGAGCAGGACGGCTACATCGAGAAGGTCGCCGACATCCAGAAGATGGTCGATGCGGGCCTCAAGAAGGTCAAGCTCCGCGCGCTGCTTACCTGCCGCTCCAAGTACGGCGTGTGCCAGAAGTGCTACGGCTGGGATCTTTCCACCCGTCGTCCGGTCGCCATCGGTACTGCCGTCGGCATTATTGCCGCCCAGTCCATCGGCGAGCCCGGTACGCAGCTTACGATGCGTACCATTCACTCCGGCGGCGTCGCTGGCGTCGACGATATTACGCAGGGTCTGCCTACGGTCAGCCGTATGTTCGATATCGTCGGCAACGTCAACGAGAAGATTCTGGGTCGCGAGGCCGAGCTGGCTCCGTACTCCGGTCACCTCTCGATTAAGCCCGAGAAGTCCGAGTACGTGCTGACGCTCACCGACTCCGAGGATCACACCCGTGTTCTCGACGAGCGTCGCGTCCCCGCTTCGGTGCGCTTCATGCCCGAGATCGAGGACGGCTGCGAGGTTCGCGCCGGCGACCAGATCACCAAGGGCTTCGTCAACTTCCGTAACCTGCGCAAGCTGACCGACATCGAGTCGACGATGCACACCTTCGTCGAGAGCGTTAAGGACGTCTACACCAGCCAGGGCGTCGACCTGAACGACAAGCACATCGAGGTGCTCGCACGTCAGATGCTGCGTCGCGTTCAGATCACCAACCCCGGCGACTCCAAGTACCTGCTTGGTCAGTACGTTGACCGCTACGAGTTCGCCGACGAGGTCGAGCGCGTTGCCCGTCTGGGCGGTCAGGCTCCCGTGGCCGAGCCCGTCATCCTGGGTACGCTCAAGGTCGCGTCCAACATCGACTCCTGGCTGTCGAGCGCTTCGTTCATCCGTACCGCCGGCGTCCTTACCGAGGCTGCCATCGAGGGCAAGGTCGATCACCTGCTCGACCTTAAGTCCAACGTCATCGTCGGTAAGAAGATCCCGGCTGGTACCGGCCTCAAGCCGTACGCCAACGCCAAGCTGACGTATCGCACGGCCGACGGCTACGTGGACATCGACGGCCCGGCTTCGCCCAACGCCAAGTCGCTGCCCGAGTGGGCTCCGGTTGAGCTCAAGGACCTGGACGAGCAGCTCCCGCAGCAGCTCGACTGGGCCGGCTACGACGAGTTCGGTGGTGCTGACGGTTCGTTCACCCGCAACGGCCACACCATCTCCGCCGAGAAGGCTCGTCTGTACCTGTTCGACGATCTGGGCGTGTCGCAGCGCTGGACCAACAAGTTCAGCGAGGTCGGCATCGAGACGGTCGGCGACCTGGTCGGCAAGTCCGAGGAGGATCTGCTGCGCATCGACGGCATCGGTGCCAAGGCGATCGAGGAGCTCCGTGACGGTCTGGAGGCCCACGACCTGCTCTACATCCTCGAGAACAACGACGACGTTGCCGACGAGGAAGACCTCTCGCAGCTGCTGCAGATGGTCTTTAGCCCCGACGGTCCGGACGACATCCTGCTGGGCACCTCCGCCACGCCGACGCATCACGCCGACGCCGACGAGGAGCTCCTGGGCGCCCCGATCGACGACAAGAAGGCTCCCGCCAACGGTGCCATCAACGAGGACATGGCTTCCCTCGACGAGCTGCTCAACCAGCTCGTGGACACCGACGACGCCGAAGAGGCCAAGGACAACGACGAGGAGTAATTTCCTAGTACGTTAACCGCCCTTCCAAAGACCCGCTTTCCAACAGGGAAGCGGGTCTTTTTTGGTGAGGAACGTTGCCCCGACGAGCACGTCGGATTCCCGGAACGGGCCGCCCGCTGTTTAAGTTTGCTGCTCTACAGTCCTGCGCAAGACGGAAAGCACATTAAGTGCTTTC
>CAJMMX010000025.1 GCA_905214615.1 uncultured bacterium | reverse complement strand
TGCTGCGGTCTGGAATTATGCGTAGCTGAACTAACTGTCCAGCGGAGTCCAAGACTGGGATCGCGCAGACTAGAAAGGGGGCGGCAACCGGGTGGTTGCCGCCCCCTTTGCGAAGCCAGTTGGCTTCGGAACTAGTGGTCGATGCCGTTGAGGTTCACCCTCGTGAGCGTGTAGGTCACATAGTCGGGCGATTGAGGCTTTGCGCTCGCCACGTCACCCTTGACCAAGCTCGCTGTCATCACCAGACGATAGTTCGCGTAGAACTGCTCACGCTGTTCAACCTGCGTGTTGACCTTAACGGTAAAGGGCAGGCTAAACGTCGTATTACCGTTCTTCGTTTTGAACTTGCCGTTCTCCTTCGAGTCAGTGAAGGTGATCGTGCTACCGGAGGGAGCGACCGCGGCAAGCTTACTCTCCGTCACTGTTACGTAGTTGGAGATATCATCCGTTACGCTCTCATACGTGCCGTCGGTTCCGCGGCGCTGAAGCGCGAGCGTGTACACAACAGAGTCTGCGTTCGCAATTGCCTCGGCGGCGTTGCTGAGTCCACCCAGTTCATACGTGGCACCCAGACCAATCGTGCCATTCGCGATCGGACGCAGGTCGTCCACGTTAATACCAAGCTGCGACTTATCTGGCGCAGAAAGCGTAATGGTCGTATCACCCGTGTCCATGCGATAGTACCCGACGTTACCGCGCTTCGTCTGCGTCAGGCTCGAGGTATTAAGGCCTTCCTTACGCGTCGAAAGCTTGGCGGTATAGGACATCTTGGTACAGGCGTCCTCGCCAGACTGCTTGGACAGGGAGATGACCTTGTTGCAGCCGTCCGGCGTAAGGCGAATCTCTTCCACAGCCGTGCGCACGGTAAAGGATCCGCCCGTTGCACGCTTGCGGATTCTGGCGAGGTCACAATCGAGCTTGAGCTTCAGCGAGTCATCGCCCGTATCCGTCACGGTCTGCGTGAACGCAGGCGTCGAAGAATCACACTTCGCCCAATCTTCGCCATCCCACTTATAGTTCTGATTGTCGATGGCAACATAGAATTTAGCGATCGCCGAGGTTCCGCTCGGGAAACTACTCACCCCCGTCAGGGTATTGTTGGCGCCATACTTGCACAGTGACGTATCGAGCTGATAGAACAAAGAGTCCGAGTCAGCATAGCTCTGACTTGGGTTAAACGTAATCGTGTCGGTAACGTCAAGAGAAAGAACGTAGGCGGCGCCGTCCGTCGACTTCGAAACCGGAGTGCGCGCCTCCGGCTTCCCGTCGTTAACTTCCTGCCCGTAATTGGACAAGATGCTGTATGTCGATGCCGTACCGTTTTGATTATCGTCGCCACCGGTGCGCAAGACGTGATGCAGATTCCAAGATATGCGGCCACCCGAAGAATTCGAGTCAATAGACGAAGCCGTAAAACCGTTGATACTAGCTTGCGTCACGCCGTCGCCCGACTTGGGCACGTTGACAACTAGGTAGACGCTCTCCGATGCACGCTTCTCTCTGCCGGTATCCTTCTCCTTAGGTACCTTTAGCGTATAGCGGCTGTTGCTGGGAACGTCAGCACCCGCAACCTTAAACAGCGTCCACTTGCCATCGAGTTTCGCTTTAGCGGTCGCCTCTGCCTCGTTATCACACACGGTCCATGTGCCGGCGCCATCCTGTGTGGCCGACACATCCAAAATCTCGCTCAGCCATCGCTCCTGATATGGATTGCCCGCAGAATCCTTAAAGCCGTCGTTTCCGCTCAGGGAAACGCTCGTTGCTCCGCCTTCGCCCACCGTATAGTGATACTCTCTGCCACCGGCCCGGCCGTCAACGTTCGCATCGATGAGCGTAAGCTGGGTGCCCTGGGGCAACCTTCCGTCGGCACCATTGAAGAGGATGCTCTTACCGAGCCCCTTCATCGAGCCGCCAGCAGCCATATAGCTGTCCCAGCCAAAGTCGACTTCCTTCCCATTGGCAGAATTGTATGTCCAGGTAAGCAGACCCGTCATCGGCTCGCCAAAGCTCGTAAGCACGTGTGCATCTTTTCCAAGGTTAGCGTAGTCTTTTTCTTTAAATTTGATGCCGTAATCATACGTTGCAGCGAAATCAATCTCGAGCTTGCGCTTAACGACGATCGGCACCTGAACGTTGTAGCTCTGACCCGCCTCGGTAAAGGTAACGGTCAGGAGCGTAAAGCGGCCCTTGCCGTTGTCCCAATCGGAGCTTGGGCTAAACGACATATTGTTCTTGCCGTTGTTCACTACGCGAAGCGTGGGATTGTTCGACGCGTCATCGTCCTTAACGAACACACCATCCTTGAGTTGGAAAACATCTGCTTTGGCCGTCACGTGCGGATTGGTGCCATTCTCGTTATTCAATCTGCAAGCGTCAGAGAAGCCGCCGTTCGTGATGATGTTTAGATAGCTCTTGGCCGTCGTATTATCGGTACCCGAGATCACCAAAACGGGAAAATCCGTTGCAACCTTGCTGTCGCTTGCATCGTTATTCGCATTGAACATGCTCGCCACGGATTTGGCGTTATAGCTCGACGTATTTTGATAGGCGCCATCGTCATTGATGCCGCCGATGTTGGTGTAGGTATAACGGTTGGCAACGCCGGGGCTCGACGGATTCTGGATGGCCGTGGCAAGGCCAACGTTCATGCCGTCGCCGAACAGATAACGGCCGGCCGTGTCAGCATCGGAGGCGCGCACAACAAGGCCACTCGTCGGACTCGTCGTGACGTAGGGCGAAACGGCCACCGTCACATTGCCGTTCGCAGCATCGTTGCCATACAGTGTCGCGCCCTTGGCATCGGAAAGCTTGTCTTCATAGGCAGCAAATGCGATGTATGACTTTTTGTTCACTTTTTTAAGGTCGTCGGTGCCGGAAGAATTGCGCATCAGCTTGAGCGATTCACTCGCACTGTTTGGTCTAATGGCAATTCCTGCGACAAAAACGTTGACGAGATCAGCGGATGAACTATTTCCGAACAAATAGCCCTGGCTAGTTTGCGCCCCAAAGATATTGCGATCCATGAGCACATTTACGAGCCTAAATGAGCCACGGCCATCGCCAGACACGCCACCAGAACAACTTCCCAGCGATGAGTTCCATGCAGCGTTCTTGCTACCGGTAAAGTTATTCTCGCCAATGGTCGAGTTCAAAAGCGTGACAGAGTTCGCCGTGTTACCGATCGAGCCAACAACACCACCAGAATACGAACCATCGACGACCAGTCCAGTGATAGTTGAATTCTTGACCTCGAGGGCACACCCACCTTTCAGATCACCGATTAAACCGGCAGAGCACTCACGAGCACCAAGATAGATGTCTTTTATTACACAGCTATCGAACTTAAATGCACCGCCCGAAGCTGCTTCGCCGACTGCACCAGCAACGTACTTAAGATTATTCGATCCTCTAACACCAAATACCGTTTTATTCTGCACGTCGCCATGGATGCACAGATTGTAGACAGACACGATTCCATTTTCGGACCTTCCGATAAGGCCGCCGGTCCCCTCGGTCGCGCTCGATGCTGCCGGCTGAAGCGTGACATTGCTGATCTCCGCCTTTCCGGCACCCTGCGAAGGCGTTCCAGCGTCATCGGTGTTCACCAGGAAACCACCTCCGGCAAGACCCACGATACCGCCGGTCCTTGCGCTGGCAGCAGTTGACATAATTGTGGAACTCTCGGCAATAGGCATATTCGTTTTTGCCCAAACGCCACCAGCGGAATTTTGGTTCAGCTTGCCGACGAAGCCGCCGACGTTTTGCACGCCAGAAATGTCCATGTTGCTATAAGAGCAATCGTAAAGCTTGACCGGAGAATAGCGCGTGTTCGAATTTGAGGTGTCGTTACGATTCACCAGCAAAGTTGTATCTTTATCAGTCCTGCGGCTACCATAGCCGGATGCGCCGAGCAATCCGCCAACGTTATTGGGGCCATTCACCCTGCAGCTATTCGTGGTAATTCCTGCATATTTGCCGTAATCTGCCAGCGAGCTCGCGTTCGCCGTAGTACCCGCAAGCAGACCGACGCCAACCTGCTCATTACCCGCACCACTGGAGGCGCCGGCTGCATTGATATACGTAAGAGAAATATTGCAGTCATCGAACTTTAGGTTCTGGACGGTATAGCCGCCGTTGCCCGTAGCAGCAGCGCCGTCCGTTGCCGGAGTGCCGATGCTATCCAACACGTTGGTCGAGGTATACGTTACGGTACCAAAGAGAGCGCCCACTCCGGTGAGTTTGTAATTATCATCGGCGTACTCCGTGACCCCATATACCTTGCTGGCCTCTTTGCTACCGACCTTAATTGTTGCACCGTTACCGTTGATGCACGCAACAAGCGGCACGATGCGATCGCGGTCGGCGCCCTTACCGGATGCGCATGCGTTTGAGTAGTAGCGGCCCGAAAGACCCGTGTAACCCGTGCCATAAGTAGTCATGTCGTAGGTTTCACCCGCTTTGAACTGCAAATCCATTCCCGAGACCTGCGCGGCGCAGATGTTACCCGTCTGCCACGTTGCGTATTTCTTTACTAGGTAGGGGGAGTTAACGCCCGAGCCATCGCCTGCGTAGCCAAGCGCGTTACCCTCTAACTGGATACCGGGGCTTTTCATGTCATCGCTTATCGCATTAGCAAAGTCTTCAGCGGCACTCGCCGGCCTTCCAACATGTGTATAGCTCGCGTTGCGAACTTTGCCGTATTGCTTGTTGCCGAATTGGTACACTCCCTTTGCGTTGTTGCCGCCCATGTAGGCACGCGAGCCCGCATACGTTCCATACACATCGTTCGTGGTATTCGTATTCGCCGAACCGCCGGCCGCACCGCTGCTGATGATGGCCGAGAGTACGAGCAGTCCCTGCGAGTCATTGACGGTTGTGGTTATCGCAGAGCTATTGGCGTCGTCTCCCCTATAGCGGCCCTGCGTCGCATCCGTCTTGATGCACCCCGTCTTCGAAGTATCCAGATTGTTCACCTTGTAGTTACGATCAGTGTTGTCGAGACTCTTATCGTCGGTAAGCTCGCTGAACGCATAGCCGTCGATCACGCGGCCAACATATGGGTTGTCGTAGAGAGAAGCGCCAGCGCTATGCCAGTCGTTAAGGGCACCGTCGCCGCGGGAAGAGTTGCGGAAGATGACGCCGCCACCCGCAACAGCACCAACGTAGCCGCCAACGGGCACAAGGTGCGCGCCGCCATTATCGCCTGCTGCCCCAGCAACGCTAAAGCCGCCAGACGCTTTCACCGACACGCCATCGATGATATTGTCACCGCCCATGATGCAACCGATCACGCCGCCAAAAAACGCGCCCGGCACGCCAGAGGCGTCTTTATTCTTATGTGCAATAGAGGCCGCCTTGCCCGAGTATTCAATGTTCAGATTACTCACAACGCTACCGTAGCTATACGGGATCAACCCAGAAAGCGCACCTGTGTCCTTGGAGTTGTGGATCTTGATAGTCGCCTGCGTAGCTGCCTGCGACGAGCCCCTCAGATTACCAACGATAACGCCACGGAACGGGTAATCTTTATTACCCAAGCCCTGAAAAACGGCAGCGTCCAGCTCAAGCGTGTCAGTGCTTTCCCCCTTGTCGTTCTCCGGCTCGATGCTGTAGTAGGCACTCTGGAGATAGCTGTGCATCGTCGTATCGTCAAGCGTGTCATTGGGGTCGATGTCGTTCCCGATCATTCTCACCCATGTTTTGCTCGCCTGCTTGTAGACGTACGTCACTTCATTACTAGCATCCTTGCTGGACGAGCGGCGCTGGCATAGCGTTTCCTGATCGGCCGCAATCGTAACTTCCCAGCCGTCGCTTGGATTCTGAGTATTGATGTACTCAGCAACCGTGTTGAGCTCCGTTGCCTTGGTTATGGTATAGGGATCACCATAGGTGCCGCAGCCTGTCGTAAGCTTGGGCACGCGCTGGTTAACTTTGATTTCATGGTATTGGACTTTGTTTTCGTTGACATTGCCCTTTTTCACATACGGGAGATAACCACCGAATTGCGGAGTATCCGCATTTGCCTCTTTGTTGTCAACGGTGACGAGGCCAGCGCGGGTCCCATAGGTGCTCTCGTTGTAGTACCAGAGTTGCTTACCAGAGTATTCGCCCTTCGAGTCGATCTCGCTGCCGAATGTGACCTTATCGTTTGTCTGGTCATCCTTTATAAAGGTATACACCGCCGAGCCGGTCTTCCCCTCGCCGTAGCCAAAGCTCTCAAGCAAGCTTGCACGGGTAAAGATGGCGTTGTTCGTAGCACTCGGCACGTTGATGGTACCAAACGTCGCCGTAACCTGGTCGGCACTCGAACCCACGCCCAGTCTTCCAAAAAGTGAGGTTGCCACCTTGGTGTTGCGGCCGTATCCCGTAGCCGTGATGTTCTTCGCGCTCAGGTTCACGTACGTCTGCATCTCGTTTATAAGCAGAGGCATATAAGCATCAGCGCCCGTGGCCTCACTAGCGCCATCGACGGTCAAATTGTTGAGCGTAAGGCCATCAATCGAGATTTTTCTAATAGTGGTGGTCGTGCCATTGTTAGACCCATACACGTAGCGACACACCAGCGCGCCCGAAGAGCTTCCACCCGCGGCGGCAATATCATTCTTGCTTCTCCCGTCATTGACAACGGGCCCAACAGTGCCACCCAAAGTGACGGCATTCACCGTAAGATCGCCATTTGCCACCGTTCGGAAAAGACCGCAGTGCATGTTCTCGTGCTGGGTAGCAGCAGAGTTCAGCTTGTTGCTTTTCTGCTCGGCCTTGATGTCGGAGTAATGGAAGGTGATGGTCGCATTACCAACCGTCACCTTTCCGTTCGGCTGGGTGGGATAGTAACTATAGCCCGTCAAATCAATTTCGACGCTTCTGCCGCTTTCGCCGCCGATGGCCACGGCGTCGTTGAACGCTTGCGGCACAATCATCGAGCGAATTGCGGCTGGAGCATAGCGATAAGCAGACCATAAGAGCAGCTTTTCCGCCGTATCGATTTTGCTAATTTTGGAGCTGCCTTGCCCAAGTGCCGCATAGGCTTTGTCGAGGTTGTAGTAATACCTCGTCCAGGCATTCGTGTTGTGGTTCTTGCCGAAATCGGAACGGTTGCGATAGCTGTTGTCGTTTCCCGGCTCTCCGCTCATGTCGAGCTTGCCGTCATTAACGCCGTCTTTGGTATGAAGCGAAACGACGACATTCCATTCGCCGTCCATGAGTTTGCTGGCGTCTTTATTTCCATAGGCAGGCCTCGTGCTGTTGCCGACCCATTCATCAAACGAAGTAGCATTGTCGTTGCTTTTGATTGCCGTGTTGTTGATTTTCACGCCATTGCCCGCAGCAACACCATTGACCTTATATGCAGTGTCCCAACCCGCCTTGTTCTCCAGATACAAGCCGCTATAAGTTTCCACTCCATATGTTGTGGAATTCTCCGTCCTACCGCCTCGACCGATGAGCAGACCAAGCGTTGTAGCGCTCTCGGCATTGATGGTTGCACCAGAAAGATCGATGGCATAGTTGTTGATAACCCAGTGACCGCTGGCTGCATATACGAGCCCGCCGAGTTCACCTGAGCTGTTTGCTGTTATGGAAGCGTTGTTCGTCTTGAGAGCATACGTGCTGTCGCTGGTGTTTGCGCTATCCCCGATGGTGACAACCGTATTGCCCCAGCTGTAGCCCAAAAGACCGCCAGCGCCGTTCTTCGCGTCACCGTTCTTGCCAACGGTCATGCTGAACGAATTGAACGTAAGTCCTGTGATGTTGACGTTGGTCGTATTCGCCGCGGTGCCCTGAGTGATGCAGCCGATAAGGCCGCCAATCTGGGATTTCTTATTGCTCGCGCTGTCGCCCGCGGTAATCGCATTTTCGCTCGCGGTCGCGTCACCGACCTCGAGACTCGTCACGTTGACGATAGCGACAACGTCCGCCACATAACCGATAGCGCCGCCAATGCGCGTGTTGCCGTTGAGGGTAGCGCCCGTTTTGACGGTCGCTTGCGCCTTCGTGCTGCCACTTATGTTGCTGCTGCCGAAAGTAACGGTTCCACCACCCCTCACGCTACCAGCAATGCCGCCAATGTTGACATCGTTGCCGAACGTATCATCGCAGGTGATTTTCGGCTTGCACGTAACGCCGCTGAGCGTTGTCTTGCCAGTGATAGTTGCCGCAAGCGAGCCAGCGTCGACGCCTAAGCCGTTATCGAACTTCATAACGCCATCGACGGTGAGGTTATTCACCGTCGCGCCACCGCCGATAGCGGCAAAGAGGCCCAGACGGCTGTGCCGGTACATCTTGCCGTTGCCTTCAGTCGAATCGTTTGCGCCAAGCGCATTGCCGTTGCGCGTACCGTAAGGTTCGCCAATCGCCAAGGTAACGGTATGATGGTTGCCCTCGACAGCCCCTACGAAGGCATTAACTTGCCCGGACCCATCACATGCAAGACCTTCAAGGCCTGTACCTCGCAGGTCAATGTCGGAAGTAATTGAGATAGCATTCCCACTATTACCATACCAGCTCGTAATATTAGCCGTGCCGATGCCGAATACACCGCCAAAGTAGCCGTTCGTTTGGACCGTCATGGCAATGCATGCGAATGTATCCGCATCATTAATGAGGTATGTACCCGACTTCCCGTCACCATTTTGGGACCGTAGCTGATAACCCCAAGAGTAGCCAGCACTGCTGCCAGCATCTGGAGCACCACTCAGATTGCACAACGGCTGATAAAAGGTGCTTTCATCAAGTTTAATAAGATCCTTGCTGAGCTTGCCCTCCTCTCCGGTCAGGCGGATAACCTGGTTATAGGTCAGGTCATCGATCCTCGCCGCAGCAGGACGTTTGTAAAGCCAATAATTATCGTTCGTTGCCTCAGCATCCGAGCCTGAACCTAGAGCAAACACCAATGGGGCGCATCCATCCAAGGATCTAAGAATTTGGCTGGTATTACCGTTGGCCTCGAGCTTGCAATCGGATAAATCGGTAGTCCCACGCAAGCGCAAGACGCCGTTCCATGCCGAACCCACAATTCCGGCACCACATGCGATTGATTCGTTTTTATCAGTTTCAACGCGAACGTCCCCGCAGTCCAGAATTCCAAAACGCGAACGCCCGCCCACGCTATAGCCGCTATCCAAGGCGCCAACAACACCGCCAAACCCGCAGTTCTTTCCATTGGCTTTTGGAGAATGGCACGTGACGTCCGCGCCGTCAACGATTACAACGCCTCCAGTATTGTTGCTCTTTGCCACCCAGCCGACCAGGCCTCCTGCCAGTCGCGGCGCGACGCTGCATGTAGTATCAACCGAACAGCGGTTGCCCGCGGCACCCGTCTTTATATGAAGGGTGTTGTTCGACTTCTCTGTGTTGGTCACATCCTGAACTCTACCGACCAGACCGCCATAGATGGAGCTGGAGCCCGTCACCAGTTTGCTAGTATACGAGCCACCTGATATTGCGACATCGCCGTTCGTTGTGTCCAGGAGACCGAACACGCCGCCCGCGCCCGTGTCCCCACTTTGGCCAAGATTCACGCCCTCGCCCGTATCGATTTGGTCGTTGTTGGCAAACTCGACCGGGCCGGCAAAACTAACGTCGCCGATGAAGCCGCCGGAACTTTTGCTGTTCGCATCGCCGACGTTGGCGGGACAGGTGAACTTCTTGTTGTCCGCGCCCAGCGCGAGCCTGGTCGCCTTACCGATGAAGCCGCCACTGGCGGTGGTGCCCTTGACGGTGAGCATGTGCAGGTCGAGAGCCTCCGTGACGTTGACTGTGGCGCCTGTGTTCGAACCGACGAGACCTGCGACACCACCGGCGGAACCGCTTGCAGACTGAACGGTAGCAGCGGGAACATTAAGGGTGCCGACGTTCAAAGTCGCGCCATCCTCGACCGTGCCTACGAGCAGACCGGCATTACCGGAGCTCGTCTCGACGACACCGCCCGCGGCAAGGCTAGCGGGAAACTTAACAGACCCCACCGTAAAGGTTCCGCTCTTGACTGTATTCGCTAAAAGACCGATGTTTCCCGCTGCATTTACGTTGAGCTTCTCGAGAGAACCGGCAGGGCCATAGGTGACCTCTGTAGTAAGGTCACCCATCGCCTCACCCAAAAGGGGCGCCGTCAGAGCGGAAGTCGTATCCGTCCCGCCGGTACCTACGGGATCTGCGATGTTGACCACAGCGTTGAGCGTCTTGCCCCCACCGCTGACCTTCGTAGCGACCATCGGCGCGCTATAGGTAGTTGCGCCTATCCACTTTATCTTGACCGTATTGTTTTGGTCAGTCAGTTTGAAGTTATTGAAAACCGTCCGGTTAGACGTAAGCTCAACAGGGCTATCAACGCCATTCAACGACCTATAGATTTTGCCTTCAAACGGATGCTCATCACTGCCAAGGCCCTGGAAAGACATGCCGTTCTTAGCCGACTCGGTGAGCTTCGCATCGCCCGTGATGATAACCTTGATCTGCGCATCATAGTAAAGCGAAGCGTCGGCGTTAGACAGGACGGCGAACGCCTCCGACGACTTGACATCAAGGCTTCGGATTCCGCTCCTGTCGTCTTTGCGTACGATGTTTTCCGCGCCGTTCGCCTCGAGCAGCTCGACAAGCTCATCGAGATTTGTAATCGTCGCACCCGCCTGGTCCTCAGCGTCCTCCGAAGTCGCATCATCGGCATCTTGCTCGGCGTCGTCAGCGGCGGCATCGTCAGCGGCATCGTCGCCTTCCGTCTGGTCGCCCGTGGAATCGGAACCCGTAGCGTTATCGGTGGTATCGCCTGCTGCAGCGTCATCCTTCGCCGCGTCATCCTTCGCCGCGTCATCCCCAGCACTGTCGCTTTCGGCGCCGGTATCACTCGACCCAGACCCGGTCGTGACATCGCTCTTGGTCTCGCCGCTCTCGGCTGCGTCCGATGCCTCCGCAGCCGCGGTGGCAATCTCGCTCGAGATGTTCTGCCAGCCTGCCGCCACGGCGGCGACCGTGGGCGAACATGCCTGGAGCACCATGACCACCGTCATGAACTCTGCGAGTATGCGCTTTGCCGTTCTCATCGATTCCGTACCTCTTATCCTAAAAACTCTGCTTCCAGAGTTATTGAGTCTCCGTCGTGCCCGTCAGGGTAGTTCCGCTCACCCTAATGCCCAGGTCACCCCAGTCACCGGGCGTCTTGCCGTCCGCTCGGTAAAAGTTGACGATCATCGAGCCAGGCTCCATGGTGAACGTAACCGTGTGATTTGTTTTATCCGCCGTCACACCATGGTTGGTCTCGAAGAACGGATCGATCTCCACGTTCTCCCCCCACGTGAGCGTGACGTTTGCCGGTGCGCCCGTAACCGTCACACGGTAGTTGTACGCAGCGTAATCAGCAAACTTGCCAGCCTCATCAACCAGCGCGCCCTCAACCGCAGCGGTTTTGACCTCGGCCTTCTTTGACGGCACGACTTTCGCCGCCAGACAGGTGAGCTCGGTGCCGGGGCTCTCCTTCGAAACAACCATGGCCTTAATCACAAAGTAGGCATGTCCCAACTTGTCCTCAGGAAAGGTCACGGTGTAATCGTTCTTGGTAGGCTGATTCTCCGGAAGCTTGACGTTTCCGGCGGGTTGGGGCGCATAGCTCCACGTGGCACCATCGAGCCCATACCCCTCGACCGTCAAGGTATACGTCACGTTTTTATCGTTGCAGAAGTTGCTGTTGCTCAGCAAATAGTTATAGATGCTAAAGGTGAAGCTGCACTGCTTGTTGTTGGGATATACCGTAACGGAGCGCTGGGCGCGGTCGAGCTCGTCGTTGCCAGGCGCACTCATATAGCCCGTGAGCAGGTCGCTCGCAAACAGGCTCTGCGCGGTGCCCGTTGCGGCGACGGACTTTAGAAATCCGTTGGCGGTGTAGGCGGAATAGGTAAAGTAACCACCCGTCACGAGCGCCACGGCGCAAGCAAGTGCGATTGCTGCCACAACCAGCTTATTCTTGGCTAGGCTCTTGCTTTTTGCCAGCTGCTCGCGCTCGGGATCCTGCTGCTTCTCTCGCTTCTCCATGTGCGCCCCCTCTCCTACTTACCGCTCGTGTTGCGCGCGATCAGGTAGATCACATCGGTCTCTTTGGCGCTCTCGTCCCACGAAAGCTTGATGATAAAGTTGAGCGTGTCATTGTCAGTCGAGCCGTCGAGCGTCTTAGCGTTGAGTTCGCTCTTGCCGAATTTCTTGTATCGGTAGAGCGGGCGCGCGTTGCGCTGGACGTTTTGATAGTCCTTGAACGTAGGGTCGCTTGCGCCCTCGCCCGGCACGGCTGCCAGACCGTCGTTCTCCTTGTTGATATATTCGAAGCTCGTAAGCAGGTTCTCTCCGGTTGCTTTCCAGCTATAAGATTTGCCGTCTGCGGTACCGCTCACGTCGGGCGTCTGGAGCGCAGACGTGTTCTCGGCTCTGTACAGCTCAATAGTGAGACCTGTAATGTTGGTCGTATTCGCGAGTTGCAGCTCAAAACCGTCACCGCCCGTTTGCACGCAAAACGCGCGCTTGAGCGTCACCGTGTTGCCAGTCTTGGTATCGCCGTATTCGGGGTTGTAGCTCAGGTCGATCTGCTCTGTTGCCGTAGCGTTGGGGCCCAGCACTTTGAGCTCTGCCGGCTCCTTGATCTTGCCGACGGTGGAGCCGCGATTGGCATCGACGAACCATCCGAGCGTCAATCCCAGCAACACGAGAAGCACGGTAAGCAAGCCCATGATGGCAAGGGATTCGCGACGGTGGCCGCTCACCCAAGCCTTGATACGCTCGATGCGGCCAGCCGGACGCGCTTCGCCGTGCGAGCCGAACCCGTTGCCGCCGGGGTTTGCCGCTCCTTCGTTGTGTTTGATATCGCCCTGCTCGCGGGCATTAAGCTGCTCGTCCATTTATTTATCCGCCTCCTTGGCGGTAAAGCGCACGCGAATGTACTTGACGTTCTTGCCGATAATCTCGTCGGCGTTGTTGTAATAATTGGCGCAGGTTTCCACATCCGCAGAGGACATGCCGGCTCCGACAGGCGGAACCGCGCTAGGCGCCTGACCTGGCACGCTCGTGCTATCGGCGCGGAAATAGCACGCGTGGTTATTGTTGATGTCGCCGACGAGGGTCGTGTATCCCCCCTCGTCGCCTGTGTTAGCGAAAAGGTTGCCACCGTAGCCGGCGTTGCCCGTGCGAACATAGCTCTTGAACTGCTCCGGCCAAATCCAGTAGAGGGTTTTGGTGACGGTTTCGGTCGTATTGTTTGAGCCCTCAGCACGAAAGCTCTTCGCCGGAATGGTAAAGCTCTGTGTGATGACGGTGACGCTCGCTCCGTCCTGGGTCACCGTGGTTGTCGTGGGAACCAGCGGATTGGAGTAAAAGCCAGAGGTGTCTTTGCCCTGGAAAACCAAGATATGGCCGCGCACCAGATTTTTAAGCGAGTTGATGATCTCTTCATTTTTCGATGCGTCCGTAGCAGTGCCGTCCGTGCCCGCAACGCTCGTCTGGACAGAAATCTCCCAGGTCATCTCCACCGTAATATCGTGCAGGTCGTTGCAGAGCGGCTTGACGTTGAGCTGAAGCTGGCCCGCCGACCCCGGAGAAAGACTGCCATCGGCACTCATGTTATTGAGGTTGAAAAGATTGTTCACGGCAAGGCTTGTACTGTCCGACGCGTAGTTGTCCTGGGCGTCGTACTTACCTGCCGTGCCGCTCTGCGTTCCCGAGAGCACAAACCGTGGGCCCTTCGCCCCGATCGTACTCCCCGTGGCACTCACTCGGTTATTCGCGGCAAACCAGGCCAGGCATGCAAAGATGGCAACGATGGCGGCCAGCACAAACAGACCGCTCACCAGGAAATCCTTCCAGAAATCCTTGAGGGTCCGCACATGCTCGTCGGCAGCTTGGCGGTACTCGGCCGCCGTCTTGTGCTGCTGGAGCTCGCTATGTCGGTCCATGCCACTCATCGTTTGCGTTTGCCCTGCTAGCGGGCGTGCCATCCTTTCCGCTCGGTCGCGTTTATCCGTTGTTCGCAGGTAGAGAATTCAGGCAGAATACAACACCGTACGATAAGGTAAAAGAATAGCATTGACCTGCGGCTTGCTCCACAACGCAAGCCTTAATGATGTCTTAAAGATTACGAACAGCAGCCACGCCCATATGCCAAGGACTTGGTGCAAACTAATCTGCCCCCTGCACCAAAACCGGGGTGGGGCCCGCTGTTCTTGCAGGCCCCACCCCGGTTGATGGTCTATGTGCGCAGGGACGCAGTCGGGCGGGGCGGATCCGTGCTACCGCCCCGCCTGGCCGCGAAGTTAACTACAGCTCGTTGGCCGCGTGATACGCCGTGCGAATGGCGCTCGCAATATCGGCGGTACGCTCGCCCGAGCAGTCGCCCACGCAGGTCACGGGCACCGTCACGCCGTCCAGGTCAAACGCGTTGGCCTTGGAGCCCACGGCCATCACCACGTAATCGCAGGCGATCTTCACCGGCTCCTCGGCGCCGTCCTCGGTGGTGCGAATGGCCTCCACGCCCTCGTCGGTAATGGCGGTCAGGCGGGTCTTCACGTGCTGCTCCACGTTGTGCTCTGCGAAGTCGCTCATGATCAGCGGCAGAATGGTCTCGGACTCGCCCGCGGCAATCTTGTCGAGCATCTCCACGATCGCCACCTCGCAGCCGTGCTGCAGCAGGTACTCGGCAGTCTCGGTGCCCACCAGGCCGCCGCCGATAACGGCGACGCGGCCCGTAAGCTCCGCCTTGCCGGCCAGCACGTCCCAGCTCGAGACGACCTTCTCCGAGTCAGCGCCCGGAACGGGGATGACCACGTCGTGCGCACCCACAGCCACAATCGCGGCGTCGGCGGCGTTGAGGTCTGCGGGGCTAGCGGCGTGGTTGAGCTCAACCTTCACGCCCAGGCCGGGCAGAATCTTCTCGTAATACTCGACCGAACGCATGATCTCGTCCTTGCGCGGGGGCGCAGCCGCCAGCACAATCTGGCCGCCCAGGTGATCGCTCGCCTCGTAGACGGTCACGTCGTAGCCGCGCTTGGCCGCCACGCGCGCGGCCTCCAGGCCGGCGATGCCGCCGCCCACCACGGCGATCTTCTTGTCGCCCTCGCCCGGCTTAATGGCGATAGTAGCCTCGTCGCCGTTCTCGGCATTGAGCACGCACGAGATGTACTGGCGGTTTTGAATCGCGTCGACGCAGCCCTTGTTGCAGTTGAGGCACTCGCGAATGGGCTCACCCGTGGCGGCCTTCAGCGCAATGTCGGGGTCGCACATGAGCGAGCGGCCATAGGCGATGATGTCGGCCGCGCCGTCTTCCAGGATCTTCTCGCCGGCCTCGACCGAGACCACACGGCCGACGGTTGCCACCGGCACGGAGACCAGGGCCTTGACGCGCTCGGCCACGGGCAGCGTCCAGTTGTAGGGCATGGCGCCCATGGGCGGAATAGTGTCGCCCATGTTGCCGGTATGGTTGGCCTGCGCGACCTGGATCATGTCGATGCCCGCACCCTCGAGCAGCTTGGCAAACTCGCAGGCCTCGTCGGGCAGCAGGCCGCCCTTGCCGCGCGGCGTGCCGTCGGGGTTCTCCATGATCACGGGGAGCTTGTACTCCACCATCAACTGCGGTGCGGCTTCCTTAATGGCGGCGACGACCTCGAGCGCGTAGCGGACGCGGTTCTCGAACGAGCCACCGTACTCGTCCGTGCGCTGGTTGAGGATCGCGGAGCACAGCGAACCCACCAGACGGTCGCCGTGGACCTCGATGGCGTCGATGCCAGCCTGCTGTGCGCGGGCGGCCGAGGCGGCGATGGCCTCCTTGATCTGGGTGAGTTGCTCCACGGTGGCCTCGTTCACAAAGTGCTGCATGTCGTGGTGCAGCTTGGCGTAGGCCTGCTTGCGAATCTCGTTGGACTCGGCCATCTTGGCGGCGAAGGTCTCCTCGTCGCCGGCGGCCTTGGCCTCCTGCGCGGCCTTGGCGGCGGCCATGGAGCCCATGACCATGCGGCCGACGCCGGGCACGTCGTACTCGGGGTGGAACAGCTGCAGCGCGACCTTGGCGCCGTGCTTATGGACGGCGTCAGCCAGCGCCTTAAACGTGGGGATCTGGGCGTCGGTCGCCAACTTGGGCGTGGGGCTTGCGGTCATAACGGGAGCAACGTCGCCGATGACGATGTAGCTCACGCCGCCACGGGCCAGGCGCTCGTAAAAAGCCAGGCTGCGCTCGCCGATGGAACCGTCGCGCTCCTCGTAGCCGGTGGTCAGCGGCGGGAACATAATGCGGTTTTTGAGCTCAAGGGGGCCAACCGTAATGGGCTGGAGCAGCTTGGATGCGGGTGCGGTCATGGACATTCCTCTCTTGTAGGCGCGGCGGCGATGTTGCCGCGTAGTTGTCTAGAGGATATGACATGGGAGCACAGTGGTGCAACGGAAATCGGCAGACAGCAGGTAGCGGCAGGTGGATGGGGCGGGGCGGCCCGTCGGTTTGTCTCGATCTGTAACATCTACAGGCCAAAAACGACCCTAGATGTTACAGATCGAGACATTCCTCTCAACCCATCCTCAACAATCTAGATCTGTAACATCTGGACCCACTTTTGCCCCTTTACTGTTACAGATCGAGACAAACCAATCTAGCCTGCCGAAAGATCTAGATCTGTAACGGTTACTCGGCAAAATGGGCCCCAGATGTTACAAATCAAGACAAACGGGACCCGCCTGCAAGAAAATCTCAATCTGTAACAACAACTCGGCAAAATCCGTCCCTCATGTTACAGATTTAGACAAACCGTCCAGGCGGGGACTCAACATCTCAATCTGTAACACCTAGCCGCCCAAATCGGGTCTAGATGTTACAGATCGAGATTTTGTTTGAGAGGCCGAGAATTGGACCGAAAATACGGTCCCGGAATAACAAAAAAGCTCGCCGGCTAGGCCGACGAGCTGCAATTTCTTGGTCGCGGGGGCAGGATTTGAACCTACGACCTCCGGGTTATGAGCCCGGCGAGCTACCAGACTGCTCCACCCCGCAATGTCTGGGCGCTTCATGTGCGCAAGAAAGAATATTACGCGGGAGTTCGGTAAACGGCAAGGAAAATCTCGTAGAGCATAATTCCTTCATATTTAACCCCCTCAGCCCCTATCGCCGTAAACGAATCGCAGCCGAGCGCCGTCGACGGCACGTATACAATGGTGCGCGTCCTTTTACACCGACACCTGGAGTAGACATGCTGCTCGCTATCGATATGGGTAACACGCAGACGGCCATGGGCCTGTTTGACGGAGACGAGCTGGTGCAGTCGTGGCGCATGCCCACCGACCGCTCCTATACCGCCGACGAAATCCACGTGCGCCTGATGGGCTTCTTTAAGATGTACGACCTCTCGCTCGGCGCGGTCGATGCGATCGCCTTTGCCGGCGTGGTGCCACAGCTCTCGCGCGAGTGGCACGCCGTGGCCGACCGCATCGCGGCGGACGCCATCGTCATCGGACCGCAGACGGCCGCGGTGACCAAGTTGCGTGCGGCGCGCCCCCAGGCCGTGGGCGCCGACCGCGTCGCCAACGCCGTCGCAGCCGAGACTTTCTACGGCGCGCCGGCGATCGTGGTGGACTTTGGCACCGCGACCAATATCGACGTCATCGACGAGGACGGTTATTACATTGGTGGGGCGATCGCGCCGGGCATCCGCATTTCGATGGACGCACTCGCCGCCCGAGCCGCCAAGCTCGCCAGCGTTCCGCTCGAGGCGCCCGAGCACGCCATCGGCCGCGATACCGAGGAGTGCATCAAGGTCGGCGCCGTGGTGGGCGCTGCCGCCATGGCAGAGGGCCTGGTCGCGCGCATGAAGCGCGAGCTGGGCCGCGAGGATGTCACCGTTATCGCCACAGGCGGTCTCGCCGGCATCGTCGCCGATTCGACCGATGCCTTCGACGTGGTCGACGGACAGCTCACCATCAAGGGTATCTGCGAAATCTACCGCCGCATGCAGGAGCTGGGGTAAAACAGGGGCATAAGTCGAGCACGCCCGATGCCACAGCCCCCGCAAACGTTCGCCAAGCCTATTCCTCAAAAACGAAAATTTTTCAGTTTTGAGGAATAGGCTTTCTGCTACGCCTCGCCGCACAACCACCTCGCCAGGTCCACGATCTGCACTCCGTCGCGATCCGTGGCCTCGTGATGCGTGCGGGCGAGAATCATCTTGGGATACGCATCGCCAATGCTCAGCAGTGGCGAAATCTCGCGTTCAAATGTCTTATCCGAGCTGATATCGTCGCTCACCTGAATGTAGAGTTTCTCGCTCCGCTTGATTGCTACAAAGTCTATTTCCTTTTTATAGAGCACGCCGACGTATACCTCGTATCCGCGACGCAGCAGCTCGATTGCCACCATGTTCTCGTATACGCGTCCCCAATCCATATCACGTGTACCAAGAAGCGCATATTTAAACGCATGGTCCGCCAGATAGTACTTCTCGCCGCTCTTAAGGTATTTTTTGCCGCGAATGTCGTACCGACGAACTTTATAGAAGGCAAACGCATCGCACAGGTACCCCATGTACGTGCCGACCGTCTTGTTCGTAATCTTTAGCCCATCCGCATTTAATGCATCAGTAATGTTGCGTGCCGACGTAATGTTGGAAACGTTGTCCATCATGTAATCGGCAATGCGCAGCAGCGCCGATTCGTTTCTCACGTTATGCCGCTGCACGATATCTCTCACAATGAGCGTCTTGAAGACGTTGGAGAGATATTGATAGCGCTGCTCCTGCAGTGGATAAGGGTAAGAGCCGGACATACCGCCGGTTCTCGCGTACTCATCGAAGTCGCGGTCGACCTCGCCCTCGTCGCCATAGAAACGATACTCCTCAAACGAGAATGGAAAAACCTCGATCTCGAAGGTGCGCCCCGTAAAGAGCGTCGACAGATCGCTCGACAGCAAAAAGGCATTCGATCCAGTAATGAATATGTCGTACTGCTCGGATGCGTGAAGGCTGTTGATCGCACGCTCAAAACCGTCGCACATCTGAACTTCATCGATAAGCAGAAAGTTTTGTTTGCCGGACACTCGATGCTCTTTTACATAGGCGAGCAGCGCGTGATACTCGAGCAGGTTCTCGAACTCATCGAGGTTGTAGTTGATATGGATGACATTCGAATTGGACAGATTTGCCTCCACGTAATCGCGGAGGGCCTCGAGCAATTTTGATTTACCGCTACGACGGATGCCCGTGATGACCTTGATGTCCGGCACGCCAATGAGACTCGTCAACGTGTCCATATATGACGATCTATTGATGAGTTTCATCGGGGCCTCCTCGCGGTCTTTTATCGCTATTCCTCAAAAACGAAAAATTTTCAGTTTTGAGGAATAGGCTCTATAGCGAATATACCTCGCGAAAGACCGAGCTGCCTTAATCCTATTCCTCAAAAACGAAATTTTTTCAGTTTTGAGGAATAGGGCACTGGTAACCCATTCCCCAGATAGGCGGACCCCCCCCCGGCACAGGCCGAAGAGGGCTTCGTTGTCATCGTTATCTTTGAGCGCGGGCGCCTCGCGTTACAGTCCGCGAATCCGTACGGCCTCGGGCGGAAACTCCTGCTCGCCGGCATCAGTCTTGATGGTCGCACGGCCCCAGATGTCCAGGCCCGCAAACACACCGACCGCAAGCGGCAAGCCGTTGGGCGACACCGCCGCAACTTGGCGGCCCAGCAGCGGCACCATGTCGAAGTACTCGCCCAGCACGGGAGCCAGCGGCCCTGCGGCGCCTTGCGGCGTGTTGGCAACAACCGCCCAGGCGTCCACGCGGGCCAGCACGGCGGCGGCCAGCATCTCGACCAGAACCTCATCTGCCATATCCACGCCAAGCTCACCCAGCGCCGAACGCTCAATATCCACCGTCACGGCACCGAACATGCCCGCGGCACCGGCACCGCCGTTGACGGCGACGCGCGCGAACGACGCCTCAAACGTGGGCGCGCCGCACACGATATTGCTCGGCCACTCAATGCCTACCTTGCCGGCAAGGCCCAGGCCCGGCGTCGACGCCGTGCCCACAAGCGCGTCCATCATGCCCATCGCAGCCACAAACGGCAGGCCGTGGAAGGCATGCATGTTCACATCGGGGCGCACGACCAGCGAAAACGTCAGCGAAGCATCGCCCACGCTCCACGCGCACCAGCCCGCGGACACGCCCTCGCGGCCCGCATCACGCGCCGCGTCGAGCTCGGTGCCAGCGGCAACAGCATTCATCTCGATCATCTACATACGCCCCAATTCACCCACGATATGACCCACGCGATCCTCGGGCTCCTTGACCTCGACGCCGTTGTAGCGGAAGAACCGCGCCGGGTCGTGCATCAAGTCCTCGAGCGGCACCAGCACAAAATCGCGCTCGCCGATCAGCGGATGCGGCAGGCGCAGCTTTTTGCCGCCGTGGGTCTCGCCGTCCATCCACAGCAAGTCCAGGTCGATGGTGCGCGGACCGTTGGCCTTGGCCTTCTTGGAGCGGTCGCGCCCCAGCTCGGCCTCGATCTTCATGAGCTCATCGAGCAGCACCAGCGGCGCCAGCTCGGTCTTGATCTCGATGACGGCGTTGGCAAACGCGTCCTGGCGCGTCTCGTAGGCCGGCTCGCTCTCGTAAATCTTGGAGGAGTTAGACACGCAGGTGAGTGGAATCTCGGCGATCATCTCGCGTGCGGCGCGGATGTTGTCGCAGCGATGCCCCAGGTTGGAGCCCACGGCCACAAACGCGCGGCGCGGCTGCGGCTTGGCGACGGCCCAGTAACCGTTCAGGAACTGCGCAAAACCCGCGGCGTCGTGCACGCGCACGATGTTGGCACCGGCCTGGATGGCGCCCAGGCACACGCCAAACGTAGCGGCATCGCGCTCGGCGGCCTCGGTCACGCCCGAGACGGCGCCCACAAAGCGCTTGCGTGACACGGCACACATGAGCGGATAGCCCAGTGACGCCATCTTGGCAGTCTCGCGCTGGATGACGATGTCCTCGTTAGCCGACTTACCAAAGCCCGGGCCAGGATCGATGCAGATGCGGTCGCGCGACACGCCGGCATGGATGAGCGTGCGGGCCTGGTCGGACAGAAAGCCCATGACGCGGCGCATGATGGGCGCCGAATCGGGCAGGGTGAAGCGGCGGAGCTGCGAGGTGGGCACGTAGGCTTCCTCGCGGCGGGCGCTGCGGCGCATCATGGCGGCCAGGCGGTCATTGGACTCCGATGCGGCCTCGGTGGCTGCGGGCGCGGCCTCGGGCGCAACGGCAGCAGGGGCAGCCTGCTCGGTAGCCGGCGTCTCTGACTCGGCAACAGGCTCGGGCGTGGGCTCTGATTCGCCAAACGGCAGCGAGGGCTGTACCACACCGCCCGGAAGCTTGGTCTCAACCTTGGACTCGCCCAGCAACTTGCCGCGACGGCGACGGGCTGGCTTCTCGGCCTCGCGCGCGGCCTCGGCGGCCGCTTCGCGTGCCTTCTCGGCAACAAACGCCGCAGCCGAGGTATCAAGCTGCACCGTCGCGTGCGTACGAGCAGGGGCGGCGACCTCGCCGGCGTGCATCACGATAACGCCGCAGGCGCTCGTCTTAACAAACTCGACCATCTTGGGGTCGGTGAAGCCCGTCACGTCGTTGACAATAGAGGCGCCGCAGCGCACGGCCGCCTTGGCAACCGCCACGTGGCGCGTGTCAATCGAGACGATGGCACCCTCTTTGGCCAGCGCGCGCACCACGGGCAGCACGCGGCGAGCCTCCTCGTCGGGGTTGACCGGGGTAAAACCAGGGCGCGTGGACTCGCCGCCCACGTCGATGATGTCGGCGCCGGCGTCGAGTATCGCCAGGCCGTACTCGATTGCGGCATCCGGGTCGAAGTGCTCCCCGCCGTCGCTAAACGAATCGGGCGTCACGTTGAGGACGCCCATGATGCGCGGACGGTCAAAGCTGAGCTCGTACTTTCCGCACCGCCATGTCTTGCTATCGTTCGCCATGAACATCCTCCTCAAATGCCCGCGCCGCCGCGCTCGGGCGCAGGCGGCGGGGTCGCTTTGCAATCAGTCTTTCTATTGTATCCGCGCACACGGGCTAGAACGCAAACGCGGCCGCGATGTCGCAAGAAATCAGCAGGTCGGCATTTGCATCTTGATCGGTGGGAGCAAGATTGCAAATGGCCAGCGTATCGCCGGTAAAGTAGCGCGTAAGGCCCGCCGCCGGATACACCACGAGCGAGGTCCCGCCCACAATGAGGGCATCGGCCGCGGCGATGGCGGCAACGGCGCCGGTCAGCACATGCTCGTCGAGCGGCTCTTCGTATAGCACCACATCGGGCTTGATGCGACCACCGCACGCGGGGCACACGGGCACGCCCGCGGCGTCCTCGTGCTCGCGCGAGCAAATCCACTCGGCGCTATAGACCGCTCCGCACGACTGGCAAATGTTGCGATGGACCGATCCGTGCAACTCAAACACGCGCTGCGAGCCCGCCATCTGATGCAAGCCGTCGATGTTTTGCGTCACCACGGCATCAAGCTTGCCGACGCGCTCCAGCTCGGCCAGCTTGGTGTGGCAGCGGTTGGGCTTAGCGTTAAGCGCGATCATCTTGGTTCGGTAAAAGTCGAAGAACTCCGCCGGATGTGTCTCGTAAAAGCTGTGCGACAGCATGGTCTCGGGCGGATAGGCAAACTGCTGGTGATACAGGCCGTCCACGCTGCGAAAATCGGGAATGCCGCTTGCCGTGGAAACACCCGCGCCGCCAAAGAAGACCACGCGCTTGTGGGTATCAAAAAGCTCCGCCAGCGCGGCGGAGGCCTGCTTGGGATCCGATATTGCCTGCGTCATATGAGCCCTCCGTCCTTGTTGATCGGGGCGACTGCGATTGCGCCGTCGTCCGCGGGGCCCGCCCCGCCCCTGTTGCGCTAATCTTAAGCCTGCCAACCCCGTCGAAAGGACACCATGCCTCAGACTTACACTTTCGCCTCGTGGAACGTCAACGGCCTGCGCGCCGTGCTCAAAAAGGACCCGAGCTTTATCCAGATCGCGCAAGAACTCGACGTCGATATCCTGGCGCTGCAAGAGACCAAGCTGCAAGAAGGCCAGGTCGATATTGACCTGCCCGGCTATCACCAAACCTGGAGCTACGCCGAGCGTAAAGGCTATTCGGGCACTGCGGTCTTTAGCCGCCAGGAACCGCTGCGCGTGCTGCACGCCGACGCGCTGCTACCCTACGCCGACGAAGGCGAGGCTGCCGAGCTCGTTGCCCAAGCCGCGACCGAGGGCCGCGTCTGCGCGCTGGAGTTCGACAAATTCTGGTTTGTCGACGTCTATACGCCCAACGCCCAAAATGAGCTCGCGCGCATCGATGTGCGCATGGCCTGGGACGATGCCTACCGCGGCTTTTTGAACGCACTCGAGCGCGAGACCGGCAAACCCGTCGTGACCTGCGGCGACTTTAACGTGGCGCACGAGGAAATCGACCTTAAGAACCCCAAGTCCAACCGCGGCAACGCCGGCTTTTCGGACGAAGAACGCGGCAAGTTTACCGAGCTGCTCAACGCCGGCTTTACCGATACCTGGCGCACGGCAAACCCCGACGTCGAGGGCGTCTACAGCTGGTGGAGCTATCGCTTTAATGCCCGCAAGAACAACGCAGGCTGGCGCATCGACTACTTCCTGGTAAGCGACGCAATCGCCGACAACGTACGCGACACCGGCATCCGCAGCGACATCTTTGGCAGCGACCACTGCCCCGTCACCCTCACGCTAGAGCCCTAGCCCCAACTGATCCCCTGGGGACGGAGGAAAACGGATCATTTTGGGCCTCGTGAGGGTATCCGTGTGACCCATCCGCCACGAAACACGCCCATCTACTACGTTTAAGCCACCACCCTCAACCACAGCGAACAACGCCAAAAGAAAACCGCAGGTAGAAAGCCTGCGGTTTTTCATAAAACGCGAACATTGTCGGGGGCATCAAGCTAAACGTAGTAGATGGGCCAGTTTCGTGGCAAGCGCCGTCAACTGATTCCCTGGGGACATTTGGGGACGGAAGAAAATGGATCAATTTGGCTCTCTGAGGGCCACGATGCCCGTCATCTCAGCCGGCCATTCCAAAACTTTGCCGGTTTACGGGGCTGAATCGCGAACCCCTAACCATACGCAATTCCGAGATAATAAAATCGCAGGTAGACGGTGTGCCCTATTTCGAAAAATGCTGGTATGGTCGGCCCGCGCTAATCTAGCCCCGTAAACCGGCATAGTTTTGAAATGGCACTTCGGCAGTATTGATTCCCGCCCCGGCGTAACCAACCCTACAGCCCGTATTTCACGACGACTCGGTTGATGCGGCGACACCAAGGCTTGTACAGGGCGACCAAAAACACGCAGGTCGCAAGGCCGTGCGTGATATCGAACGGTACGGCGGTGGCAAGACGCGCCATGGCACCCGCCCACGTGAGCGGCTGTACAAACCCAATGATGTCATACGCGTTGATCACAACGCCGTACAGCAAACCCGAAGCAAAGCCGTAGATCAACAGCGCCGGCATACGCACGGTGCCATCGGCGCGATCAAAAGCGCCGGCATGCGCCAACGCACCGCCAACGTATCCCACGAGCCCCCAGGCATACATCTGCCACGGCGTCCACATGCCCTGTCCAAAAAAGAAATTGCTGGTCAGCGCCGCCAGCGCGCCAACCATAAAACCATTGCGGCAACCAAGCGTCGCCCCCGCGATAATGGCGATGGCGCTCACCGGTTTAAAGTCGGGAATGGGGCCAAACAGAATGCGCCCCGCCGCAGCCAACGCCGCCAGAACCAGCGTTGGCACAATCTGGCGTAAGCCCGGGCGCGACGCCTCGTAGCCCGCAAAGAACAGCGCGAGCACCAGCGCCACCACGACAAGCATGGCAAGCGCCGCCTGTTCAACGCCCGCCAGCAACGCCGCAGCCATCACGGCTGGCACCGCCAGCAGCAGCGGTATCTCCAGTTTTGCGAGCAGGCGCGCGACGCGATAATCCGTCATCCCATCACGCCCTATAAAACACGTTGTCGGCAAAGAAGTCGGTCGGCGGCTCCATGCAGGCGATCTCGCCATCAAACATCATGGAAATGTCATCGGCAACCTGCTCGGCAAAGTCTAGGTCGTGCGTCGCCATGACGACGGTGCCGCCAGCCTGCGCATGGTCGCGCAGGGCGCGGGCGATGATGCGGCGGCTGGCCAGGTCCAAACCCTTGGTGGGCTCATCGAGCAATAGCAGTTCGGGGCCGATCAACAGCAGCTTTGCCAACGCAAGCAGCTGACGCTGTCCGCCCGAAAGGTCATAGGGGTGGCGCTCCCCCAAGTCCGCGAGCCCCAGACTCGCCGCGCGCTCCCGCGCCATAGCCTCGTCGTACCCGCAGGCCGAAGCCCATTCCATCAGCTCGTCGCGCACCGTCTCGGCAACCAGCAGGGCCTTGGGGTTCTGCGGCAGCAGCGCAGCCGAGGCCGCCCCGCGCACCATACGACCACGTTGCAGCTTGGCAGTCTTGGCCAGCACCGAAAGCATCGTCGACTTACCGCATCCGTTGCCGCCCACGATCGCATGCACCGCACCGGCCGAAAACGCCACGTCGAGCCCGCGCAGCACCCAACCGCCCGCGCGATCGTAGCGAAACCAGCTCCCTGCCAGGGTGGTAGCCGACCCGCCGTACATTTTTTGGAGTATTCTGCTCCCATCCGTGCGCGGGAAGGCTTCCGAGCCGTTCTCGAGCGACGTTTGCGCCACAAATTCGGACGATTTGTCCAATTTCGAACTTTTTTTCGCGCTCGATACGTCCCCGGGCGGCTCCAGAGAGCCCAAATTGTCCTCACGCCTGCTGAATACTCCGTTTTTTGCACATCGGACGGCACCCCACCCCAACATGTCGTCGGAAAACAGCGATTCTCGGCGTCCCAAAGAAGCCATATCCGCCACCTCGCGCACGCGACCGTCCTCAATCCGGTACGCACACGTCGCGTATTCGAGCATCGGGCGCGGCTGATGCGTAGCCACAACAACCGTGCAGCCCAGCTCACGGTTCACGCGAAACAGCGCGTGCAGAAAATTCTTCTCGGCAACGGGATCGAGCTGAGACGTGGGCTCGTCGAGTAGCAGCACACGCGGACGCAGCGCCAGGACGGCGGCAAGCGACAGCAGCTGTTTGCGGCCACCCGAAAGCGTGTCGGTATCGCGATGAAGCCAGTCCTCCAGACTAAAGAAATAGCTGGTCTCGGCAACACGGCGACGCATCTCGTCGCGCGACATGCCTAAGTTTTCCAGGCCAAACGCCATCTCGTGCCACACGGTCTCGCACACAATCTGGTTCTCGGGATCCTGAAACACGTAGCCCACGCGCTCCGCAGACGCGCGCACGTCCATGTCGGCAACGCTCTCGCCCAGCACGCGCGCATCGCCAGTGCACTCGCCCGCCGGAGCGATCTCGGGCTTGAGCAACGACAGCAGCGTCGACTTACCCGATCCGGTACCGCCAACAAGCAGCACAAATGCACCTTGGGGGACAGACCAGTCGAGCCCCTCGAGCACCGCAGCATCAGCCCCGGGGTAGGTAAAGCTCAGGCTCCGCACCTCAATCGCCGGCATATCCGGGTCGCACGCCGCGCCCGACACCGGGCCCCTATCCAACCGAGCCATCAGCCGAACCTCTTCTCATCGATCGCATACAGCACGCAGGGCAGCACCATCCAGGCAGCGTACACGACATAGCCCAGCCACGGCGCGGGCACCGAAAGCTGCGGGTAAAACGAATACTGCGTTGTCGCGGTCCATGCCACCGCCACCGCGGCGGCACCAAACACTGCAAGTCCAACCAGCGCGGCAACATCGCCGCGCCTCAGCCGATACCGCGCATACGTCGTACGGCGCGGCGCAGCACCCCACCCGCGCGAGCGCATGGCATCCGCGCGCTCAAGCGAATCTTCCATGCCCCAGCCCATCAGCACGCTCGACGCCCGCAGGCGCGAGCGCACGGGGTCAGCCGGCGCGCGCCCCGGCACATCGATCGCGTCCTGCACCGCCAGCACCGTGCGGCCGCGGCGCAAAAACTGCGGGATAAGCCGCATGCACATCGAGATCATGAGCGCGAGCACCGGCGCGGCGTTGCCCAGCAACGCGAGCACCTTGTCGTATTCGAGCATCGACGCCGCAGCCTCAAACCACAGCACGCTCGCCACAAACAGCCCGCCCATACACAGGCCGTATACCATGCTCTCCAAATACACTGCGCGCATGCCAATATGGAAAAGCTCGGTCGAGCCCGATGCACTAAACAGCGGGTTGACCAGTGCAATGATCAAAATCACCGGCAGCTGCCAGCGAAGCGCGCCCAACGTGTGGGCAGCCCCGCGCGTCGCAAATCCATACGCCAACCCGCCCGCGAGCGACAGCGCGATCAGCACCGGTTGCATCGAGAACATGGTGAGCCCCAACGTCAGCACCATGTAGAGTGCCGGCACCGCCGGATGCGACATCGAGAATGCCGCGACGGGCTCGTTGCCCGATTCCTCTCGCATGATATCCACGGGCACCCTCATCCCCTCGCTCAAACGTCAACGCCGCAGCGCCTCCGCCATACACAACCAGCGCAAACGCCACACCGGCGGCAACGACATCGGCCGACGCGCGCCAATCGTTACGCGCTCATCATATGCCTGCGGTATCATATTGCGCCGTGTATCGTTTCCAAACACACGTCTCTAATAACGTAACAGGAGATCACATGGACGCAACCGCAATTATCCTCGCCGCCGGCGAGGGCACCCGCATGAAGTCGAACCACTGCAAGGTTTCGCACAAGATCCTGGGTAAGCCCATGGTCCAGTGGACCGTCGACGCCACCATCAAGGCCGGCTGCAGCCGCGTCGTGGTCGTCATCGGCAGCCACGCCGACGAGATGCGCGCCCTCATCGACGGCGCCTACGCCAACAGCGCCACCAAAGTCGAGTGCGTCGAGCAGACCGAGCGCCTGGGCACCGGCCACGCCGTAAAGGTCGCGCTCGAGGCCTGTGGCATCACGCAAGGCCCCGTCGTCGTGCTCAACGGCGACCTGCCGCTCATCACCGCCGGCACCGTCGCCAAGTTCGCACAGACCGTCGCCACCGGCGAGCTCGCCTGCACCGTCATGACCATGACCCCGCCCGATCCTTTTGGCTACGGCCGCATCAAGCTGGGCGCCGATGGTCAGATCGAGCGCATCATCGAGCAGAAGGACTGCACGCCCGAGCAGGCCGCCGAGCTACTCGAGTGCAACGCCGGCTGCTACGCCTTCGACGGCGCGCAGCTCGCCGCCCACATTAACGAGATCGGCAACGACAACGCGCAGTCCGAGTACTACCTGCCCGACATGCTCGAAATCCTCAAGGGTCACGGCCAGGCAGTCTCCATCTTCCACTGCGACGACTACCGCGACGGCCTGGGCGTCAACAGCCGCATCCAGCTCGCGCAGCTTACCGCCATCGCGCGCGACCGCATCAACGAGCACTGGATGGCCGAGGGCGTCACGTTCATCGACCCCACGCAGGCTTGGATCGGCCCCGACGCCACCATCGGCCGCGACACCGTCGTGTGGCCGCAGACGCACCTGATCGGCCACGTCACCGTGGGCGAGGAGTGCCAGCTCGGCCCCAACAGCCGCCTCACCGACACCACCGTCGGCAGCGGCTGCACCATCGATGAGACCATCGCCATCGAGGCCGTCATCGAGAACGGCGTCGACTGCGGCCCGCGCGCCTACCTGCGCCCGGGCACTCACATGCTCGACGGTTCCAAAGCCGGCACGCACGTGGAGATCAAGAAGTCCACGATCGGCGAGGGCTCCAAGGTGCCGCATCTGTCCTACATCGGCGACACCACCATGGGCTCCGGCGTCAACGTGGGCGCGGGCTCCATCACCTGCAACTACGACGGCGTGCACAAGCACAAGACCGTCATCGGCAAGGACGCCTTCATCGGCTCCGACACCATGATGGTCGCGCCCGCCCAGATCGGCGACGGCGCGCTCGTGGCCGCAGGCTCCGTCATCACCGAGCCGGTCCCGGCCGACGCACTTGGTCTGGGCCGCGCCCGTCAGGTAAATATTGAGGGCTGGGCCGCCGATTATCGCCGCCGTCTGCACGAGGACGACGAGGTATAACGTTTTACCAAGCACAAAAGGAGCTGTTCCATGGGGACGGCTCCTTTTTTCTATCGTGACCTGCGCGACCGGATGAGTGGTCGGTTCGTGTCCGTTGACGGTAAAGACGTTATCAAGACCCGATAAACCCCGCCGCACGGTTACAATGCAACAAGGCATCTATATGGCATTCGATATAAAGGAGAAGGGTAATGCCGATTAATGATCCCGAGAAGTCGGAGAATATGCGCAAGTCCATCCGCGTGTATTCCGGTTCCTCCAACCGTCCCCTCGCTCAGAAGATTGCTGAGTACCTTGGGGTCGAGCTTTCGGGCCTTACGCTAAAGCAGTTCGCCAATGGTGAGATTTACGCCCGCTACGACGAGACCGTCCGCGGCGCCGACGTCTTCCTGATTCAGTCCGTGGCCGGCGGCAACGTCAACGACATGCTCATGGAGCTGCTCATCGCCACCGACGCTGCCAAGCGCGCATCCGCCCGCTCCATCACCGCCGTTATCACCCACTACGGCTATGCCCGCCAGGACCGCAAGGCCGGCCCGCGCGAGCCCATCACCGCCCGCCTCGTCGCCAACCTGCTCGAGCGCGCCGGCGTCAACCGCATCATCACCCTCGACCTGCACCAGGGCCAGATCCAGGGCTTCTTCGATATCCCGGTTAACCACCTGTCCGCACTGCCGCTGTTTGGCCAGTACTACAACGACATGCACTTCGACACCGACAACCTGGTTGTCGTCTCCCCCGATGTGGGCCGCGCCAAGGCCGCCAAGAAGCTGTCCGACATGCTCGGCTGCGACCTGGCCATCGCCCACAAGGGCCGTCCGCGCCACAACGCCGCCGAGGTCATGGGCATCATCGGTGACATCAAGGGCAAGACCTGCATCATCAACGACGACATGATCGACACCGCTGGCACCCTGTGCGCCAACGTCAAGGAGCTCAAGGCAATGGGCGCCGGCGACATCTACGTGTGCGCCACCCACGGCATCTTCTCCGGCCCGGCCATCGAGCGCCTGAACGATGCCCCCATCGTCGAGTGCGTCGTCACCGACGCCATCCCCGTCGAGGTCGGCGGCAAGATCAAGACCATCTCGGTCGCCGAGGAGTTCGCCCAGGCCATTTCCGCCGTTTACCACGAGGAGCCCGTCTCCACGCTCGTCGGCGGCGACTTCGCGCTGTAGTCCAACGCGCATCGCATCATCTTTGATGCTTTTAAAGGGTCGGAAGCTCGATTCCGGCCCTTTTTCTATCCCTCGCCAACCTTCCCTGGACAATTAGTTCAGATACGTATTTTTTAAAGCCCCAAAGGGCCGTTCGGAGCCTTCTGAGCTCCCCGGCGGATGCCATGCCGCCCAAAGCTCATCGTTTTCGAGTACAACCGCCGCATATTTACCCTCAAATCACCCTCGAAGGCCCTTAGAAACGCCTCGAATGCCCGTCGCCTTATACGTATCTGAACTAACTGTCCAGTAGCTATCGTCA
>CAJMMX010000024.1 GCA_905214615.1 uncultured bacterium | reverse complement strand
AGGAGGCAGGTTAAACTGAAGGGACTGACCCCGGAGGAATTCCGGAATCAGTCCCTATGTGCGGCGTAGGCCGCTTATTAGCCCGTCCAAGAATTGGGGCGCAGTTCAGTGCGCAGCGGGGGTTCTTTCATGTCCGAGGACGCGCCGGGAGGGAACCTGCTCTCTGCCCGGACGTCCTCGTGAGAGTCGCAAAGCAAGTTACGCGACAGTATAAACCCAGTTATGCTTATCCTCGACAGCACCGGACTGAATACCGGTCAGGGTCTCGCGAAGCTTCTTCATCACGGGGCCGATCTCGGCGTAGCCGGCCGGGAAGGTCACGGTCTCATCGGCACCATAGACCTTGTTGTCGATCTCGCCCACCGGGGAGATGACGGCAGCGGTGCCGCACAGACCACACTCAACGAAGGTGCCGGCCTTGACCTCGGCCCACTCGACGGGACGCTCATCGACGGTGATGCCCAGGTCCTTGGCGACCTGAACGAGTGAGCGACGGGTAATGGAGGGCAGAATGGAGTCGGTGTGCGACTGCGGAACGACAAGGGTGCCATCCTCCTTCACGAACAGGACGTTGGCGCCACCGGTCTCCTCGACGTAGGTGCGAGACTCGGAGTCGAGATACAGGTTCTCGGCATAGCCCTCGCGGTGGGCCTCCATCGTGGGCTTGAGGGACATGGCGTAGTTAAGGCCGGCCTTGATGTTGCCGGTGCCGTGCGGTGCGGCGCGGTCATACTCGGAAACGCGCAGCTTAACGGGCTTAAGGCCACCCTTAAAGTACGGACCGACCGGGGTCACGAGAATGCGGAACGTGTACTCAGGAGCGGGAGCCACGCCAATCACGTCACCGGAGCCGATCATAAACGGACGTACGTACAGGGTCGCGCCGGAGCCGAAGGGCGGAACCCATGCGGCGTTAGCTTCGACGACCTGCTTGACAGCCTCGACAAACTTATCCTTGGGGAACGGGGGCATCTCGAGACGCTGGGCAGAGTTATACATACGCTCGGCGTTCATGTCGGGGCGAAAGCAGACAATGCTGCCGTCCTCGGCGGTGTAAGCCTTCAGGCCCTCAAAGACCTCCTGGCAGTAATGGAAGATGCCGCCGCACTCGGAGACATGCAGGGTATGGTCGGTGGTCAGGCCGCCCTCGTCCCACTCGCCGTCCTTCCAATGAGCCTCGTAGCTGTAATCGGTCTTCATGTAGCCAAAGCCGAGGCTACCCCAATCGATATCCTTCTTCTCGACAGTCATGTGTCGCTCCTTACATACACAGTTGCACACTCGCGAACCCGCACGCAAGGACCGAGGCCGACCGCGTCGCAACGTCGCACGTCCGGAGCGTAGAGCCGGACAGGACACGCGAACAGCATCAAAGCCAATGGCATGTCGATTCGCATGCAGGAGATTGTACTCCCCGCACGCGTCGGATAAAGCGTTTTTCTTTAACTAAGTAAAGTATTCTCATTTGACTCATTTGATTGAACCAAAAGAGGCCCGCCACCGTAAGCGGTGACGGGCCCTAACTACACAGTTGCGTGCCGATTCTAACTAGGCGTTGCTCTTGCCCAGCCTGGCCTTGATGATGCCGACCACGGTCGGGATGATCGACACGGCAACAATGCCCACGATCAGCAGCTCAAAGTGCTCCTGCACAAAGGGGATGCCGCCAAAGAAGTAGCCCAGCAGCGTAAAGACCGTCGACCAGGTAATGCCGCCCAGCACGTTAAAGATGACAAAGTTGCGCCAGTGCATGCCGCCCATGCCGGCGATGAAAGGCACAAAGGTGCGGATAAACGGGAAGAAGCGGCCCAGGAAGATGGCCAGGTGGCCCCATTTGTCCAGGAAGTCCTCGGACTTTTTGATGCGCTCGGGCGTCATGGCCTTCACCTTGCCCGAGGCGATGATCTTTTGACCAAAGAAGTGACCGATCATAAAGTTGCACTGATCGCCCAAGATGGCAGCCGTCCATGCGACGGCCAGCAGAGCCACGATGTTAAAGCCGCCGTTGTGGGCAAAGAAACCCGAGGCAAACAGCAGCGAGTCGCCGGGAAGGAACGGGAAGAACACCACGCCCGTCTCGATAAAGATAATCAGGAACACGCAGCCGTAGGCCATAAGCGGACCGGCGGCAATCCAACTGGCGATCGCGGTGCGCGGATCCTTAAGCAGCTCGGCGATAAAATTGATGAAACCCATGAAGTTAAACCTCTCAGTTGTGGGCGCGGACACGTCCAAGTTGACCAGTATACGGTCGCGACGCGGCCACACGCACGGCCTTACAAAAGCATGACTCCATTACCAGCAAGTTTGCATAATTGACACCTGTCGCGCAAAGCTAGGCAAGATTGCCCTTTCTAATCCCTAGCGAATCGCTATACTTTATTGAATTGCATTGTCACGGCGCTAAGGGAGGGCGGCTGGTGAGCTTTATCAATACCATTCGCGAGGACATCAAGACCGTCCAGACGCAGGACCCCGCCGCGCAAAACGGCCTAGTCATCTTCCTTTCTTACCCCGGCCTGCACGCCAAGTGGAACCACGTGCCCGAGCACTGGCTGTGGGAGCATGGTCATCGCTCGCTCGCCCGCGTGCTCTCGCAAATCACCCGCCATATCACCGGCGTCGAGATTCATCCCGCCGCACAGATCGGCAAGCATTTCTTTATCGACCATGCCATGGGCGTCGTCATCGGCGAAACCACCATTGTGGGCGACAACTGCATGCTCTACCAGGGCGTCACGCTCGGCGGCACCGGCAACGAGACCGGCAAGCGCCACCCCACCCTGGGCAACAACGTCACCGTGGGCACAGGCGCCAAGGTGCTCGGCAACATTCGCATCGGCAACAACGTCAAAATCGGCGGCAACTCGGTTGTCGTCAAAGACGTGCCCGACAACTGCACCGTCGTGGGCGTGCCCGGCCGCATCATCAAGCGCAACGGCTGCCGTGTGTTCGAGGAAAGCTTCGACGCCAAGCAGCACCGCGAATACATGCCCGACGATGCCGCCGAGCAAAGCGCCCTCAACCGTCAGGGCATCACCGAGAATGCCCGCCGCGTACATGAGCTCGAGCAAGAGGTGGCCGAGCTTAAGGCCCTCGTCGCCAAGCTCGCGGACGAACGCTAGAAACGGGCGATCACCGAAAACATCGGACCCAACGCAAAGGCGCGCCAGGGAACCCATCCCCGGCGCGCCTTATTCCTGATGTGACAAAGGGACTATTCCTTTGTCACATTATGCGAACTGGCTCAGGTAGAGGTCGGCGTAGGCGCCCTCGGCAGCCAGCAGCTCCTTGTGCGTTCCCTGCTCGATAATGTTGCCGTGATCCATGACCAAGATCAGGTCGGCATCCACGATCGTCGACAGGCGATGCGCAATCACAAAGCTCGTGCGTCCGCGCATCAGCGCGTCCATGGCACGGCCGATGGCAAGCTCGGTGCGCGTATCCACACTCGACGTAGCCTCGTCCAGAATGAGGATCGCCGGGTTGTTGAGCAGCACACGCGCAATGGTCAGCAGTTGACGCTGACCCTGACTGATGCTTTCGGCATCGTTGGCCACATGCGTGTCGTAGCCCTGCGGCATGGTACGCACAAAGAAGTCGACCTGCGCGGCGCGGGCGGCCGCAACGATCTCCTCGCGCGTCGCCTCGGGGCAACCGTAGGCGATGTTTTCGGCAATCGTGCCATCGAACAGCCAGGCGTCCTGCAGCACCATGCCAAACTGCTGCCGCAGCTCGCCGCGATCCATTCGACTCGTGTCCACGCCGTCGAGCGTAATGCGACCGCCGTCAATCTCGTAAAAGCGCATGAGCAGGTTGATGAGCGTGGTCTTGCCCGCGCCCGTGGTTCCCACCACTGCGATCTTCTGACCCGGCTCGGCGGTAAACGACACATCGCGCATGAGCGGCTTGTCGGGCGCATAGCCAAAGCGCACATGCTCAAAGGCGACGCGGCCCTCCACGCGACCCGGCAGCTTGGCGGCCTCGCCCGGCAGCGGATCGGCCTCCATTTCGGGCTCATCGAGCAGGTCGAACACGCGCTCCGCGCTCGCCAGCGCACTCTGCAGCGAGTTAAAGGTAAACGACAGCTGCGTCATGGGCTCGGACGCCTCGTAGATAAACTGGAAGAACGCCTGGAACACGCCGACGGTCATCTGTCCGGCCACCAGCATGCTGCAACCCACGAGCGCAATCACGATCTGCGCCAGGCGGCCGATAAAGCGAACCGCGGGACCGACGGCGTTGATCATAAAGTCGGCCTTGGCGCTCACGTGCGCCAGCTCGCCCGAAGCCTCGTGCACCTCGGCAGAACTCTGGCGCTCGCGGTTGAACGCACGAATCACCAAACGGCCCGAGTAGCCCTCCTCGACCGCGCTCGTAATCTTGGACACCCACTCCTGGCGCTCGCCCGTCACGTCGTGCGTGCGGCGCGAAACCACCTTGGTCACCAGCAGCGACAGGGCCGTAAAGCCCAAAAAGACGAGCGTAAGTTCAACGCTGAACACAAACATCACGCCCACAGCACCCACAACCGTACCAATCGACACGAGCAGCTGCAGCAATCCGCGCTGCATGCTCTCGGACATCTTGTCTAGGTCGTTGGTCGCGCGGCTCACCACCTCGCCGGGGCGGTGCGCATCAAAATAGGCGAGCGGCAAACGGCTGAGCTTTTGCGCGATGCGGTTGCGCAGACGCAGGTTGAGTCGTTCGGCCACACTCGACATCAAAAAGCTCTGCAACGCATAGAAGGAGGCAGCCGCCGTCCAAATCATAAAGTAGACGAAAATGGTCTTGCCGCAATGCTCCCAGGTAATGCTGAAGGTGGTGTCGTTGGCAAACGCCACCTGCATATGCCCCCACAGCTCGTCGATGACGTGGGCGCTGTACGCTGGCGCGGCGGTGTTGAAGATGGCGTAGAACACGATGCTCGCGAACACGATATAGAAGCGCCAATGGTCGCCGGCGGCCTCGCTCCACAAGCGGCGCACCGTCGCCCAGGTATCCCGAGGCGTCTCGTCCTCGTCCTCGTCGTCCACGTCGCGCATGCGCTCCGCCTCGGCGCGGGCACGCTCGTCCTCGGCGCGCTCGTTTTCCTCGTAGAGCGCCTGGCGGCGAGCTTCGCGCGCGGCCGCTGCCTTGGCGGCGTCATCCAGCTCGAGCACCGCGGCAGCCTGGCCAGCCGTTTTCTCGGCGGCGTCCGCAGCGTTCCAATCGATAGCGTCGCTGCACTTCTTGAACTCCTCGGTCATGCTACTCACCTCCCTTCATCTGCGACTCCGCGATAGCGCGGTACACCTCGCACGTTTCCATTAGCTCGCCATGGGTGCCCAGACCTACGACCTCGCCGTCTTTGAGCACGACGATCTGGTCGGCGTGCAAGATCGTCGAGATGCGCTGCGCGATGATGAGCACCGCGGCGTCGCGCGTCTCGTCCTGTAGCGCATGGCGTAGCGCCGCATCGGTCTTAAAGTCCAAGGCCGAAAAACTGTCATCGAAGATATACAGGTCGGCATGCTTCATGAGCGCACGGGCAATGGCCAGACGTTGGCGCTGGCCGCCCGAGAAGTTCGTGCCGCCCTGCGCCACCGGGGTATCGAGCCCCTGCGGTTGGTCGAGTACAAAGGTGCTCTGGGCAACCTGGAGTGCATGAAGCATATCGGCCTCGGTCGCGTCTTCGTTGCCAAAGCGCAGGTTGCTCGCCACGGTACCCGAGAACAGCCATGCCTTCTGCGGCACATAGGCGATGCGCCCACGAATCTCACCCTGCGAAAGCTCGCGCAGATCGACGCCGTCCAGGCGAATGGCACCCTTGGTGGCATCGTGGAAGCGCAACAGCAGCTTTGCCACCGTCGACTTGCCCGAGCCCGTCGAGCCGACGATCGCGGTCGTCTGGCCGCGGCGACAGGTAAAGCTCAGGTTGCACAGCGTGTCCTCGTCGGCATCGTCAAAACGAAACGACATGTGGTCGAACACGGCGACCGCATCCGATCCGTCCTTTGAGTCGAACGCGCCCGCGCCCAGCGTACGCTCGCCGTCCACGATGCTCGGCTCAATCTCCAGCACCTGTTGCGCGCGAGCCAGACATGCCGCGGCGCGCGGCAGCGTCAGTATCACCATCTGCGCCATCATCACAAAGAACAGGATCAGGAGTGCATATTCCAGCACCGCGGAGATGCTCGCAATCTGCATTGCATGGGCGCCCACGCGGTTGCCGCCCACCCACAGCACCGCCACCTCGGCAATGTTCATCAAAAAGAAGGTGGAGCTATCAAGGCCCACAAACAGGTGGTTGACCTTAATGGCGTTGTCCGCGTAGTCGCTAAACACCTCATCCAGACGCTGTTCCTCGTGACGCTCTTTATTAAAAGCGCGGATGACGCGAACGCCCACGATGTTCTCGCGCAACACCACGTTCATGCGGTCGATAAAGCTCTGCAAGCGCATAAAAATCGGCGCGGCATTAGCCACCGTAAAGACCGCTATCACGAGCACGATCGCAACCACCGCGCCCAGCAGCGTGCCCATGGCAGGATCGATGAGCCAGGCAAAAATGATGCCCGCGACGGCCAAGAACGGCACCGGCAGCACCAGCTGGATCGTCTGCAGGATGGCCTGCTGAATCACGTTGATGTCGTTGAGCGAGCGCGTGATCATCGATCCGGTGCCAAAGCGCTCAAAGTCGCTGGCCGCGAGCTCGAGCGACTTGTCGTACACGGCATTGCGGATATCGCAGGCCACGTTGGCGGCCAGGCGCGCCGACAGATAACAGCCCAGTACCGCACCGCCGCTGGCCATGCCGGTCGCGATCAGCATGTACAGGCCGTTGCGCAAAATGTAATCGACATCGCCTGTGGTGATGCCAGTGTTGACCATGTTCGCCAGCATCGTGGGAACCAACAGCGTGCCGACGTTATCCACCAACAGCACCAGCAGCGTCACCGCGACCAGGCCCCGGTACGGCTTCAAAAACCTCATTAAGAGTCGCACGACTCCCCCTCACTTTGTTTTTCGGCAGCCATCTGCTGCTTAAATGCCTCGCACTCATCCCCTAGTACACGGGAAAACTTTCCGATCAGGCGCAATATCTCACGCTGCTCCCAAGGCTCCAGCGCGCCAAAGGCACGCTGCTCGGCCTTGACCGCCGGAAGCGCATAGTGCTCGGCAAATTGCTTGCCCTCATCGGTCAGGCGCACAACCTTGTTCTTACGGCTGCCTTCGGCAAACTCCAGCGTGGCGAAACCCCGCGCCGTCAAGGTTTTAATGGCCGAATTGATGGTCTGCTTGCTATAGAACCATTCGCTTGTCAGTCGACTTACGGCGACGCTACCGCCCGCCGTGCTGGTGTCGACAAGCATCCAATAGGCGCAGTCCGAAAGGCCGCAGGTACGCGAGAACTCCGAATAGATATGGTCGAGTCCGTTGAGCATCCGGTCGAAATCGACCAGCGTAACCGCACTATCCATCTATCCCACCATTCGATTGTCCGATTTTTGACCAATTCGTTTTCTAGATTAGTCCGAGTTTTGACTATCGTCAATAAGCTCGTTATATATGGACGGCTCTACATAGCATATCGACAAAAAAGACCGCCGGCGCGGGGGCGGCGCCGGCGGTCACGCGAGAATAGCGATGTGTTTGCCCGTTAGGCAGCGACGGCCTCGTAGACCGTAGCGCCCGCAAAGCTGTCGTGCAGGCTCTTGCCGCAGATCCAGGGCAGCTCGACGACCTCGCAGACCGTGTTGACCAGCTCGGAGCAGTCAGTAAAGTGTCCCTTATCGTTGAGGGCCTCGCAATCCTGAACACGCCAGTACCCGTCGGTATGCGTGATGTAGTACTCGTGGTTGTCGATCGTCACAAAAGCGCGCGTCTTGGAACGCAGCAGCTTCAGAAATCCTTCGAAGTCAGTCTCGACGACATCTCCAGCCTGGAACATGATGATTACCTCCTGGCCCAGCGCCACCACAGCGCATTGATAAACGTTGGTACCTCTTTAGTAAAACCTTTATCAATGGATATGCGTCCCTCATTTAGGCAAGTGGTAAAAAACCGCAGGGTAGACGGGATAAAACGTTTAACCATCCCATTTGTTTGTCACATTCTGAAGGTACTTTTATGCAAACCTACTCTCCCAATTGGAATCTATCCTTTTGGCCGGGCAATTGACCGTCTATCGTTTGAGCCCGACGGGTATGAACGGGGCATCTGCAACGCCACTACAAGGAGGCACCATGGAGACTATCGAAGCGCTCATTCACCGCCGCAGCTGCCGCAACTACAGCGATCGTCCCGTCGAGGCCGAAAAGCTTGCACGTATTATCGAAGCCGGCCAATATGCACCGAGCGGCATGGGCCGCCAGCCGGTGACGTTTGTCGCCGTCACCGATCCCGCGACCGTCGAGCGTCTCTCGCAGCTTAACGCCCAAGTCATGGGTAGCAACGGCGACCCCTTCTACGGAGCCAAAACGGTTGTGGTGGTACTGGTCGACCGCAACGTGCCCACGCATCTGGAAGACGGCTCGCTCGCCATGGGCAACTTGCTCAACGCCGCCTATGCACTGGGTGTCGATTCATGCTGGATTCACCGCGCGCATGAGGTCTTTGACTCACCCGAGGGCCTGGAGCTGCTGGCCAGCTGGAGCCTGCCCGCCGACGGCAGCCTGCGCGGTGTCGGTCACTGCATTCTGGGCTATGCCGAGGACACGCTACCCGAGCCCAAACCCCGCCGCGACAACGTCGTCTACGTAAGGTAACCCAGGAGCGTCATAGGGGTAGCTAATTTGGGACGGGGCTATTTTAGCCACCCCACTCGCAACTTATCTTGCCGATGGAGTTGTCGTCGTTTCGTTCGTGTGGGTCGTTTCGGCGCCGTCGCCCTGTTCGCCCTCGTCCTTTTGAGCGTCGGCGATGGTGGAGGCCGCCGCAACGATACCGCGCTGGGGCGCGACGCCCGTCTGGGTCTGAGCGCCCTCGACAATTTCTGTGCCTGCATGCGCGAGCTCGGGCGATTTAAACATCGCGTCCAAGTTGGCACCGTCGCCGGCGTAGCCAAGCGCAGCGAGTGCGATGACGATCACTGCAACGACGACCGCGATCGGAACATAACGATGCCAACCAGCCGGATTGAGTCCGCTGCGACGAGCCGCCCCGCGGCTGATGTAGCCGAGCGTGCCGTCGTGCTTGAGCTTTGAGCCCACCACGCGTTTGCGGTCCCACAGCGAGGACTCTGCCTGCATTGCCAAGCGGGCACCTGTCGAAGGATAGCCGTATTTAGTGCGCTTGAACGAGCCGTCAAACCCCGAGGCGTGTTTGCCCCACGTCACCGATGTTGTGCGTCGGTTAACCGGCGCGGCGCTCCGCCTTCTGCGGCTCGGTTTTGTAGTCTCAGCCATACGCCCCCGCACGCCGTAACCAAATCGAAACAATAACGCTTTGGACTGTAGCACACGCGTCGCGCGCGGTCACGGGCGCCTCGCTCAACGGTCATCGTCCTTCAGTAAGCGCCACAGCGTTGTTCGGCTTATGCCCAGCACCTCCGCCGCACGGGTTCGGTTGCCGTGGAGATGATCTACAACCAGATGCGCGATATCTCGCTCGGTATCGGCCAGCGGTCGCAGGATATACAGGTCGCTTTCGAGTGTCGGGGCGCCAAAGGTTGCGGTCTTAATCACGTCCTCTTGGGCTAGCACTTCCTCCGCCACAGCGCGATCCACCGTGCCCGCCCCCACCAATATATACAGTCGTTCCGAGACCTCGCGGAGCTGCAGATAATTGCGCGGCCAGCGGTAAGCATCGAGCGCCTTCGTCGCCGCGGCAGACAGCGTGGGTGCTGCCGTCCCAAATGCACCAGCGAGATATTCCAAATAGCGCGCAACCTTCGTCGACGCGGCTCCCTGCTCGACGATTGCCGGCGCCACGCTCACCGCACAGGCGAAGCGCTCGGTCACAAAGGCGGCTTGATCACTTTCGCTGCCGCCCGGCATGTCATTCGCCGTCAGCACCACATGGCAGCGCGTCGCCAACGCGGTGTCGGCCATCGTGGAAACGAGCTCGCGGAGACGCTGGGGGCCAACCGTGTTCCAGCCCTCAATGCAAAGTGTCAGCCCCGTTTGGAACAACGGCGATTCGGCGCTTTTGAGCACGTGGCGCCAACCGCGATCGGTAAGCTCATCGAGCGCAACGGCAACAAAGGGTTGATCGGCAAAAGGACCGTCCAGATAGAGGCGCTTGGCGATCTCGACCTGACCCGCTCCCAGCTCGCCCTCGAGCATAAGGGGCACGCCGCGCGCGTAACTCTCGGCGACCGGCGCAGCTACCGAGGCCGCCCCCTCAACGATGCCGTACGCGCTCGATTCGTAGCTGGCCTCAACTTCGTCGGCGTTGAGCCACTCGATGCCCGCATGTGCCGCGGCGCCGCGTACCTCGCGGACCACGACGACCCAAAGGCCCCCGCCTTCTTTGTCGGTGGGGCGAACGGTCAGGCTCAGGCGCGTACCCGCACGCCCCATAACCAGACGCGCGCCGTCTCCTATACGGTCGAGGCGCTCAGCGACAAAAGCCGCCACATCCCGCTCAAGCGCCGCGTCATTCATGGTCGAAATCGCGACGTCCCCACGCGCATCGATTGCCAATGCCGAGGCCCCGGCAGCAGCCAGGGCCTCGGTCAAGATGTTCAGCTTGGCATCGCTATCCATGATTTGCCCCTGTCCGCGGCGACGTGCAACCGCCGACGGTCGCACGACCGAGTGTTTCAAAATTGAACGATATTGCTCACCAAACACTATAGGGCAGAAAGCGCCGTCCTGCGAGTATAGGTGTTGCCCCGCATCGCCATCCTGGCGGGGCGATAAGAGCTCTTCGGGACTTATAAACCTGCGGACAAGCCATACCCGCAAGAGCTCCTATCGCTCCACCGCAGGCATGCGCTCACCAGCAACCAGCACGCAAATAAGCTACTCCTCTACCAGATTCCCAGCACGTGCTGCATTCCCAAACTCATGCACGCAATGCCAATCCAGCAGCAAAAGCCCAGCGCGATGGGCTTGCCGCCCTTTTTGACCAGCTCGACGATATCGGTATTAAAGCCAATAGCCGCCATGGCCATCACGATAAAGAACTTCGACAGCTCCTTGATGGGCGCCGTGATGGACACGGGAAGCTGAAGCACCGTGGTGATTACGCTCGCCAGCACAAAGAACAGCACAAACATGGGAAACGCGCGTTTAAGCGAGAACGTGCTTTTGGCGTCGCCGCCGGCCTTGCGCGCCAGATGCATCTGCCAGCATGCGAGGACCAACGTGATGGGAATAATGGCCAGTGTCCTGGTGAGCTTGACCACCGTGGCGCTCTCGAGCACATTGGCGCCGGGATGCATGCTGTCCCAAGCGCTCGCCGCAGCCGTTACGGACGAGGTGTCGTTGATGGCGGTGCCGGCAAACAGGCCAAAGCCCTCGTTGGTCAGCCCGAGCATACCGCCGAGCGTTGGAAACACGAGCGCCGCGATAACGTTAAACAGGAAGATGACCGAAATAGCCTGGGCAATCTCGCGATCGCCGGCATCGATGACGGGCGCGGTCGCGGCGATGGCAGAACCGCCGCAAATCGACGAACCCACACCCACAAGCGTCGCGATCTTGCTCGGCACGTTCATAACGCGGCAGAGCACAAAGGCGATGACAAGCGAGGTCGAGATCGTCGCCACGATAATCGGCAACGACTGGGCGCCCTTGGACAGAATCTGGGAGAGGTTCATGCCAAAGCCAAGCAGGATAACCGCGTACTGCAAGACTTTTTTAGACGTATAGGTGACACCGGCGGCGAGCTGTTCGCGATGATTCTTGGGAAAGACGATTGCCAGAACCATGCCGAAGAGGATGGCGAATACCGGCCCACCGACCACCTCAATCTGTTTGCCGAGCAGCGTTGCGGGGATAGCGATGATCAGGCAGAACAAGACGCCCTTCCAGCGCTCGCGTACGATATTCGCCAGTTGCATATGGGATTCCTTCTTTCTCTTTCACGTTTGCGACGGCTTATGATACGGCAACATTGAGCGCAGCCTTGCGTAAACAAAGACTAAGATGCCGCAATAGTTCTTGGGCAACAGCCGAATTACCCACCGCGGAAAGCTGATTCGCGGCATAATTAACAACTGACATATGAGTTTGATAGAACAGTTGCGAGGCGCTATGGAAGAATCGATGCACGTCGGCGAGCAGGAAACGAGCCTACAGGACCAGTCCTACCACACCATTCGACGCAAAATCGTCTACCTGGACTACAAGCCGGGCGAAAAGCTGGGCGTCAAGCAACTTTGCGACGACCTGGATATGGGTCGCACGCCCGTGCGCGAGGCTTTGGTTCGCTTGGCGCAGGAAGGCCTGGTGCGCACCGTGCCCCAGAGCGGCACCTACGTCTCACCCATCAACCTCACCCTTGCCGAGAGTGCCTGTTACATCCGCGAGCATCTGGAAAAGCAGGTGATTGTGGAGTGCTGTGCGCGCGCCACGTCGACCGGCATCGAGCAGCTCGACCGCGCCATCGTGCTGCAGGAAAAGGCCATGGCCGAAGAGGATCGCATCGGCTTCTTTTTGAGCGACAACCTCATGCATCACATGATTTTTAGCATCGCATGTCGCAGCACCGTGTGGTCGTGGCTCGAAGAGACCAATGCCGACCTGGAGCGCTTCCGCTGGCTGCGCGCCGCCACGCAGGTTCTCGACAATCAGGACATCGTGAACGAGCACAAGCAGATTCGCCGCGCTATCGCCGGTCGCGACCCCATCGAAGCGAGCTTTTTGGTCAGCAAGCACCTGCACATGATGTTCCGCAACCAAACCGAGGTTCTGGACCAGTTCCCCGAGTACTTCGAGACCAGCAAGCTCCGCTAACCTGCCAAAAAGGGACAGGTTTATTTTGGCAGGTTTTATCTGGGCAAACGCAGAAAAGGCCCGGCTCCGTCTTTGAACTGCGTCCCAAATCTTGGACGCCCTAAATAGCGACTAGGCCGCGAGGGCCTGATCCCGGAACTCCTCCGGGGTCAGGCCCTTCAATCTTACCTGCCTCCGGCTCGTGTTCCAGTGGACTATGTATTCCTCCAGGTCGCGTTTGAAATCCTCGAACGTCTCCCACTCGCGGCCCCGGTAGAACTCGTCCTTGACGTGGCCGAAGAGCTGCTCGGTGGCGGCGTTGTCGATGCAGTTCGCCTTCCTGGACATGCTCTGGACGATGCCGGCGGCCTCGAGCCTGGATGTGTACGAGGCGTGCTGGTACTGCCAGCCCCGGTCCGAGTGCATGGTCGGGGCGGCGCCCTCGGGGATCTTGGACAGCAGCTCGTCGAGCATCCTGACCTGCTGGGCCATGTCGGGCGTGGTCGATATGTCGCTCGCCACGATCTCCTTGGTGCAGAAGTCCAGCGTCGGGGCCCAGTAGGCCTTGCCGCCCGCCGCCTTGAACTCGGTGACGTCCGTTCCCAGCTTCCGCCACGGGGCCCCGGCGTCGAAATCCCTCGCGATCACGTTCTCGAACGTCCTGCCGACGACGCCCCTGTACGAGTTGTACCTGTGGTAGGCCGTCTCGCGTCTGATACCGCAGCGAATCCCCATCTCGCGCATCATCTTGAGCACGGTCTTGTCGGCTATCACGGCCCCCTCTTCCGCCCTGAGGCACATCGCTATCTGCCGGTGCCCGCAGCCGTTGGCGGTGCGCGAGAAGATCTCGGCGGCCGCCTCCCAGAGCTCGGGGCGCGTGGGCCTCGGCGGGTGCGCGAGGGCGTAGTAGTAGGTCGACCGCTTGAGCTCGGCGCATGCGAGCAGGTGCCCGAGCGCGTGCCCCTCGGCGCGCAGGGCCGCGACCGCTTCGGCCTTCGCCCTGGTCAGAGCCCGTCCCTCTCGACCAGGGCGCGTAATTTTTTTAGGTAGGCCACCTCGGCCTCGAGCCTACGGCACCGCTCCTCGAGCTCCTCCTCGCGGGTCCGCGGCCTCGCCTTGGAACCCTTCGGCCGGCCCTTGGGCCTCGGGCGCAGGGCCTCCGCGCCGCCCCGGCGGTATAGCGCGCACCACTTCTTGAGCGGCGACATCGACATTATGCCGAACGCCGCCATCGCCTCGGTCTTCGTCATGCCGCCGTCGACGACGGCGGAGGCGGCGGCGACCTTCTGCTCGTATGTGTACCTGCCCTGCTTTCCGTCCATGCGCAGCAGCACCTCGCTCCCGAATGCGCGGTATATCTCCTGCCATCTTCTCACGGCTTCCACGGGAAGCGAAAGGGCAATCGCGGCAGATTTATACCCGTGCCCGAGCTCGAAGAGCCCTATGGCCGCCTTCCTGGCCTCGATATCATGCTTCACTCTCAAATCAACGCGCATAAAGAAAGCCTCCCATTTCTCATGTCCAAGAAATGGGAGGCAGTTCACTTGATGCGGAGCCGGGCCTTAGTCGCTAGAACGGCGGAACCAACTACTCTACCGTGACGCTCTTGGCCAGGTTACGGGGCTGGTCGACGTCGCAGCCGCGCAGGATGGCGACCTCGCGGGCGAGCAGCTGCAGAGGAACGCTCGCCGTGATGGGGCTGAACACGTCGCGGACTGCCGGCACGCGGACGATGCAGTCGGCGATCTTGTTGATCTCCTCGTCGCCCTCGGTGGCAACGACGATGACCTTGGCGCCGCGTGCCTTGCACTCCATAAGGTTCGACACGGTCTTGTCGTAGGTGGCACTCTTGGTGGCCACAGCGATGACAGGGAAGCCCGGGTCGATCAGGGCAATGGGGCCGTGCTTCATCTCACCGGCGGCGTAGGCCTCGGCGTGCAGGTAGCTGACCTCCTTGAGCTTGAGAGCGCCCTCGTAGGAGATAGCGGCGCCCATGCCGCGGCCCACGAACAGCGCGGACTGCGCGTCCTTGCAGACAAGCGCGGCCTCATGCACGGCCTCGGTCTGCGTATCCAGAATCCACTGGATCTGCTCGGCCGTATCGGAAAGCTCGCGGAACAGCATGCGCGTCTGCTTGGTGGTCAGGCGGTACTTGACCTGCGCCAGCAGCAGAGCCAGCAGCGTCAGGCTCACAACCTGGCCGATGAAGCTCTTGGTCGAGGCGACAGCGATCTCCTTGTTGGCCTTGGTGTAGATGACGCCATCGCTCTCGCGCGCCACCGGGCTGCCCACCACGTTGGTGATGCCAAAGACCTTGGCGCCCTTGATGCGCGCGTCGCGAATGGCGGCAAGGGTATCGGCCGTCTCGCCCGACTGCGACACGGCCACAACAAGCGTCGTCGGCGTAATGATGGGGTTGCGGTAGCGGAACTCGCTGGCCGCCTCAACCTCGGTGGGGATGCGAGCCCAGCCCTCAATGAGATTCTTAGCAATGAGGCCAGCGTGATAGCTGGTGCCGCAAGCGATCACGTAGACGCGGTCGATGTCGTTGAGCTCCTCGAGCGAAAGGCCCAGCTCATCGATGTCGAGCTCGCCGGCAGGCGTCATACGGCCAACCAGCGTGTCGCGCACGACGCGCGGCTGCTCGTGGATTTCCTTGAGCATAAAGTCGGGATAACCGCCCTTTTCTGCCATGTCCAGGTCCCAGTCGATGTGGATGACCTTGGGCTCGATAGCGTTACCGGCCTCGTCGGTGTACTCGACGCCTGCGGGCGTGAGCTTGGCAAACTGACCGTCCTCAAGCACCACGACATCGCGGGTGGCGTCGATGAGTGCAATGACGTCGGAGGCGACATAGGCGCCGGTCTCGCCTGCGCCGACCACAATCGGGGAATCCTTGCGGGCTACGGCGATCACGCCGGGCTCGTCAGCGCACACGGCGGCCAGACCATAGGCACCGACCACGTGGGTGCAAGCCTCGCGCACGGAGGCCATCAGGTCGTGCGTCTCGGCATAGGCCTCTTCGATCAGATGCGCGAAGACCTCGGTATCGGTCTCGCTCTTAAAGTGATGGCCGCGGCCCTCCAGCTCCTCGCGCAGCTCGGCGAAGTTCTCGATGATGCCATTGTGGACGATGGCGATACGACCGTCGCAGCTGGTGTGGGGATGGGCGTTAACGACGGAGGGCTTGCCGTGGGTAGCCCAGCGGGTATGGCCGATGCCGCAGGTAGCGTCGCTGTCGATGTTGGAAAGCTCGCTCTCCAGGCCCGCGACCTTGCCCACGCGGCGGATGACGTCGAGGTGCGCCGCGGCGCCCTCACCCACCTCGAGCGCGACGCCCGAGGAGTCATAGCCGCGATACTCCATACGCTTAAGACCCGTGACCAGGATGTTCTTTGCAATATCAGAGCCGGTGTAGCCGACAATTCCGCACATAGGATAAATCCCTTCGTTCGCGTGACTGCAAGACGTCCACGCACAGGGGGCGCTGAGACGTATAACGTTCGAGTATTGTACTCACGCAAGCGCAAGCTGATATACCAGAAGTGGTATCTCAACTTAGATACCACCCGATGCACACATGCCCAGCCGGTCCAAACCGCCACAATGGGGACAGGAACCTTTGTGGTGGTTTGGACCGGGGCGGCGCTCTGTCCCAGCGAAAGATCTCGATCTGTAACATCTGGGGCTCCGGAAGCCGGCTTAGTGTTACAGATCGAGACATTACAGTTCGGCCCCTGCACTATGTCTCGATCTGTAACAGGTAGAACCGGTTTTGCCGTCCACGTGTTACAGATCGAGACAATTGAAGGCCCAGGCAGCTCAAACCACCACAAAGGTGTCTGCCCCCTTCGTGGTGGTCGCGCTGGCAACGGCGTTTCCCCAGATAAACCTGCCAAAATAAACCTGTCCCTTTTTGGTAGGTTTGGGATGCTACAATCTGGCTTGTACTTGAAACGCATCAAAGGGGCCGCTATGGCAAAGGTAAAAATCAGCGACGTCGCGCGCGAGGCCGGGGTTTCGTTGGGCACGGTTTCCAACGCGCTCAACCATCCCGAAAAGCTGCGCCCCGAGACCCTCAAGCTCATCAACGAGACCATCAATCGCCTTGGCTACCTGCCCAACCAAAGTGCCCGTCAGCTCGCAGGCGGCACCACCAAGTCCTTTGGCCTGGTCCTCCCCCGTCTCGATCACGGCTTCTCGCTCCAAATTGCCAGCGGCGCCCATAACGAGGCCCGCAAGCACGGTTACGACCTGCTCATCGCCAACGCCGATAACGACGGCATTCTCCAGGACCATTACCTGCGCTACTTTATGGGCACGCAGATGTCCGGCGTCATGGTTCAGCCCATGGCGTCCCCCGACTGGCACCCGACCATGACTAAAATGCCCGTGCCGATCGTCCATCTGGATATCCACTGTTCCGAGCCCGGCTACTACGTGGCTGCCGATAACGAAGCCCAAGGTCGCATCATCGCCGAGCTCGCCGTTGCCCGTGGCGCACGCCATATCACCGTTGTGGGAAGGGCGGCATTTATGCAGCTCACCTTGCGCGTACTTGGCATCCACAAGGCCCTCGCCCTGCATCCCGATATCAAAATTGAGGTCATTGACGCCGGAGAGTGGAATACCGCAGCCGACGGCTACAGCATTGGCGCTCAGATTGCCGGGCGCTCCGGCGACGAGCGCCCCGATTTTGTCATCGGCCTGACCGACGTACTGGCGTCGGGCGTCATCTCGGCGCTGGTCGATAAAGGCATCTCCGTCCCCGAGCAGGTCCGCGTGGCTGGCTGCGACGGCAACCCGCTCGCCTGGAGCGGGTCGGTCCCACTCACCACGGTGGCACCCCCAGGCTACGAGATTGGCCGCAAGGGCATTCAGTTGCTCATGGAGCAAATCGAAAACAAAGCCCCGGCGAAGACCAAGCACGCCCGTATCGGTTCCGCCGCACGCATCGTCACCGCGGTCACGGCCGTCGAGGACATCAACCGCCAAGAGCTCGTACGCCCGTTTTTACTGGAGCGCGCCAGCACCCAGGCAAGCAGTCACACCGAAGCCACCGCCATCAACCTCGGCGCCTACCTTTAGCACACGGCCTTGACCGCGGCCGTCAGGTCGAACAACGTATCGAGCACGGCCTCGCAGCCATCCACCACGTCCTGCGGCAGCGGCACGATATCGGGAACGGCAAAGACATGGCAGCCGGCCGTGATGCCCGAGACGCAGCCGTTGCGCGAATCCTCGACCACGGCACATTCCTCGGGGGCAAAGCCCGCGCGCTCGCAGGCAAGCAGATACATCTCGGGATCGGGCTTGCCGTGTACGACGTCCTCGCCGCAGGTCACCGTCTCAAACTTATCAAAGAGGCCGACCATCTTGAGGTTGCGCTCGGCCGTAACGTGGCGCGACGACGTCGCAAGACCCACGTGATAGCCCGCAGCCAGCAGCTCGTCGAGGCACTCGGCGGCACCGGCCTTAAGCTCCAGATCGGTCTTGACCATCTCGTCGCGAATCTCCCTATGGCGACGATAGATTGCCTCAGCGGTTTCGCGGCTGCCGTAATGCCCATCAAGGATCTCCATGACATCGGGCAACGTGCGGCCGATAAACTGATGGATCAGCGCATCGTCAATCGCGAATCCCAGCTCGGCCGCGCCCGCCTTCCACGCCTTGATACCCAAACGCTCGGTGTCGACCAGCGTTCCGTCCATGTCAAAAATAACGGCCTTGATCATATCGGTCCCCCATCTCTTCGCGCTGCTGTACTCCCGCAACTTTACCGCACCTGTAAACTTGTATATAACGTATATAGCATATTGCACTTTCGTTACATAGATAGAAGTCTTATGACAAGCGACTCGGTAGGATTATAGTTTTCGACCGAGTACTCAACGGCAAGGATCGACTTATGCTTTCAGACACCACCGCACCCGCAGAGGGGCTTCAGGACAAACTCGCAGCGCTCGAGCAGCTGCTTTTAGCATACGGACGCGTCGCCATCGGCTTTTCCGGTGGCGTCGACAGCAGCTTTTTGGCCGCGGTCTGCGCCCGCATCATGCCCGCCAGCACGCTTCTCGTTCACCTCACCACGCCGCTCATCGGCACACCCGAGCAGGCTTCGTTTGAGCGGGCGGTTGACGGGCAGGCCGATGAGGGGCCGCACTTCAAGCTTCCCGTACTCAACCTCTCGGTCGATCAGCTGCAGCTCCCCCAGATAGCCTGCAACGACGCCGACCGCTGCTACCACTGCAAGCGCGCCGGCTTTACCGCCATCGTCAACCACGCCAAGTCGCTGGGCTTTCCCACCGTCATCGACGGCAGCAACGCAAGCGACCGCGGCGACTACCGCCCCGGCATGCGCGCCGCCCAGGAGCTCGGCGTGCGCTCGCCGCTTATGGAGGTCGGCTTTACCAAGGACGAGGAGCGCGAGCTGCTACGCGCCTGGGGCTATCCTGTCTGGAACCTGCCGGCAGGAGCCTGCCTGGCCACGCGCGTCCCCACGGGCGAGGAGCTCACGCGCGAGAAGGTCGATGTAATCCGCACCTGTGAGGACTACCTGCACGACCTTGGCCTGGACCAGGTCCGCGCACGCCTCGTCGGCGGCTGCATGCATATCGAGGCCGCGCCGGCAGACGTCGCCAAGATCGCCGCCCTCGGCAGCACCGCGGTCAACGACGAGGGCAAGGCCCCGCTTCCCGCCGCCATCGAATCTGCCCTGCGCAACCTAGGCTGCGATCATATCTCCCCCGAGGTCACCCCCTACATCCACGGCAACATGAACCTTTAAGTTACGCCGTTTAACCTACCAAAAAGGGACAGGTTTATTTTGGCAGGTTTTATCTGGGGAAATATCGCGGAACCATCGCCTCTCTAGTATCCACCTAACTTCGAGAGACACTAGAGAGGCGACTCGGCTGCATCTACCTCTTCCGATAGCGGCGGTTGCGGCTCGTCGATGAACCCATTACTTCAATGAGTCCTTTATCCGCCATTTTTGGCAGATGGTAACGGACGGACGAAATCTTGACCCCCGATGCAACCGCTATTTCTCGCGCCGTCATATCCATTCCGGCGCTGAGAGCCTCCAGGATCCTATCCGCCGTCGAAGCTGACGATTCTCTGCTCATATCGATAATTTCAAACGTGTCTTTGCCACACTTTGACAGGACATGTTTATCGACAAGGTCCCCGCAGATCAGGCGAATGTCATCCGAATCCCACTTCAAAGCCTCTCGTATTTTTTGAACATCGCATACGCACCCATGCTCCCGCATAAACATGAGCAATGTTTCCTCGCGATGCGTCAGTTCGGTGTCCACATGGCCCTGAATCCACATGCGGTTTTCAGCAAGCTCCGCCCCGTGCCGGGAAAGCAGCACCGTAAACGAATCGGCCTTAACGATAAATTTCGGCCTGCCAAGCGAACGAGACTCCATCTCGCGAATCATAGCCGGGATGCCAGATCCCTGACTTTCCGCAACAGCCCCCTCAGCATGCTCTAACGGCGTCGCCCCCATCAGACTCATGAGCTTTGGGTTTCGACAGCGCGATTCCCCGTCCGCAAGATTGTCCAACGTCTTTCCGCCCCAAAGCCCGCCGGGGTTTTTGATTTCTATTCTGTCTGGGTAGATATCGACGCTCACGGCCTGCCCCACAAACATGGGCGAATACTCTCGATGGATACAGGCATTCGCCAAGGCCTCGCGCAAAACCTCCTGGGGTACTTCCCAATCTTCCCTTCTACCAGCGCCTCGCACTATCGCCGCTTTGCGCAAGTTTCGTCCGATCGCAGCGAGGGCATCTTCGATGCAAGCCGGAATCGGGCCATCGCACAACTGGCGGTCAATAAACCGGGGTTGCCCAGGAGCAGATTTTTCCACATCGGAATGAACGGCGACATCGATCATCAGCTTAGGATAGAACTGCTGGGGGTAAATTCCCGCCGACAGCAGCCCCGCGAGCTTCACAGCTCCATCCTTTGTAGTGATATTGAGTCTGGCCAGCTGCTTTTCCAGCGTATCGGCCCCGCGCAAAACGCGCGGGGTCTGCAGCCGGCGATTTGCGATAATGGACCGCACGACATCTGGATCCAAATCCTCGACTGTTGCCTCCGAAACCACCGTACCGTCTGCATCACTCGGAAGCAGCGCGCTCTGTAGCTCATATAGCTCAGCGGGCGACATCTTGATATCTTTATCATCCACGCGCTTGTAGCTACCGTTCTGCACGCCGCGCGCGCCGATATAGCATGGCTTCGCTTTGAGCTCAAGTTCAAAGATGCGCACCAGAAGTACCTGGAGCCCGTCGACCTCGCCTCGATCAAGCTCATACCGCGGCGCATGGGTCACCACCGCCGCTGAGCCTCCGTCTCCGATACCCGAAACAAACTGGTCGCGCACCCTGTCGATAGCAAAGTTGGCAGAAGGAACAAATCCTTCGGCTTCGTTCAGGCCCAAAATAATGAGCCCGCCCGCAGTGTTCGCAAAAGCACTCACTGTCTCCCATACGTCTGCACTCAATTTATTCGTGCAGGCTTTAACTTCTACCGATGCGTCATCGGTCCCCCGCCTGCGAAGGCGCTCAACGATGAGGCCAAGAGGTTCATCCAGCAGCATTGGCATTCCGTCTCTCTAAAACAATAGATTTATCTCTCTAGAGTTTAGTATATCTCTCTAACTTTAGAGAGATAAGCGCCTAATTTTAGAGAGTTATTTAGAGAGATGTATCAAATTCACTGCTAGATTATCTAAGGCCATCTCTCTAACCGACTTTCTCTTTAGAGAGACGTTTAGAGAGACGAGCGCATCTCTCTAACCATGTGCTCCGCTCTTTAAAGCGTACACATCCCAACCGTGCCATAAGTTGCGGCGGGCATTACCCCGCCAACCCGCCAAAAGAGGACGGGTTTATTTTGGCAGGTTTTATCTGGGAAAACGCAAGCGAGGCCACGCCGAAGCCACCGTCATCAGCCTCGGCGCATACCTTTAGCGCACGGCCCTGACCGCCGCCGTCAGATCGAACAGCGTATCGAGCACGGCCTCGCAGTCATCTACCACGTCCTGCGGCAGCGGCAAGATATCAGGCACAGCAAAGACATGGCAGCCGGCCGCGATGCCAGAGACGCAGCCGTTGCGTGAGTCCTCGACCACGGCACGTTCCTCGGGAGCAAAGCCCGCGCGCTCGCAGGCGAGCAGGTAGATCTCGGGATCGGGCTTGCCGTTCAGGGTATCCTCGTTGCAGGTCACCGTTTCAAACTTGTCAAAGAGGCCGACCGTCTTAAGGTTGCGCTCGGCCGCAACGCGGCGCGACGACGTCGCAAGACCCACGTGATAGCCCGCGCCAGCAGCTCGTCCAGGCACTCGGCAGCGCCGGCCTTAAGCTCCAGATCGGTCTTGACCATCTCGTCGAGAGCATTCCTGTAGCGAGCTTCGACCGTCTCGACGATTTCGCGGCTGCCGTAATGCTCCTCAAGGATGTCCCTGACATCGGGCATCGAGCGACCGATAAACTGATGGACCAGCGCATTGTCAATCGCAATCCCCAGCTCGGCAGCGCCCACCTTCCATGCCCTCATGTCCAAACGCTCGGTATCGACCAGCGTGCCGTCCATGTCAAAAATGACAGCCTTGATCATATCGGTCCCCTTCGCCGGCTTGTATTGCCGCCACTCTACCACGCTTTCCAACTTGTATATAACGTATATAGCATATTGGGCTTTTGTTACATGAATCAATAACCCACCAAAAAGGGACAGGTTTATTTTGGCAGGTTTTATCTGGGAAAACGGTCTGCGGCGTCTCCTGCTAGACTGGTAGATTCGCAACCGATTACCCAGGAGCCCCCATGTCACGCAAGTCCGCCTACAAGCAAGTACTTTCCATCGGCACCGCCGTGGTGCTGGGATTTGCGCTGTTTACGGGATCGCTCGACGGGGCGCCCAAGCTGCTGTCGCCGCAAAGCGATGAGCAGGCGGCGGCCCTGGCCGAGAAGCAAAACGAGAGCCCCAGCCGCACCGATGACGAGGCGGACTTGGTCGCCCGGCTCGAATCGGGAACAGCGAGCTCCACGGATTCCGAAGGCGGCCAAGACGCCGGCGATGGCTCCGAATCGAATGCGGCAGGCAACGGTGATAGCGCCCCCGCCGACAGCGCCGCCACCCCCATCGACGAGGTCGAAAATCCCGATCTCGGCCGCGCGCGCGGCGTATACCTCACCAGCATTCCCGACTATGCCGGTAACCCCTACGTCGCCCTTCGCGCTGATGGCACGCACCCGCTCGGCACACCGTCGTTCACGCTCGATGAATACGAACGCGCCACCGAAGAGGGCTGCTTCAAGAAGTTCTCCAAGCTCGACAGCCTGGGCCGTACCCGCAAAGCACTCGCCTGCATGGGACTCGAATCGCTCGGCAAAGGCAAGCGCGGCGATATCTCACGTATCCATCCTGCCGGTTGGCACCAGCAGCGCTACGACTTTATTCCGGGTCAAAGCCTCTACAACCGCTGCCACCTCATCGCCTGGTCGCTCTGCGGCGAGAACGCCAATCGCAAGAATCTCCTCACCGGCACGCGCTATCTCAACGAAACGGGCATGCTGCCGTTTGAAGAGCAGATCCTCGGCTACATCCGCGACACTGGCAACCATGTGCTCTACCGCGTCACGCCCATGTACAACGAAGAGGAACTCGTCTGCCGCGGTGTCCGCCTCGAGGCGCAATCGGTCGAGGACCACGGCAAGACACTGTGCTTCCACGTGTACTGCTACAACCTGCAGCCGCATGTGCAGATTGACTACGCCACCGGCAAAAACCAAGCCAACGGGGACTAACCACAATCCATAACCCAAGGCAAAACCACCACCGAGGGACGGCCCCTTGGTGCTTTTTTCGACAACGGCAATGCCGCATCCTGAACCGAATAGACTCCGCACGGCCTCTATCCCCTACAGCATCGCGCCAAAGTCGCTGATTTCGAACAGGCGCCCAAGGCAGCAGAAGCCGCACACTAAATACGTAATTTATTCTTTGCAATTACAATCTCAATAAGTTAACGCTGCAGAACAACGTAAAATAAAGGCAATTTTGCTTCAAAGTAATCAGGAGATACTGTGACCAATCGCGTCAACGACTCATTTATTAAAAAGGACTGTGCCACCCCCATCTATATGCAAGTGGTCGAATATCTGCGCGAGAACATCGCCTCGGGAGCTTGGGAAGAGGCATCCAAAATCCCGTCGGAGGTCGACCTTATGAGCACGCTCGGCGTTAGCCGCGGCAGCATCAAAAAGGCCATTTCAAAGCTTGTTGATGAGGGTCTACTTGAGCAAATTCAGGGAAAGGGAACTTACGTTAAGTCCAAAGACATCTCTTTCCCCCTTACTGAAGGCCTTATCTCTTTCTCCGAGTCTTTAAGCGAGCAGGGCCTTTCTTTCGAAACCAGCATTCTCGATTGCAAAGTTTGCAAATGCGATGAAGACATCTCCAAGCACCTCGGCATTGCCGAAGGCTCCAATTATCTCCATCTTGAGCGCGTACGCAGCGTTGAGGGCGAGCCCGTCATGTTTATCGAGAATAACATCAACATGGCGCTTGTCCCAGGCATAGAGACGGCCGACTTTGTCAACGAGGGCCTTTTTGCGATTATCGAGCGGCTCTCTGGCCACCAGATCGAATACTCGAAGACCTCCTTTGTGGCAAAGCTCGCAGACACCCAACGCGCGAATGCGCTCGGTCTCTCTACGCAATCCCCACTTCTTCAGCAGCTTCAAACAGTCTACCTGGACAATGACTCCGCAATTGAATATGCGCGCGTGTGGCTTAAATCCAGCAGATTTCAACTTGGCACCGTTTTTCAGCGCCGCCATTAAACCTCTTGGGCGCGACAGCGTTGCTCCCAACAAGATTCCAAAACGCAAGAAGGCGAACCCGTGGGTTCGCCTTCTTAGTAAGCGGATTTAGTCCAGCGCGTCAAACAGCTCTGTAAGCAACGCCGTCCTGTCATCCGTAATCGCCAGGGCGCTCGAAATGCCGGTACCCTGCGCGCCAAGCCCGATCAGGCGACGAACATCGTCTCCACACCTGATTCCCGCCCCCTCCATGATAACGATGTCGGGATTAATGGACCGAACGGCGGCAATGGTCTCTGCGATGTAATCATCACCGCTTGTATGACCCGTACCCACCAGGCTGCTCGGCTCGCAAAGAATCACATCCGGGTTCATTGCTGCAACCGCCTTGGATTCGGTGACACTATCGGCCGCAACAATGGTTAGAATCTCAAGCTCACGAGCGCGATCAATCGTTGCCGCCAGCTTGTCAACGGCCAGGGGGTGTGCCGTGTGATTAAGAAAGACAGCTCGAACTCCCGCGCTCTTAAGCGACTCAAGAGGCGTCAGTCCCATTCCCTTTCCATCGCCGATGAGATCGGCGTGCTGCGCCGTTGGAATTGCAAATTTCAGATCCTTTGCAACCGCGCAGAGCTCAGGAACGGGGGCGGTCCAGAAAATCGAATGATTTCGCCCTTTTGCAATCTCATCCGTAAGGTGGGCCGCTGCGATCGAATCGTCGCCAAGCAGATAGGTCTTAGGACTGACCGTAAAAAGTGGCAGTTTTAAATCGGAACGTTTCAAGGGAACACGTCCTTTCCGACTAATACATGGCCTGCCAAACCGAGCGAGTTAGCTATTAAAGCTGATCTCAATGCCGGCCTCCAGTTTGGGAAGCGTGCTGGGCGCCACGAGAACAGTTCCGGGAAGCAGCTCTCGCTCACCATCGAACGCAATGGTCAGATGACCGAGTCCTCCCATGTTCTCATTTGCGGCCTCACCAAACTCCTTAATCGTGTAGACCTGGTCGCCGATAGAGATAGTGCCGCCCTCGACGAGCACGCTATTCTCCGTGGGGACCCCATCGTGAACGACGCAAATGTCACGCAACTCCGCAGGAGCAGTCGGGCCAAACAAGACCACCATCTTCTCGTTGAGAAGTTCCTCAACAAACGAGCCAATCTCAGTGACCGTAACCTTGTACATTTGATTTCTCCTATCTTAGTTACGCTGCAGACGCAGTCATCGACCTGTCAATAACACGAATAGCCTGGGCAAAAGCATCGTGATAGCTTTCGTTGGCCAAATGGTCCAGAGCCGTTTCGATATTCAGCCCCAGCATCTCGCCCATCTCCGAAAACTCCGGTTTGAGGGAGAGGCCCTTGAGCTCATAGCAACCGGTAATCACGCCGTCATGATCCGTCAGAATCATCACAAACGCTTTTCGGCTAAAGCTAACCTTGCACATACCCGTGCCCAAGTATCCCTCATGATCACGAGCGTGCTCATGGATAAGGATGCGAACCTTCCTCCAATAGCGATACTGGGTAAATGTCCCAGCAAGCCACACAAGGATAAAGAAGGCTATTGTAATGAGCGCGTTGAGCATAGCAGGCCTTTCCCTCTCAAAGCATTCAGTTTACAGGCCGAAGGACAGTACGTAGGCAAGAACAATCTGGATCGGGGTAGTGATCAGCTTACCAAACAGGAACGCAGGGTAACCGATCTCGATCGTCTCGGGCTTTGCCTCCATGAGGGTCATGCCAACGGGGGCAAAATCGGAACCAACCTGGCAATTGACAGCAAAGAAGCCGGGAAGGGCAAAGTTGGCAGGAATCGTGCCGTTGGCGATCTGGTTGCCAACGAGGACGGAAAGCACGGAGGCGATGATTGCACCCGGGCAGATCAACGGCGAGAGGAACGGAATCGAGCAGAACATGCCGATCGCCAGCATGCCGGGCAGCGAGCCCGCGAGAGGCGTAAGGACGCCAGCGAGAACGTTTGCGAAGCCGGTGTAGTTGATGATGCCGATCAGAACCGAGACGAACGCCATGAAGGGGATGATGTTGCGGATAACATCGTTCACGGTATCGCGCGCTGCCTGGTAGATGATGCTGATAACGCGGCCGACACCGGTGCCGATCTTGGAGACAACGTCCATGAAGCCGTTAGACTCCTTGGATGCGAGCTCGGCACGTCCCTCGGCGATCTTGGCGTGGACGTTTTCCTTCGTCGTCTCCTCGTGTGCCTTCTCGGCCTTTACCGGCTCAGCGGGAACATCGGCCGCATCGGCAAGGACGATGCAATCGGGATTGACGTCAGATGCAAAGAGATCCTCGGTGATGAACTGGGCCAGAGGACCAGACGGAGAACCGGGCTTGATGTTCAGCGTCTTAAGGCCCATCTTGGGATAGGTGCCGCAGCGAGCAACGCCGGCGCAGTCGATGACAACGGCGCATGCCTGATCGGTCTCGATCGGGTCCTTAAACTGGTCGTGCGCCTCGGCGCCGGTAAGCTCCGCAATGCGAAGGGCGACCGGGCTGATGCCACCCAGGGTCACGCTCAGAACATAAGGCTTCTCGGCCGTGGGGGTAATGATGAGGGGACCGCCCCAACCGTTGCCGCCGTGGGACGCCTTTACGCTTTTGAATTCACTCATGATTTAGACTCTCCTTTTGCGCTGAACTACTAGGCGGCAAGCTTAGCTTCGTTGCGCTTCTTCATGATGAGGTACAGCTTCTCGGTGACAATGCCCTTGATCAGGCAGACGATTAGACCAACAATGAGGAAGCGGATAGCAAGCTCGGAGGAGTTCTTTCCCAGTGCCTCGTAGCCGGCCGAGATACCAAGCCAAACAAAGAGCTCGGAAGAGTTAGCGTGCGGGAAAAGGCCAACGATGGGGTGCATCATGGACACGACCGCATCGTAGAATGCGGGCTTGTAGTCCTCCTCGACAAACACACCAAAGGTGTATGCCATCGGATTGCAGAGGAAGAAAGTGCAAAGGAACGGGATGAGGGTATAGCGGAGAACTGCATACTTGGTGCACTTCTTCATGAACCCATAGACGCGCTCCTCGCCGATCAGCTGGATGACTGCCTTGATCGTAAGGATCAGGCAGATCAGCATGGGGATCATGCCCGTAATAAACGAGGCAAACTGATCACCAGCCGCATTAAACAGGCCGGTAAAGCCCTCCGCAAGGAAGATAAGGAAATCGTTTACTGCTCCCATTTTCATTCTCCTAAGTTAATGTTCGTTACTTCTATCGTTCTACCTGAGCGCCCCCTCCTCCTTTTCAATCGGCCATATACGCTCATGGTTGTCTACGGTTGTCTATATCTTACAAAGGGACCGCTATTCGAGTTGCCTTCTCGCATTCCTTTCGGTGAACGGTAGATTTTACAAGACAAACGGCTACGCGCTATTTAGCTCATAGATAATTTGGAGTGCCTCGAATATACGCATATACCTGCTAAAACGCGCGTCGTAGAGCTCATGGGCCCTGTCGTTTTTTTCAATGGAATCGAGTTTTCTGCAGACCCCTGCGGCAACCGCCGTCAAGTCTTGGCCGCAAGAAGCCGAGAGAGCCAGCAGCGCCGCGCCCTGACCGGCACCGGAGGATTCCATCCGCACCATATCGACCCCCAACACGTTGGAGAGCGTTTGCGCCCAAAAATCGTTCTTGGCCCCTCCTCCAACGAGCCTGATGCTGCGCCACTCTTCCGAATGGTCCACGGACTCCTTGAGCTCCCTTAAGGCATACGCCGTGCCCTCCATCAGAGCCCTTTCGAGCTCGGAACGAGTCGTGTCAAGATCAAGCCCCAGAAAGGCACCGCGTACCGACGGGCAACCGTGCAGGACTTTTTCTCCCGATAGATGGGGGTAGAACATGAGATCCCTCATGTCGTAGAAGGGGTCCTCGACGGCCTTGTCCTCCAAATCGTAGGACTCACTGCTTAGAATCTGCCCGTACCACCATTCCTTGGCACCGCCGCACGATCTGATACTCAGCTGAATTTGGGTCTTAAGGGTATTTCCCCACTTGAACAACACGGGCTTGCCAACAGCCGGAAGGTCAACTCCCTCAGATGAATACATCAGCACGCCGCTTGTTCCAAGTGAGATGGTGGGGACGCCCTCCAAAAGGCATCCCGTGCAGATCGCTGCCGCGGGATTGTCGCCCGTTCCCCTCACGATCATGGCACCTGCGGGAATTCCCGTCTCGCTTGAAGCTCTCTCAACCACGGCCCCAATTACGGCATCAGAAGGCTCGACAACGGGAAGCAACGACTCGGGGATTCCAAAATGCTCGCAGACCTCACCGATCCAAGCTTGCCTCTCGTTATCGTAGAGCCCTGTTGTCGAAGCCCCGCAATAGTCCGTACCAGCACGCCCGCCAAACTTGAGAGCAATCCAATCTGAAACCGAAAGAAACACTTCGCTCTTTGAAAGGCCCTCAGGATTATTCTTAGCTATCCATGCAAGGCTAATCGCCGGAACCCCAGTCGAAAGAAAGCTGGCGACCCTAGGATAGCCCGCAGACAGAGCCCACTGCTTCTCGGTAAAGACAGCGTCAATCGTGCGCTGGTCGTTCCACATTATGGCGGGACACGTTGGCACCCCATCGGCATCGATCAAGACCGTCGTGTGCATCTGCCCGGTAGCACCAACGCCTTTTATTAGAGACAGGTCAACTTTCTCTCCAAGCAGGGAGCATGCAGAGCAAATGGCGATCCACCATGTCTCGGGATTGATCTCCCGCCAACCGGGATGAGGCTCAGAGCACTCGTAAGCCTCGCTCGCAGTCGCGACAACTTTTCCGCCTTCATCAATGCACGTGAGCTTCACCGATGACGTGCCCACATCGACACCAAGGTAGAGCGCACCCATTATCGCCTCATCCATGTTCGTAATTCCGCGCTACTCAGCGATGCCGTTGATGGCGTGCGTCGTCTTGTAAGCAACGTCCGCAACTGCCTTACGTGTATCAATCAGTACCTTGGCGAGATTATGCTCGTTGTTGTTTGCCTCGTACGCCTTGCCAACCGTCGTGATGTAGGCCTTGCGCAGGTCGCTTGCGATGTTGATCTTGGACATCTTGTGTGGCTGCATAGCGTGGATGGTCTCATAGGGAATGCCCGAGCCACCATGAAGAACGAGGGGACACGGAGACACCTCGGCAAGCTTCTCAAGCAGCGGCAAATCGATGCGCGGCGTATCCTCAAGGCCGTGAACGTTGCCGATAGACACGGCCAACAGGTCGCAGCCCGTGCGCTCCACAAACTCGCAAACCTGATCGGGGTCGGTCTTAAGATCCGCCTCGGAAACATGATCGTCTTCTTTGCCCTTGATGGCACCGAGCTCAGCCTCAACGGGCACGCCGTAGCAATGGCAGTAGTCAACTGCCTGGCGCGAGAAGCGAATGTTCTCCTCAAAGGGCAACGCGGCACCGTCGATCATAACGGAGGTAAAGCCGGCCTGAACCGCCTGTCGAACATCCTCGAGCGTCTTGCCGTGGTCAAGATGCAGACACGTGGGAACGATATAGTCCTCCGCCGCGCGTTTAACGATAGAGGCGATCATGCCGTAATCGGAAAGCCTAACGTTGGTAGGGGCGATCTGGAGGATGCCCGGCATGCCGGCCTTCTGCAATCCGTCCAAGATACCCAGGGTCATCTCCATATTGGTCGTGTTATATGCGGGAAGGAGCCATCCGTTCTTGCGTGCAATCTGGATCAGCTCAGTCGAAGTTACAACTGCCATGATTCCTCCAACCGGGTTACGGCAATTCGAGTTGAGTTTACGTTCCAGATACTTATATAGACGTCTATGTACCTGTTTATAGACGACTATATACCTTTTTGATTCTTGCGCATAGCATTAAATGTCTCGAATTAGAAAACCTTGATTATCAACTTTATCCGAACACCTCCCACATTCATCCGTACATGTGCGGA
>CAJMMX010000023.1 GCA_905214615.1 uncultured bacterium | reverse complement strand
TTGGCCACCTAATGGCCGCAAACAGTCCGTATTTCACCGCAACTGCGGAGGGAACACGACATCTTTGCCGCTAGCGGGGCACGTAGCGGCCGGGTTGGGCTCCGGTGGGCTCGCCGTCGCGTGCCGCCAGCACGCCGTTCACAAACACGGCCTTGGCGCGGCCATGTGCCTCAAAGCCCTCGAGCGGCGTGTAGTCCACGGCCTGATGCTGCGTCGCGGCGCTGATCGTCCAACGCGCGCACGGATCCCACACGCATACGTCGGCATCGGCGCCCTCGGCAAGACAGCCCTTGCGCGGATACATGCCAAAAACGCGCGCCGGATTCTCGCTCATCAAGCGGCACAGATCCTCGGGACCCAGCTGTCCCTCAAAGCTCGTGGCAATCGCAACGGGACGATGCTCCACGCCGGGCCCGCCGTTGGGAATCGCGCGGAAATCATCGCGTCCTCGGTCCTTTTGCCCGTGCAGGTTAAAGCTGCAATGATCGGTCGCAATAGTATCGATCTCGCCAGCCACAAGCGCCTCGCGCAGCGCGGCACGGTCACCGGCATGGCGCAGCGGCGGGCTCATCACGTACTTGGCGCCCGCAAAGCCGTCCTCGCCCTGCTCCAGATAGCAGGTGTCGTCGAGCATCAGATACTGAGGGCAGGTCTCGACATAGATATTCTTCTGCCCGCGTGCTTTGGCAGCGCGGATGGCCTCGAGTCCCAGCTTGGTCGAAAGATGCACCACATTGACCGGAGCGTCCCCGGCCAAGTGCGCCAGATACAGCAGGCGGCTCACGGCCTCGGCCTCACACACGTCCGGACGGCTGAGCGCATGCCCCTCGGGCCCATGAACCCCCTGCTCGTACACGCGCTTCTGCAGTTCATTCACCAACGTGCCGTTCTCGCAATGCACGCACAGGATACTGCCCACGCGCTTGAGCTCCTCCAGCACCTCGAGCGTCTCGGCATCGTCCAAGCGCAGGTGGTCATAGGCAAAATAGGTCTTAAACGACGACACGCCCGCCTCGCGCATGGCCGAAAGATCGGCGCGGTTGCGCTCATTCCACTCGGCGAGTGCCATATGAAAAGCGTAGTTTGCCGTGCAGGTGCCGTCAGCGCGATGATGCCACTCGGCAAGGGCATCGGGCATGGTCACGCCGCGATCGGCCGTCGCGTAGTCCACGATGGTCGTCGTACCGCCGCAGGCAGCCGCACGCGTACCGGTCTCAAAGCTATCGGCCGTCCAATCCATGCCGGTCCAGCACTGCATGTGCGTGTGGCCGTCGATAAAGCCGGGGAACACCCAACAGTCCGTGGCGTCCTGGACGGTATCGCCCTCGCCCGGCTCGATTGCCACGGCAATCCGCACAATCTTGTCGCCCTCCATCGCAAGATCGGCGCGACGAAGCCCCTGGGGCGTCACGAGCGCGCCATTTTTGATAATGATCATGTTGCTCCTTATTGATTAATACAGTTGGCCACGCGATCAAAATACGAGCAGGCCGCGATATGCTCCGTTATGCGTCGCTGTCCCTTGACGGTATCGACGTCCCACAGCTCGTAGGCACGCGCCTCGACCAGCACCACGTCGGTACGGTCCTTGAGGATCGAACCGCCGCCGTCCTTACCCTCAAGACACATAAGTGCATCGAACAGTTCCGCCGGAAAGAGCACCGGGCTCGAAGGCTCACCGTTGCACGCAAGACGCACCGGATGCTTGCGGCCACGCTCGTCAAATGCACGAACCATAGCCTCAAAAGAATCCGAACTCACGAGCGGCTGGTCGCCCGGCAAAAAGAGGCAACCTTTCCAGTTGCGTTCGACTCCCCACGAAAGACCCGCACGGACGCTTTCGCTGCGCAGCTCGCCATCGTGCAGCACGCACGGGCAATGCTTGTCATCACAAATCTGAGCGGCCTCGGGCCAACGCGTCGAAACCACGACGTCAAAGCCCCGGGGAACCGAATCAATGGTCCGGGCAATCAGCGGCTCACCATAGATATCGGCGAGCATCTTGTTAGAGCCAAATCGCTTGCCCTCGCCCGAAGCCATAATGACGCAACCAAGTTTCATGGCGATACCTCCCCTGAAACCATCGTACCCATAACTCGCGTCGCGGGGCATCTACATCGAAAGCGCTTATCCCGCACGCCCACGATGCAAAAAGGGGCACCCCGCCGGTTGGCAGAGCGCCCCCTTTACATGGCTTACCTCAGCGCGGCTTTAGGCCTGGAACCAACGGGCGGTGTTGCGCTCGTCGAGGGCCTTGAGGGTAGCGGCGGGATCGGCAACCTTCTGCAGGAACATCATGGCAGCAATGGCGTACGGCTTGTAGCTGGCCTCCTTGTACATGCCCACGCGGTGCATGTCGAAGACGTCGGCGTTGACCTCGCCGTGCTCGCAGGAGACACCGGAGATGTCGGCGGGCAGCGGGTGCATAAAGATGGTGTCCTGACCGTTGGCAGTCTTCTCCATGAGCTCGGTCGTGGAGCACCAGTCCTGATGCGTAGCGTTCTGGGCGAGCAGCTCCTTCTCGAGCGCAGCGATGCCGGCGTCGTCGCCCTCGGCGTACAGGTTGGTGCGCTTCTCCATGGCGGCAAACGGAGCCCAGCTCTTGGGGATCACGATGTCGGCGCCCTCGAAGGCCTCGGCCATGGTGTTGACCTGCTTAAAGGTGGTGCCGGACTCGGCGGCATAGCCCTTGGCGCGCTCGACGACCTCGGGCATGAGGTCGTAGCCCTCGGGGTGGGCCAGGGTGACGTCCATGCCAAAACGGGGCAGCAGGCTGATCAGCGACTGCGGGCAGGACAGCGGCTTGCCGTAAGAAGGCGAATAGGCCCAGGTGACGGCAACCTTCTTGCCCTTGAGGTTCTCAAGGCCGCCAAACTCGTTGATGAGGTAGAGCATGTCGGCAGAGGACTGCGTGGGGTGATCGGAGTCGGACTGCAGGGAGATGAGCGTGGGACGGTGATCCAGAACGCCGTCCTCGTATGCCTGCTGGACAGACTCGGAGACCTCGGCCATGTAGGCGTCGCCCTTGCCGATGTACATGTCGTCGCGGATGCCGATGACGTCAGCCATGAAGGAGATCATGGTAGCGGTCTCGCGGACGGTCTCGCCGTGAGCGATCTGGGACTTCTTCTCGTCCAGGTCCTGCAGCTCAAGGCCGAGCAGGTTGGCGGCCTTAGAGAAGGAGAAGCGCGTACGGGTGGAGTTGTCGCGGAACAGGGAGACGGCCAGACCCGAGTCAAAGATCTTGGACGAGACGTTGTTCTCGCGCAGCTCGCGCAGGGCGTCGGCGACGATGTAGAGAGCCTTGAGCTCATCGGTGGTCTTGTCCCAGGTGTGCAGGAAGTCGCTGCCGTACATACCCTTAAAATCGAGGCCGTTCAGCTGCTCGACGAGCTCGGTAAACTTGGCGTCCATGGAAATGTCCTTTCAAAAGATGAAACGATCGCAATGAGTAGACGTGCTCCGGCATGCGCGTGTGGCTAGAACATGCAGAGCACTATGACGAGGACCCGCCACCGTTGAGGATGCATGGGAGATAACGACCGCGGGCCCCGAGTCAACAGGGGGTGCCGGGGACACGAGCGGCCCCCGGCTCAACAAAATCGAGGAATGGGACTAATCGATCTTGTTGTTGGTCAGACCGGCGCGGAACACGGTGGCGTCGCCATCGGCCTGGCTCGGATCGTAGAGGTTCAGGGCAGCCACGTACATGGCGGCAGCGGTGACCAGGTCGTCCTTGTAGGTGACCTCGTTGGGAGCGTGAGCCTGAGACTCGGCACCCGGGCCAAAGCCGACACAGGGGATGCCATAGCGGCCCTGGATGGAAACGCAGTTCGTGGAGAAGGTCCACTTGTCGCACAGCGGACGACCGGTGCGCTTGTCCATGCTGGGCTCGCAGCCGATGCGCTCGTCACCGAACATGGCCTTGTGGGCGTCGACGAGGGCCTTGACGTGCGGAGCAGTCTCCTTGTTGATCCACGTGGGGAAGTAAGCCTCGGTCTCGTAAACCTCGCCGGTCCAGGACGGACGGTCGTACATGTACATGGAGACCTTCACGTCGTCGCCGTACTTCTTGGCAGCCGGCAGGTTGCGGATCTCGTCCAGGCAGGACTCCCAGGTCTCACCGGCGGTCATGCGACGGTCGATGGAGATGGCGCAGGAATCAGCCACGGCGCAACGGCTGGGGCTGGTGTAGAAGATCTGGCTGACGGTGCAGGTGCCGCGACCCAGGAAGCGGGCGTCCTCGAAGTGCTCGGGGTTGTACTTGGGGTCGAGCATCTTGACGAGGCCCTTGATGTCGGTCGACTCGTCGCAGCCGTTGTTGTTGAGAGCGCGGACGTCGGCGATGATGTCGGCCATCTTGTAGATGGCGTTGTCGCCGCGGTCGGGAGCGGAGCCGTGGCAGGAGGTACCGTGAACGTCGACGCGGATCTCCATGCGGCCGCGGTGACCGCGGTAGATGCCGCCGTCGGTGGGCTCGGTGGAAATAACGAACTCGGGCTTAATGCCGTCCTTGTTGTAGATGTACTGCCAGCACATGCCGTCGCAGTCCTCTTCCTGGACGGTGCCGACGACCATGATCTTGTAGCCCTCGGGGATGAGGCCCATGTCCTTCATCATCTTGGCAGCGTAGGTAGCAGAAGCCATGCCACCCTCCTGGTCGGAGCCGCCGCGGCCGTAGATGATCTCGTCGGTCTCGTAGCCCTCATAGGGATCGGCATCCCAGTTCTCGATGTTGCCGATGCCGACGGTGTCGATGTGGGAGTCGATGGCGATGATCTTGTCGCCTTCGCCCATAAAGCCCATAACGTTGCCCAGGCCGTCGACCTTGACCTCGTCATAGCCGAGGTTCTCCATCTCGGCCTTGATGCAGGCAACAACCTCACCCTCCTCGCAGGACTCAGAGGGATGGCTAATCATTGCGCGAAGAAAACGCGTCATATCAGCACGATGGGACTCAGCAGCAGCCTTAATGGCATCAAAATCGAGTTCTTTAGTCATAACAGTCAACCTTTCTACAAGGGTTTACCTACAGGTAGATATTTCAGATAGATCACTTGTGCCAAGCAGCGTGAGGTTGAGCACCCGGCAAGCAAGTAACCATAGGAGGCGGACGGAGGACTTTGCTCCGTCGCGAGTTCCGCACGAGCCGGAGAGCACTTAATGTGCTCTCCGTGCGAGCAGGACTGTCCGAGCAGGGAGTAAAGTCCTCCGGCTGCCTCCGGACAGGTCAGTCTGCTAGCAGGTGGGGTACTCGCCCTCCCAGACGATGCGACGGTACTGATCCGGATCGGTGTCGCCCTCGGTGGAGAAGCAGAGCACGGAGCTCGTCTTGTCCAGGCCGATGAGCTCCTTGAGCTCGGCGTACTCGGGATCGAGCATGAGGGTCTCGACCAGGCCGGTGGTCACCGCGCCGGACTCGCCGGAGATGACGCGCGGGTCGCCCTTCTCGGGAGCGCCCAGGGTGCGCATGCCGCGAGCGGTGACCCAGTCGGGGCAGGACACAAAGGCAGTGGTGCGGTTGCGCAGGATATCCCAGCCCAGGATGTTGGGCTCGCCGCAGCACAGGCCGGCCATGATGGAGGGCATGTCGCCGTCCACGATGCGCGGGTCGCCGTCGCCGGCGGCAGCGCCCTTGTACAGGCAGGCGGCAGGCGCGCACTCAACCACGACAAAGGTGGGCGGGTTATCGGGATACAGGTTGGTGAAATAGCCCACCACGGCGCCGGCCAGCGAGCCCACGCCAGCCTGGACAAAGACGTGCGTCGGGCGGTTGATGGCCATCTCGCGCAGCTGCTCGGCAGCCTCGGAAGCCATGGTGCCGTAGCCCTCCATGATCCAAGACGGGATCTTCTCGTAGCCCTCCCAGGCGGTGTCCTGAACGATAACGCCGCGCTCGCAGGCATCGGCCTCGGCGGCGGCCATGCGCACGCACTCGTCGTAGTTGACCTCTTCGATGGTCACCGTGGCGCCCTCGGCGGCGATGTTATCAAAGCGGGGCTTGGTGGAACCCTTGGGCATGTGCACGACGGCCTTCTGGCCCAGCTTGTTGGCAGCCCATGCCACGCCGCGACCATGGTTACCGTCGGTGGCGGTAAAGAAGGTGGCCTGGCCAAAGTCCTTGGCAAGCTGATCGGAGGTCAGGTAATCGAAGGTGCAGTCGGCAACGTCCTTGCCGGTCTCGTCGGCAATGTAGTTGGCCATGGCAAACGAACCGCCCAGAACCTTAAAGGCGTTGAGGCCAAAGCGATAGCTCTCGTCCTTAACGCACAGGTTGGACAGGCCCAGGCGCGCAGCCTGACCGTCCAGGCGGGCAAGCGGAGTGACGGTATATTGAGGGAACGACTGGTGGAAGGCGCGGGCCTTCTTCACGTGGTCGAGGCTCATGATTCCCAAGTGCTTGTCATCGCTCTTGGGCATCGTGTTGCCCGCCCACTGGATCTTATCGGCCATACGGTGAACTCCTTAAGTCCTCTCTTGCCGGCCCCCGCATACGCGTTTCAGCCCATTCCCATTCATGCGACTGAACTTTTATGTGGATGCCAAACAAAAAGTTTGTTAGCACAGTTCTATCACACATTTTGATTGATAAACCTAACAAATTGTTTGTTGCCGTAATCGGTACCTTTTCGTCGCCGAACGGTTACATAACGCAGCGCCGCTTTCGTTATTTGCGAACAGGTGCGGTTTATGGCAAAGTGTGCCCAAACTAATTTTTAGGAAGGCACCCATGACCCCCGCACAGATTGAGTTTTATAAGCGCCTTGCACACGGCCTGGCGCTCCAATTTGGCCCCAACTGCGAAGTCGTCGTCCACGACCTGGAGACCGAGGACGTGGACCACTCCATCGTAGTGATCGAAAACGGCCACGTCAGCGGGCGCAAACTGGGTGACGGCCCCAGCCATATTGTGCTTGAATCCATGCACGAGGGCACCGCCGACGTGCACGACCGCGAGCCGTACCTCACCAAAACCGCCGATGGCAAGCTGCTCAAGTCCTCGACCATCTTTATCCGCAACGACGAGGGCAAGCCCGTCGGCATTTTGGGCATCAACTTTGACATTACGCTTATGAAGGCTTTTGAGCGTTCGCTCGACGCCTTTACCGGCACCGGCGGCACGGGCTACACCGAGCCCGAGCCCATTACCAAGAACATCGGCGACCTGCTCGAGGACCTGCTGCGCGAGTGCGAGCAATACGTGGGCAAGCCGGCAGCCCTTATGACCAAAGATGAGCGCATTCGCGCCATTGGCTACCTCGACCGTCGCGGCGCCTTCCTCATTTCCAAGTCGAGCGAGCGCGCCTGCGAGTTCTTTGGCATCTCCAAGTACAGCTTCTATAGCTACCTCAATGAGGCCAAGGCGGCGGCCGACGACAAGTAGGCACTCGCCTAGATTACCCCTCCCCTTTTGGGCGCGAGTTCTGGAAAGCATGAATCCAAGACCGAGCCGCTTGGAAAGTTCCATATAATCGATGTCATTAGTATTTCGAAAGGGTGGAACAGAATGGCGTTGAGCAAGGCATCATGCACCGGTCGCGGATTGATTCCGGCAATTGGTGGACATGTGCACCGCATGTTCGATGAGGGTGAAGACGACCTGTTTTCGCTGAGCCTTGACGACGTGATGGATGATCGCCCGTGGACCGCCGACGAACTTATGGGCGGTGGGGCTCGCCCGTCAAGCCCCAATCCCGCACTTGCGCCTAAGCCCGCATCTGCGCCGACTCCTGCGCAGCCGCCTGTTTCGACGCCCGCGTCTACGCCCGCACCCATTTCGGCGCCCACGCCCACTCCCCGCCCCGCAATCGACCCGTCCGAGACGGCGGCATTTCTCGCTGCGGCGACGCGGAGCAAATCGGCCGACAGCACCGTTATGTACAGCGCCCAGCAGTTGCCCGTTCCTGCGGCACGCAAGTCTCCGGTCACAAGGCTCGATGAGCCCGTTGCCCATCAGGTTGCCTACGATTCCTGGGCTGCAGCCGATCTGGATGAGACCTCTACCGGCATGCCGGCGCTCGACGTTCCAGTTAACCCGCTTTTTGCCGCCAACACGAGCGCCGCGGACTATGAGGGCGGTGCGGCATATTCCGATTATTCCGATGGCTATGCTGGCACCGATCGCATCGAGACCGAGGATTATGGCACCGCATCGAGCGATTATCTCAACGATCCGTACGCTGCCACGCCTGCACCGGAATATGACCCGGAGGCCGCGTCCGCGCCGGCGTATACCAAAAGCACGGGCGAAGAGCGCTTCGCCGATTATTACGCCGAGGAAAAGGCGCTGCGTTTTTCGGAATTTCCGCAGGCAGTCAAGGTTGCCTTTATCGCCATTGTCATTGCCCTGCTCGGTGTCATTGCGTTTGAGGGATTCCGGCTGTTCTCCGGCCCCACCCAAGCGGAGTCGGAGACCCAGCAAAAAGAGGACGATAACGAGTATCTGGACATCAACACCCTCAAGGGCGACCCCAACGACGAGGACGATGAGTAGCGAGAGCTGAAGGCGGCCGCAGGATCCCGCATCCAGCACCGGCTTCTAAGTGCTGTTTTGTCATCCAGCTACACTTTTCCGAAGTTTTAAGGTGCCTATTTCGACACTTTTCCGTACTTTTATAGGGGAGATTTCGACACTTTTTCGGATTTAAGCCTAGCGACAGCCGGCGAAATCAAGCGCCGCACGCGCGTCATTTCGCAAGCGGCGCTTGATTTCTGTCCGTACACGTTGATAGACTCCATCGTGCCCGCAAGGAGCGGGTGTGTTTTATCCAGAGTCGGGGTAGAGAGTTGGCTCCACGATCCCGACGCCAACCGGCCAAGAGGCACGGTGGCCCTGCCAACATCGATGAAAGGAGTCCGTATGGACAATTTCTCCGTGCGCAGTGAGCGCAACTTCCACAATCTGGTCGTCAAACCGAATCACATGCATCTTCTGGACAAGCCGAACGGCTATGCCTCGGCCATGGTCAAGAGCAGCCTCTCCCACCAGATGCGCTTTACGGTACAGAAGCTCGAGGAAGAGCTCTGTGCCGCCGGCGGCCCGCACGTACTGCAGATCAGGCTGTCCGGCGACAACTCGCGCGAGCCGTCCAGCTGGAAGCTCTTTGCTGACGGCGCATGCATCGCGAACGGTTCAGGAGAATTTGCCCGTGAATGCTTCTGCGAGGGAGCCGAGGTGTTCCTGGACCTGTGCCGCGACGCCGTCGACGCGGCCGAGCTGTGCCAGTGGAGCCAAAGGGAGTACGAGCTGCTGAGTGCAGCGCGCGGGATTGCGGAGGTGCAGGTAGGCGGACCGAGCCACTCGTCATACTGATTGACGCTTCGATTCAAACAGCAGGGCGGAGTCGCGCTTACAGCGCTGCCATGCCAAACCGAATGGCGTTCTCAAAAGGCCTACCCCCTCCGCCTTCAGCTCCAGCAGCAGATCGCTCAGCTCGGGGCATTTGCTGGAGAGGCGCGTCTGGGCTCGCTCGCCCATCCCCCATCGCTGGCGGATCTCCTGGGCACGCGGGCTCACGCGGTAGTCCCCGTCCATCACCTGCCTGAGCAGCCTGGCGGTCACGCGCGCATCGACTAGAGCGCTGTGGGCGTGACCCGTTGACTCGTCGAACTCGATGCCAAACCACATTGCCGCGTCACTCAAAGAGACGCACCCGTGGCTGCCCACGTCCATGATCGAGGTGTAAAACGCCTGCAGGTCGGCCCAGTCCGTAGGAAATGCGGCAAGGTCGACATGCTTTGCCTGGCACTCGGTCATAAGCTGTCGATGATCCGCCCCGCTCCAGCAAACTATCTGGGCGGAGTAGCGACCGACCCAATCGCCGAGCCTTTTGATCACCACGTAGAGCGGATCGACCATCGCGGTGTCCACGGCCGATATCCCTGTGAGCTCGCGGACGGGGAGCACAACGCCCTCGGTAAATTCCGTCTGCACAAACTGCGAGAACTCGCCCATAACGTTGCCGTGGTAATCGAGCTTGACGGCGCCGACCTCGATAATCTCATTGCACAGTCCACGGCGCTGACGCTGCTTTGGCACCGGCGCAAACTCAAAGTCCAGCACGATCTGGCGCGCAAAGTTCGTCGTATCGGCAGCCGAGACACCCGACATCTTTTCAGCTGACACGGTTAGGGCCTCTCTCCGTTGCTTGCCGTTCGTTTCTCGAACGGTCATATCACAGTAAGCGTAGCTGCCCGTGCGAACACAAAATTGCGCGGCGGCGCCGTTGCGGGTCCTGGGACGCATGTTCCATTTGAGGCTCTGCCGGAAAGCGCATCCCATTCTGAGCGCCAATTCCGGGACACAGTTTCCGCTCCAAGCAAAAGGCCCCGGCTCGCGATGGAGCCGGGGCCAAAGGCGCAGTGTATGCAGTTGGTGTTGAGCGCGGACGGTCCGTCAGCAATGGGCGTCCGTGTTCTACCCTACCCGCGGTTGCGGACGCGGCTGTAGGGCGTATCCACCATGGGTAGATCGGGACGCAGCTTGCCGTCGAATGCGCGATAGGCGTTCTGCACGGCGGGCGCCGTGGGGATCGTTGCAATCTCGCCGATGCCCTTGCCGCCGTATGCCACAGGCAGTAGCTCGTCCTTCTCCACGTAGATGGCGTGGATATCCGGAATCTCGGGCGCACGGAACAGTCCGAGCGTGCCGTACCTGGCTTGGGGCACGCAGTCCTTGAGCGGCCAGTCCTCAGTCAGCGCATAGCCCATACCCATGAGCACGCCGCCTTCGATCTGACCCTGGATGGAGATGGGGTTGACCACCTTGCCGGAATCGTGCGCGGCATAGACCTCGCTCACGCGGCCGTCATCATCCAAAATGACCACATGCGTGGCAAAGCCGTAGCAGATGTGGCTCTTGGGGTTGGGAACGTCAGCGCCCAGCTTGTCGGTCGGCTCCAGGTACACGTAGCCGAACTCGCAGCCCTCGAGCGCCTTGATGGCGATCGCGGGATCCTGAGGATGCATACCCTGGCCGGCGACGAGTTCCTGCGTGCGCAGCTGGTAGGCGCGGCCGTCGTCGTACTCGATCTTGATGCCGTCGCCATGTGCGTTCACGGGAGCATCGGGCGCAGGCTTACCGGCCTCGATGCCGACCATGGCATCGCGCAGCAGGAAGGCGGCACCGCGCACGGCCTCGCCGGTCACGACCGTCTGACGCGAGCCAGACGTGGTGCCGGAGTCGGGAGCGTTCTCGGTGGAACACTCGCCGTTGGCAATGTAGCGAAGCGGCAGACCGCATGCCTCGGCAACGTCCTGCAAAAAGACGGTGTTGCAGCCCTGGCCGATGTCGGATGTGGCGGCATAGACCACGGCCACGCCGTCCTCGATGCGAATCTTGCAGCGGCCGGCATCGGGCAGGCCCACGCCCACACCGGCATTCTTCATGGCGCAGGCAATGCCAGCGTGTCCGGGATGCGCGTAGTAGGCATCCTTGACCTCGAGCAGCGTCTCCTTAAGCGCCGTGGAGCAGTCGGCGATCTGGCCGTTGGGCAGAACCTCGCCCGGCTCGATGGCATTACGGTAACGAATCTCCCACGGGTCCAGGCCGACCTTCTCTGACAGCAAGTCGATCAGGCTCTCGAGCGCAAACTCGGACTGGCAAACGCCAAAGCCGCGGTACGCGCCGGCGGGCGGGTTGTTGGTGTAGTAGCCAAAACCGCGAATGTCGGTGTTCTGGTACTTGTAGGGGCCGACGGCATGCGTGCAGGCGCGCTCGAGCACCGGGCCGCACAGCGACGCGTAGGCGCCGGTGTCAAAGTTGATCTCGCAGTCCAGACCGGTAAAGTTGCCCTCGGCGTCGCAGCCCAGCGTAAAGGTACCGTCCATGGCATGGCGCTTGGGATGGAAAGCGAGCGACTCGGCACGCGTGAGCTTGCACTTCACAGGACGCTGGAACTTATATGCGGCGAGCGCGGCCAGATGCTGGATGGACACGTCCTCCTTGCCGCCAAAGCCGCCACCCACAAGCATGGTCTCGACGACCACACGCTCGGGTTCGTTGTCCCAGCCAAACATGTGGGCACACTCTTTGCGCGTGTCGTAGGCACCCTGGTCGGTCGACCGCACCTTGACGCCGTTCTTGTACGGGAAGGCGACGGCGCACTCGGGCTCCAAGAAGGCATGCTCGGTAAAGGGCGTGGTAAAGCGCTGCGTCACGGTAAACGCGCTCTCCGCCAGCGCCTTGGCGGCGTCGCCGCGCGTCACGTGACGGCTCTGGCACACGTTGTCCTTGAGCTCCACCGTGTTGCCAAAGGCAAAGAAGCTGTCATGCAGGCGTGGGGCATCGGCGGCCCTGGCCTCGACAATGTTGCGCACGGGCTCCAGCGGCTCGTAATCGATCTTTACGAGCTTCTTGGCCTTCTCGAGCGTCGCCTCGTCCTCGGCAACCACCAGCACGATGGCGTCACCCACGCAGCGGGTGATATCGCCCTGGGCGATCATGACGTCCCAGTCCTGGATAAGGTGGCCGACCTGGTTGACCGGCACGTCCTCGGCGCGCAGGATGCCCACCACACCGGGCAGGGCCTCGGCCTTGGAGGTATCGATGGAGAGCACGCGGGCGCGCGGGTACTTGGAGCGCACGGCGCTGGCGTAGGTCAGACCCGGTTGATCGAGCTCGTCGATGTCATCGGGGTATTTACCCTCGCCGAGCACCTTCTTGCGCACGTCAATACGGAAGGCGCGCTTGCCCACACCGTAATCGTCGCCGCGCTCCAGGCCCTCGTCGATCTGCTTTTCGCCGCGGAGCACCGCAGCAGCCAGTGAAATGCCCTCGATGATCTTCTTGTAGCCGGTGCAGCGGCAGACGTTGCCGCGAATGGCGTACTTGATCTGTTCCTCGGTGGGCTCGGGATCCTCGGCGATGAGCGCTGCACCCGCCATGACCATACCGGGGATGCAAAAACCGCACTGCACGGCGCCCACGGCGCCAAAGGCGTACACAAAGGCCTCGCGCACGTCCTGGGGCAGGCCCTCGACGGTCACGATGTTGCGGCCGGCGGCAAGAGCAGTGGTCAGAACGCACGCCTTCACAGCCGCACCGTCTACATGGATGGTGCAGGTACCGCAGGCGCCCTCGGAGCAGCCGTCCTTAGCGGAATGGATGTGCAGGTCGTCGCGCAAGTAGCGGAGCAGCGGCTTGTTCTGAGTCGTCGTGCGCTCGACGCCGTTAACGGTAAAAGTGAATTCCTGTGCCATGGTGATTCCCTTCTACACGCCGGCGGCGATGCCGGTGCGGTCGTGGATGGCGCCATGCGGGCAGACGACAGCGCACATGCCACACGACAGGCAGTCCGCGCCGTCGATATGGGCGCAGTTGTCCTCGATGCGGATAGCGCTGGCAGGGCACTTTTTGGCGCACATACCGCAACCGATGCAGCTCGTGTCGCAGATCTTGCGCGCAATGGCGCCCTTGTCGGTGTTGTTGCAGCGCACCAGGATGTTCTGGTAGCCGGGAACGAAGGCAATCACGCGCTGTGGACACGCCATGCCGCACAGGCCACAGCCCGTGCACTTTGAGCGATCCACGCGGGCGATGCCATCGACCAGCGCAATGGCGCCGTGGGGGCAGGCCGTGACACAGGCGCCACAGCCAATGCAGCCTTCGCTGCAGCGGGCGTCGCCACCTGCGGAAGCACAGCCGCTTCCGCAGGCAACGTAGGCCACGTTATGTTGAATGGATTTGGCCATAAGGGGTCCCTTATTTCTTAAGAAGATACGGATAGCTGTCGCGCACGGCCCTGATGGTCAGGCGGACGGCCTCGGGAAGACCGGTGTTGACGGCATCGACCGAGACGGTGCGGACCGTGCCGGCGACGCGGACTTTAAAGTGGTCCTCGTCCACGGCCAGGAAGCCCTCGTTCTCGGAGTTCTCCATGTCCTGCTCGCTCCAGAACAGGGTGAGCTTGTCCTTGTAGGGACGACCCTCCTGGTAGGGGCAGAACACGGCGCAGTTGCCGCACTCGTTGCACATGCCGTCGATGTGGACGACCTGATGCTTGGCCAGGCCCGGCACCTTAATTGCCACGTTGGCGCGGTTGGGGCACACGTCGCAGCAGACCTCGCACACCGAGCCGCAGCCCAGGCAGCGAGTCTTGGTGCAGTTGCTCTTGTCACGGCACAGCGACCCCTTGCGCTCGTAGCAGGCGTCCTCGCGACCGGCCCGCTCGTTGCAGTCGGCGTACTTGTTAAAGTCCACGCCAGCGATGGCACGGGCGACCTCGGCGGCGTCGGCGATAGCCTCGACCACGGTGGCAGGACCGCGGCGGCAGTCACCGGCAGCCCAAACGCCCTCGACGCCGGTGGAGGTGGCGGCAAGACGGCCGCGACGGTCGTGCTCGACGCCCGCGGCATCGTACAGGCTGGCATCGATGCCCTCGCCCACAGCGCAGATCACCGTGGTGGCGGAAAGCTCGACGGTCTCGCCCGTGGCGACGGGGCTGCGACGGCCGCTTGCATCCGGCTCGCCAAGCTCCATAACGTCGCAGGTCAGCACGGCACCGTTGAGTACCTTGGGCGCCAGCAGCTCGCAGAACTCAACGCCGTCGGCAAGAGCAAGATCGAGCTCTTCCTCGTCGGCGGGCATTTGCTTCTTGGTGCGGCGATACACCAGGCGCACGTTCTTCACACCTGCCAGGCGCTTGGCCACGCGGGCCGCGTCCATAGCGGTGTTGCCGGCGCCAATAACCACGACGTCCTCGCCCAGCTCGAGCTTCTCGCCCTTCTTGGCGGCCTCGAGGAACTCCAGCACGTCGAGCTCGGCACCCTCGCCCAGGCCCGCAGAGCCGGGCATCCAGGCACCGGTGGCCACGACCACGTCGGTAAAGCCCTGGGCCTTGAGTTTGTCGATGGAATCCACGCGAGCGTTGAGCTCCACCTTGGCGCCAAAGGCCAGGCAGAGCTCGGCATCGTGGGAGATATCGTCGCTCGCGATACGGAACTCGGGGATCACGTGACGGACCACGCCGCCGAGAGAGTCGCGGGCCTCGAAGATGGTGACGGGCACGCCGGCACGCGTCAGGAAGAACGCCGTCGCCAGACCGGCCGGGCCGCCGCCGATAACGGCAACGTTGCGCTCGCCGTCGCTGGCAATGGCCTGGGCGCGCAGCTTGGGCAGCACGGCGGTCATGGCCTCGCGGGCGGCCTTGAGCTTGCTGGCGCGAATCTGGGCGCCCTCGGGCTCGTAGAACGCACGCTCGCAGGCACGGCCGCAGGGATGCGGGCAGATGGTGCCGGTAATGAACGGCAGGGCGTTGCGCTCGATGATGATGTTGAGCGCGTCCTCGTAGCGGCCCTCGTCAACAGCCGCCAGGTAGGCGGGAATATCCTGCTGGATGGGGCAGCTCGTGCGGCACAGCGTGGTAAAGCAGTCGGAAAGCGGGCTCTTGCCGGCGACCTTGCGGTCGGGCAGCGGGCGCAGCGGCTTCTTGTAGAGCGGGTTGGTGAGCGAGTCGGTCTGGATCGCAGTCACGGCCTCGAGAGAGACGCCCGCGAACGGCTTGCCGTCCAGATCGGTAAACTCGCCGGCCATCTGGCTAAAGCGCTCGTAGCCACCGGGCTTGAGTACGTCGGTCGCCAGGGTAACGGGCCAAATGCCGGCATCGTACAGGGCACGGATGTTGTAGACCGTGGCACCACCGGAGTAGCTGATGCGCAGCTTGCCGTCAAACTGATCGGTAATGCGGCGGGCAGCCTCGATGGTCAGCGAGAACAGCGAACGGCCGGACATATACATCTCGGTGGAAGGCAGCTCGTTCCTCGTCACGTCGACGGGGAACGTGTTGGTCAGCTTGACGCCAAACTCCAGGCCGCGCTCGGCGCACAGGGCAATCAGGCGCTCGAACATGGGCACGGCGTCGACCCACTGCAGGTCCTCGCGGAAGTGCGTGTCATCGAAGACGATGTAGTCAAAGCCCAGCTCGTTGAGGCGCTGGCGGGCAAACTCATAGCCCAGCAGCGTGGGGTTGCACTTGATGTAGGTATTGAGGCCCTTCTCGGTGATGAGGTAGGTCGCAATGCGCTCGATCTCGGCGGGCGGGCAGCCGTGCAGGGTAGACTCGGTGATGGAGTTGGAGACGCGCGCCGGAATGGACTCGACAAACGCAGCGTCGACATGCTCAAACTTGTCCAGGTTGGCAAGCGCCCAGACACGGCACTCGTTCCAGACGTCGGAGCCGCTGGCATCCTTCATGCCCTCGATGTAGGCGTCGACCTTGGGGCTCTTAATGCCCTCCAGGTCATAGCCCACCGACATGTTGAAGACAAAGCCGTCCGGGCTACCCAGACCGTACTCGCGAGCGATCAGGTGGCAGGCAAACCATGCCTTCACGTACTCGGCAAAGGCCTGCGGAACCTCGAGCTCGGTCGACCATTCGCAGTTGTAGCACTCGTCCTGAGCCACGATGCAGGGCTTGTTGACGCACTTGGAGAGCTCCTCGCCGTCCATAACCTGGACGGTCTTGAGCTCAAAGAAGCGGGAACCGGCCACGTAGGATGCCACGATGTTCTGGGCAAGCTGCGTATTGGGGCCGGCGGCCGGGCCAAACGGAGTCTCGATGCGCTCGTCAAAAATGGGAAGCGCGCCCTCCTGATTGGTCGTGACCATCTTACGCACGCCAAAGATGGCGTCCTGGGTCTTGTGCTCCTCGATGATCCAGTTCATCAGCTGCGAAAACGGGATCGGCCTCATAATGTCGCTCATAATGAGCTCCTCTCTGTAACGCCCGGCGAGACCGCGCGGCGGGCGCAAATACGGTGTAGCGCAAGCACAGCGCCGGCGACCCCGCGGAGGTCGCCTATACGCGCGTCGGATGCGGCGAAACATCCGACGCGCGTGAATCTACTTGTTATTAGTAGGTGCGATCGTTGAGCGTGCTCCAGAGCTTCTTGGACTCGGCCATGGTCCACGCGTTGATCTTGTCCTCATCAATGCCAACGAACTCGCGATCCTTGTACAGGACGCGGCCGTTGATGATGGTGGTGCGGCAGTTTTTGCCCATCATGCCAAAGAGCATGTGGCCGTCGATGTTCTCCTCGCTCAGCGGCGTAAAGGGCTTGTAGTCCATAACGATGACGTCGGCGGCAGCGCCGGCCTCGAGCACGCCGAGCTTGCGATCGAAGTACTTGCTCGCCATCTTGGCGTTGTTCTCGAACAGCATGGTCATGGCCTCGCACCAGCCCACGTTGGGCATGGCGGCGTTGTGGCGTTGAATGATCAAGAAGACCTTAAGGCTCTCGAGCATATCGTGGGTGTAGGCGTCGGTGCCCATGCACACGGGGATGCCGCGGCGGAAGAACTCGAGCACGGGGGCGCAGCCTACGGCGTTGCCCATATTGGATTCGGGATTGTTGACGAGCCAGGTGCCGGACTCCTTGACGATGTCCATCTCGGCGGGCGTCACGTGGATGCAGTGGCCGAGCATGGTGTCGGGACCCAGCAGGTTGTGCTGTAGCAGGCGCTCGACGGGGCTGATGCCACCGCGGTTGAGGCGGGAGTCCCACACGTCATTCATGCCCTCGCACACATGGATGTGGAAGCCGGTCAGGCCGTTGTTGGCCTCGGCCATCTTGTCCATGGTCTCGTCCGACAGCGTAAAGGTGGCGTGACCGCCAAACATGGCGGCGATCATGTGGTTGTCGTTATCGCGACGCTCCTTGGCGGCCCACTGGGCAAATTCGGCGTTCTCGGCAATGGCCTGGTCGCATTTTTCCTGGCCGCGGCGATCGGAGACCTCGTAGCACAGGCACGAACGCATGCCCAGCTCCTGAGCTGCATCCTTAATGGTAAAGAGGCTTCCCGGGATCTCGCAGAAGCTCGCATGGTGATCGAAGATCGTGGTGACGCCATCGCGGATGGAGTCAAGAATCGTGGCATAGGCGCTGGCCTTGGTGCCGTCGAGCGTCAGGTTGTCGTCGATCTTCCACCACTGCTGCTCAAGATTTTCCAGGAAGTTGGTGGGGTTGCAGTCCTTAATGGCAAGGCCGCGGGCCAGACCCGAGTAGATGTGGGTGTGACAGTTGATGAGTCCGGGCATGATGAGGTTGCCCTGGGCGTCGACGTACTCGGCATCCGGGTACTTGGCCTTGAGCTCGCACTCGGGGCCCACTTCGACGATCGTATCTCCGTCAATGGCGACCGCACCGTTTGGAATGAACGGGGTCTGAGCGTTGCGGGTAAAGACGGAACCGTTAGCGACCAGAAGCATGGATGCTCCCTTCGACATCAGAGGCGGGGTTTGACACCTCTGACATGGCGGAGTGCGAAGCGCCGGCCTACACCGGAAACGGGCCCTCTCCCGTCAACGCTTCACCAAAGGGACAAACCCTTTGAAGTGCGGCTTGGCGCCGCATGACGTCGGCGGACGAGGCGATGCGTCCGCCGACGAATAGCACCGAATTGGTTACTTCTTGCTCTCGGGCAAGACCAGATCCACGGCAGCGTCCTTGGCAGCATCGATGTGCTGAGCCACGACCGGCGTCTGCGGAAGGATCAGGTTAAGGACAATGGCCATGATGGCGGTGGGAGTTACGGCATTGGAGCCGATAACGGTGGACACCCAGGCGGGCATACCCTCGCCGGCAAGGCAACCGCTGGCCATCCAGATACCCAGGCCAAAGACGACGGAGGTACCGACGATGGTGGTAGTGCGCTGCGTGAGGCCCTCGCGGGTGAACATGCGCACGCCGTTCATGGTGATGGTGCCAAAGACGCCGACGGTCGCGCCGCCGATGACGGGCTGCGGGATGGCGGAGAGCACGGCCGAGAGCTGCGGGAACAGACCGGCGATGGCAAAGACGGCCGCGATGATCACAAAGACCCACTTGTTGACGACCTTGTTGGAGCAGATGATGCCCACGTTCTGGCCAAGGGCGCTGGTGGGAAGACCGCCCAGCAGACCGCCGACCATAGAGGTGAGGCCTTGGGACACGATGGCGCCGGAGAGCTCGCGCTCGGTGGGCATACGGTCGATGGAGCCCAGGCAGGCGGCGGAGACGTCACCGATAACCTGGATGGCAACCATGGGGAACACGACGGCAAGGGTAATGCAGACCTCGGGATCAAACTCAAGCGCATAGGGCATGAGCTTGGGAAGGGCAAAGACCTGGGCGGTGGCGACGCTGGAGAAGTCGATCATGCCAAAGGGAATCGAAACAATCATGCCAACGATCATGCCAAAGAATACGGAGCCCAGCTTGAGCGTGCCCTTGCCAAAGTTGGCGAGCGCGAAGACCACGGCGAAGGTGATTAGAGCGACGCACCAGGCCTGCGGGGTACCCCACAGCGGCGTGCCCATGCCACCGGCCATGTACTTGACGGCCGTGGGATAGAGGGAGACGCCAATGGAGAAGATGACCGTACCGGTCACGACGGGCGGGAACAGCCACTTGATCTTGCTGTAGGCAAGACCAAAGAGGACCGCGACGGCACCGCCGACAATCTCGCCGCCCAGCAGCGCGCCAAAGCTAAAGCCCGAGGCGCCCATGGCCTGCAGGGCCGGCAGGAACGCGAACGAAACGCCCATGACGATGGGCAGGCCGCCGCCGATGCGACGGAAGGGAGCGAAGGCCTGAAGGGCCGTATCGATCGCCGAAAGAATGAGCGCGACCTGGATGATGTCGGTGCTCTGCTGGCTATTAAAGCCGTAGACGCCGGCCATGATGACCGCCGGGGTAATGATGCCGGCAAACGATGCCAGTACGTGCTGAAGGGCACACGGGATCATTTCTTTAACGGGAGGCATGCCTTCGCGAGTGAACAGGGCTTCAGTGCCGTTCGTAACCGTCTCCTGGGTCATTTGACCACCAATCCTCGAAGTAGTTGTTTTCGCATCTAACGCTCTATTGTGACGCAGTGCGGGGTTGAGGTTGTGCCTTCGTTGCATATCGTATTAAAGATGATTCTCATTCTCAATAATAATTTTTTGTTATCAGACTATTCTTCAGCTGAGATAACGCATTTCCGCAGGTCAGGAAAGTGTCTGGTCAAAATAACATCTAACTTTTCTTTTGGTTAACCGTTTACCGCCAAATTCCTACCGCTCGTCTGCATTACGCAATGTACCTGCGAATATGCGAGTCATTAGCCACCGTGTTACCATGAGAAAAAATTGTTATGAACATTTCCGATTTCACCCAAAGGAGTTGCCCGTGAACGAGACCGTACGCCGCTTTTTGCCGATGGTCGATTTTCTGGAGCAGATACTCGGCAAAAACAGTGAAATCGTGCTGCACGATTTCTCGGATCCCGACCACGCCATCGTTGATATTCGCAACGGCATCGTGAGCGGCCGCAAGGTCGGCGGCCCCGCCACCGATCTGGCACTCAAGATCATGCACGACCCCAAGTATCGCGACCTGCCGTTTATTACGGGCTACGAGGGGCGCGGTGCCGGTGGCAAGACGCTGGAGTCGGCGACGTACTTTATCCGCGAGAATGACGAGATCGTCGGTATGCTCTGCGTCAACACCGACCTCTCGACCGTGCGCTCCATCAACGCCATGGCGCAGCAGCTCATGGCGTGCTTCGACGCGGCGCCGACGCGCACGGAGCACGCCCCTATCGAGGTCGAAAGCCTTTCGGAGTCCACACAGGAGCTCATCGACCGCAGCATTGCCGAGTTGCTGAGCGCGCGCGGGCTGGATGTAGCGTCGCTTGGTCAGAGCGACCGCGTGGACGTCATTCGCCACCTCAACGGCAACGGGGTGTTCATGCTCAAGGGCGCCGTGGCCTGCGCCGCCACCGCGCTGGGCATCTCGGAGCCCAGCGTCTACCGCTACCTGCAAAAAGTTCGCAAGGAGGGCTAACGAGCAAAATGGAGCGCGGCTCCACAAGCGATCCGTCACTTGACAAAAGACCCTGCAGCTCGCACGCGCTGCAGGGTCTTTTTGCATGTCATGTTTAGTTGTTGCCAACGCCTTAGAGGGCGGCGACGACCTCGATCTCGACCAGACCGCCGGCCGGAAGGGCGGCAACCTGGAAAGCGCTGCGCGCGGGGAACGGGGCCTCGAACTTGGAGGCGTAGATCTCGTTCACGGCGGCGAAGTCGGCGATGTCGGCCAGGTAGACCGTAGTCTTGACGACATCGGCAAAGGTGGCGCCGGCAGCGGTCAGCAGAGCCTCGACGTTGGCGAGGGACTGCTTGGCCTGGGCCTCGACGCCCTCGGGCATCTTGCCGGTTGCGGGGTCGATGCCCAGCTGGCCGGACAGGAACACCATGTTGCCGGCCTGGATACCGGGGGAATACGGGCCGATGGCTGCGGGTGCGTTAACGGAAGACACGACGGTCTTGCTCATGTTTATCTCCTTACGATCAGTTGAGAAAGCGTGAGCGCGGCGTTCACACCGGGAGGCACAGTTCGGTCTGAACACCGCGCTTGATTGGAATAGTAGGGGATGATTTTGCGCGGTGCAAGATTATTATCACATTGCGAGAATATTTTATCGCCCAACGGCGCGTACGGGCCGATGAACGGCGTGACCGGCCACGTGCCCGAATACTGATCCCTTTTCCTCCGTCCCCTTCGGATCACGTGATCCCTTAGGGACGGAGGAAAAGGGATCATTTTTGCCTGAGGGGCTGCTGAAGACTTTGTCCTGCTTAGGCTGCGGGCATCGTCCATCGCGACGGCGCCACTATACTTTTGAGTATCTGAGCATTTTGAAAGGCAGGATATGACCGCAACCGCCAGTCGAACCACCAACCGTAGACCCGAGCTCTTGGCCCCCGCCGGAGGCCCGGAGCCCTTTGCCGCCGCACTCGCTGCCGGGGCAGATGCCATCTACTGCGGCATGGGCAGTTTCAACGCCCGCCGCAAGGCCACCAACTTTACCGACGAGGCCTTTGAGCAAGCCTGCCGCGCCGCACATCTAGCCGGGTCGCGCGTCTACGTCACGGTCAACATCGTCATCAAGCAGTCCGAGATGAGCGATGCGCTGCAACTCATCCATCGCTGCTCCACGCTGGGCGCCGACGCCTTCATCATCCAGGACTGGGGCCTGTTCTTTGAGGTCAAGCGCACCATGCCCGGCATCGAGACACATATCTCGACCCAGGCGAACATCCATGACGACCGCGGAACCCTTTGGTGCCGCGAGCAGGGCGCCGACCGCGTAACCCTCTCGCGCGAGCTTTCCATCGACGAGATTGCCGCCATTCACCATGCCGCGCCCGACGTTGACCTGGAGGTCTTTAGCCACGGCGCCATCTGCTTTTGCTACTCGGGCCTGTGCCTGCTTTCAAGCTTTGCCATGGCGGGACGATCGGCCAACCGTGGCATGTGCGCCCAGCCCTGCCGCCTGCCCTACGAGCTGATCGACGAGAACGGTTGCACGCTCTCCCCTGCTGGCCGCGAGCGCGCGCTGTGCCCGCGTGACACCAATACTTCGCAGCTCGTTCGCCGTCTGTATGACGCCGGTGCCGCATCGCTCAAGCTCGAGGGCCGCATGAAGGCGCCCGATTACGTGTACTCCATCGTTGATGTGTATCGTCATCAGATCGATGACATGCTGGCCGGGGTCGCCGTAGATAAGGACGAGGACGCCGCTCGCCAGCGCCAACTCAAGCGCTGCTTTAACCGCGACTTTACGCACGCCTATCAGGACGGCACCTCGGGCGACGAGATGATGAGCTATGAGCGTTCCAACAACCGCGGCCAGATCGTGGGCACGGTGCTGGGCAGCCGTCTGGCCAACCGCGACGTGCGCGGGCTCAAACCCGACGACCGCCGTCGCCGCGCTGCCATCGCCCGCATTGAGCTGTTTGAGCCCGTGGGCAAGGGCGACTTGTTGGAACTTCGCCACGACGACGAGTTCGACCAGTTCCTAACCACTATCGCTACCGATGATGCCGCCGCCGGTGACATCATCGAGTGCCGTGTGCCCCGCAGCATGCCCGAGGGCTGCCGCGTGCGCGTCATCCGCAGCCAGCGCGCCATTGATGCCGCCGGCGCCGCACTCAAGCGCGACGTGCTGCGCCGCCGCGCCGTGGATGTAACCGTCGTGGCGCGTCTGGGCGAGCCGTTTACTGTCACGCTCACCTGCTGTGACAACCCCGCGCTCACCGCCTCCGCCACGGGCTTTACCGTCGAGGCCGCCAAGACCCGTGCGGTCGAGGCGTCCGATCTGGTTGAGCATGTGGGCCGCATGGGTTCCTCGCCCTTTGAGGCCGCAAGCTTTGATGTGGCGCTCGATGAGGGCTGCGGCATGGGCTTCTCCGCCGTGCACAAGGTTCGCGCCGCCGCCTGCAAGGCGCTGGAGGAGGCCATTCTGGCACCGTATGAAGAGCGCGCGAAGACGCTCGAGTTGCCGGTGCTCGACAAGTGCACGCGCCCCATGCCCGAGCACTACCGCGACGAGCCGCAGATCTGCGCCACCGTCACCTCGCTCGAGGCCGCCGAGGCCGCTCGCGCCGGGGGTGTAACGCGCATCTATATGACCACTGACGCGCTCGACGCGGCCGAGTTCTCCCCCGCCGATGCGTTTGAGCAGGGTATCGTGCCCGTACTCGACGAGGTCTGCCGCGCCGCCGACCACGAGCGCGTCGATCCCTGGATCAATGCCGGAGCCACCGTCGCCGTTGGCAATATCTCCGAGCTTGCCCTGGCCGCCCAGGTTGGCGCCACGGCGGAGGTCCGCTCTTGCCTGCCCGTGCACAACACGCCTTGCATGGAGTCACTTGCCGAGCGCGGAGCCGGCGCGTTTTGGCTCTCGCCCGAGATCACGCTCGACGAGATTATCTCGCTTGGCACCGCCGCGCCCGCAGCCCTGGGCATCACCGTGTTTGGCCGCCCGCGCGTTATGACGAGCGAGCACTGCATCCTGCAGGTTGCCAATGGCTGCATCCACGATTGCGCCAACTGCCGCCTGCGCGCCCGCAAGCTGTCGCTCAAGAATATCGACGGCAAGGTCATGCCGGTGCGCACCGATATCCACGGCCGCTCGCGCCTGTACGACGCCTACCCCATCGACCTCACACCGCAGGTACCACAGTTGCTCGATGCCGGCGTGCGTCGCCTTATGGTGGACGGCACGCTGCTCGAGACGGATGAGGTGGGCCGCGCCGTCGCACGCGTCCGTCGCGCCGTCGAAGCCGCACAGGCCGGCCGTAAGCCCGCCGCCCGCCTGCGCGGAGCGACCTCGGGCTGCATGTTTGTGGGAATTAGCTAACCGAAAGGCTTACACGTGAACGAAGAACCTCAAGTCCTCTACTGCGACGCCTGGCTCATGGCCATCGACAAGCCCGCCGGCATGATCGTCCACGGCGACGGCACCGGCGAGCGCACGCTTACCGACTACGCCAGCGATCTGCTGCTGGCGATGGGCGACGGCTTTGCCGCGACTGACATGCAGCCGCTCAACCGCCTGGACCGCAACACCACCGGCGTGGTGCTGTTTTCGCTCGACAAACAGACGCAGCCCGCCTTTGACCAGATGGTCATCGACCACGCCTTCGAAAAGCACTATCTGGCGCTGGCCGAGGGCAAGATCGACTGGAACGAAAAGCTCATCGACAAGCCCATCGCCCGCGACCGCCACGACAGCCGCAAGATGCGCGTCGGCGCCAGCGGCAAGCCGTCGCAGACGCGCGTGAAGGTGCTCAAGCGCCTTAAGAGCCGTCGAGGCCTGCCCACGCGTTCGTATATCGATGTCGAGCTGCTCACCGGCCGCAAACACCAGATCCGTGTGCATCTGGCCAGCGAGCATCACCCCCTGGTCGGCGATGACCTGTACGGAACGCCGCGTCCTTGCGGCCTCATGCTTCATGCCCACAGCGTGTCCTTTACGCATCCCATAACCGGCGAGCACATCCACATCGAAGCCCCCTGCCCCTGGGAGCCCTAAAACCTGCCGAAAAGGGACAGGTTTATTTTGGCAGGTTTTATCTGGGCAAACGTCAAAACCACCACGATGGCTCAGCCGTGGCGCCAAAACGTCTCGATCTGTAACAGTTAGAACCCATTTTCCGGTCTATCTGTTACAGATCGAGACATTCGAATCCCCCTTAGGGGAAAATCTCAATCTGTAACAATAACTCGGCAATATCGGTCCCAGCTGTTACAGATCGAGACAAAGGGACGGCGCGGTTCGGAAGTATCTCAATCTGTAACATCTAGCCCACTTTTAACGGTCTAGTTGTTACAGACTTTGACAAACCGGTAGACAACAAAAGCGGCAACGCCCGTAATGGATGTTGCCGCTTTTCTATTGAGAAAACAAAATGGTTTTGGCCTTGTCCCGTCGCTAGACCGTGATGACGTTGTCCATTGCCCGGTACTTGGCGGGGACCTCGCCCGCGGTAATAATCGTTGCGTCGCGGAAGTCCGCGAACTTGACGGGCGCCACCATGCCAAATTTACTGGCGTCCGAGATTACGAAGCGCTTGGCTGTATGACGCATCGAGATGCGCTTTACTTGCGCCTCCTCGATATCGGGCGCCGTGAAGCCCTGCTCGGCGGCAATGCCGTTAGAGCCCCAAAAGCCACAGTTGAAGTTGTAGCGGTCTAAGGTTGCCAAGGCATCGGGGCCAACGAGCGCCTCGGTCTCGGGTTTGAGCTCGCCACCCAGCACCACGGTACGCATGCCGCACAAAGCAAGGCGCTGAGCATGGAGCACGGAATCGGTCACATAGGTGACATCTTCAAGGTGTGGAAGATGCTCGATGAGCCTGAGCGTCGTTGAGCCCGAATCGATGTACACAAAGCTCTCGGGCTCCACCAGCGCCGCTGCACGGGCGCAGATACGCTCCTTGTCGTCGTTGTGCAAATCGCTGCGCTCATTGAGCGTCAGGTCGCGCGTCACGTGCGCACGCTCAAGGCTCGTCGCTCCACCGTGGACCTTGGCGATGCGGTGTGCGCGGTCGAGCGTCTGCAGGTCGCGCCGAATGGTAGACGCCGTCACACCCAGTGCCTCAGCAAGCTCTGGCACGGTAACCGAGCCAGCCTGCTGCACCATCGACACGATCGCGTTGAGCCTATCTTCCGCAAGCATCGCTTACTCCTCCTCGGGGTACACGACTCCCCAGTCGGCGCGAAGCTTGGTCATAAGCTCCATAACATCAGAAGCATAATCCAGCAGCTCGCGCTTGGAGTCGTCGCCGGCAACGGCCTTCTCAAGATCGGCCATCTCATAGCAAAGGGCGTAAGCCTCGGTGCCGGCGTTGACCTCCTCGCGGTGGCCATCCTCAGTCCACACGATGGTCGCGTGATCGGCACGCGGATAATCGTTGACCTCGATATAGCACTTGTCGAAGCTGATGACCGAGCGCTTGGGTTGCTTGGAGTGGAGCGTGAGGCTCACCACGCCCAGCTGCTGTTCGGCATTACGGCAGACGATGCCGCCCGCAACGTCAACGCCGGTCTCGCAGGTGTTGCCCAGCGAGACAACCTCAGCGGGCTGACTTGCAATAAAGAGGCGCATGACGGACAGGGCATAAACGCCAATATCAAGCATGGCGCCACCGGCAAGGTTGCGGTTGTAGAAGCGATTGGTCAAATCACCGTACTCCTTGTAGCTGCCAAAGTTGAGCTGGGCGAGATTCATGCGGCCGAACTCACCGACATCCATGCGGCGACGCAGCTCCTGATACAAAGGCATGTGGAGCACCGTGGTGGCGTCCATGAGGACCACGTTGTGCTCGTCGGCAATGGCGCGGGCCTCGTCAAGCTCAGCGGAATTGAGGGTAATGGCCTTCTCGCAGAGCACGTGCTTGCCAGCCGCCAGGGCACCGCGCAGATAGGTGATATGCGTGTTGTGCGGCGTGGTGATATAGACGGCGTCGATGCCCGGATCGGCGTAGAGGTCCTCAACCGATTCATAGACCTTCTCGATGCCATACTGCTCAGCAAAAGCCTGAGCCTTGGACAGCGTACGGTTGGCGACGCCCGCAAGCTTGCGGCCGGCAAGAGCGAGAGACTGGGCCATCTGGTTGGCGATAACGCCGCACCCGATCACAGCCCAACGAAGCTCGGGAGCCGTAAAGATATCATCGGGGAATGGCTTGTCCTGGACCGAAGCGAACGCTGCTTTTGCGGCTGCCGCGGAGTCGAGTGGAGCCTGCTTGGAATCTACCATATGTGCCTCCTGTGTCATAGAACGTCTTGCATTTCGGATAGCTCTATATTCGCACAAACACGCGCGTCTGTGCGTGTTTGTGCGTATCTCACCGCTAAACGGTCATTTTTGTCCCGTAAACGGCGCATCTATACGCATATTCACGCAATCCCACGCACGCAAATACGCACAAATGCGAACCGGTCATTGCTCAGAGACAGGGGCTTATGCTTAGAACTCAAAAGACAGGATGATCCGCTTCGCCTCGTCGCTCATGGCGCGCTGCAGCTCTAAGGACCGTCCCAAACTGCCGACAGAAAAGGAACGTTCCAAACTGCAGACAGAAAAAGAACGTCCCCAGGCGCCGGCATTTCAAGAGCACTCATTTAAGTCTGTCCCCAATGAGTGGGAGTAATCAGAGACCCTTTGCGAGGGAGGCCGGACGTGGCCTTCCTCGTTTTTATTCATGGACTTTAGTCCGTGCCGCGCGGCACGCGCGGCATAGAAAGCCACCCGCTCAGCGGGTGGAGGCCAATTTCCGCTACGCGACAAAAACCTTCCCCCTAGCATGAGGATTGTTCAGGTCATCATACTAGGGGGAAGGTGATTGCTGTGGCCCAGAAAGCCAACAGCCTCGCGCACACGAAATGGCTGTGCAAGTACCGCATCGCACCGAGGTCAAGCTCATCGCCGCCATCGTCGAGAAGCACCCCAAGGTGCGCTTTGCCGCGAGCCGCACCTCGGCCCACGCCGACCTCTACGACCGTATGGAGCAGGCCCTGTGCGAGCGCGTGGCCAACGCGGTGGAGGTCGTCCGCTCCGACATCAGCCCCGCGCTTCTTGTCCACACCGGTCCAAACCTCGTGGGTGTGGCGGTCCAGGGACTCTAGCGGAGGCGGGGCGTCCTGCCCCAAAAACAAATGCAAAAGACGAGCACTTCTTGCCGCTCAATTGGCAAGAAGCGCTCGTCTTTTCTTAACGCGTTGTATGGCGGAGAGAGCGCAAGTTACGCGAGCGCCCTTCTTGCCAGCTCGGCCGCGCCGAGGATTCCTTGGTCGCCGCCGCAGCCCGGGGCGCAGATGTAGCTCTCCATGTCCTTAAGCTCGGCGGCCTGGATGTAGCCACCCAGATATTCGAGGGTCTTCTTGCGGACGATGCCGTAGAGCTGCTCCTGGTGCATCACGCCGCCGCCGAGGACGATGCGGCGAGGCGAGTACATGAGCACGAGGTTCGCGCACATCTGCCCCAGATAATCCCCCTCGAGCGCCCATACCTCATCGTTGTCCGCGAGCTCGGCCGCGGGCTTTCCCCAGCGCGCGGCGATGGCGGGGCCGGAGGCGAGCCCCTCGAGACAGCTCGCGTGGCTCGGGCAGACGCAGCGTCCCTCCTCGGTGGGACGGGTCCTTACCAGCATGTGACCGGCCTCGGGGTGCAGCATACCGTGAAGGAGTCTGCCCGCGCACATGACGCCCGCGCCCACGCCGGTGCCGATGGTCACGTAGACGGCGTCCTCGAGCCCCTTGCAGCAGCCGAAGACCACTTCGCCGAGGCAGGCAACGTTAACGTCCGTGTCGTAGGCCACCGGAATCCCGAGGTCGTCGGCGAACGCGGCGCGAAGACCATGGCCTCGCCACGCGAGCTTGGGCGTCTGGAGGATGGAGCCGTAGCGCTCGTCGTTGGGGTCGACGCAGGTCGGGCCGAAGGCGCCGATGCCCAACGCGTCCACATCGCGGGCGGTGAACCACTCGATCATCTGCGGGACGGTCTCGGCGGGCGTAAGCGTCGGGGTCTCCATACGGTCGAGGACCTCGCCGTCGCCGGACACCACGGCACAGACCATCTTGGTCCCGCCGGCTTCGAGGGCGCCGAGCCTCATTTGCTTTTCGCTCATGTGATCCTCCTTACAAAGGGACGCCCGCAGTCATGGTCAACCGCGGGCGCCCATAACGTTGGCTTGTTTCGAGGCGACCCTACCTGGGCACGCGGTCCTGCCTCGCGGCAAACGGGGCGAGCACGGCGTGCGGCTCGCTTTGGTACCAGTAGGCGACGGTGGAGATGTCGTCCTCGCGCTCGTAGAGCTTGATGTCGTCGTTGCCGAGGTCCTGGAACGTCACGCGCAGGTCCTCCTTGAACGAGATCGGGTCGGGAAGGTGCCACCTGTAGAGGCCGTGCCTGGGCAGCGCGTCGTCGTTAGTCGCGAGCATCGGATTCGGGTTCGGCTTGCCCGCGCTGAAGCGGTCGCGCGTGGCGTCGCGCGTCGAGCGGTACGGGTAGCCGGCGAACAGCGTGTTGAAGCACTGCGCCTCGGGCAGCGCGTGGGGCGGCCTGTCGAGGAAGGCCCAGGCACCGCCGAAGTAGTCCTCGGCTCCCGTCGAGGTGACCGTGGGGAACTCCTCGTCGCCGTCGAGGAAGAACTTCATCTCGCCCTCGCCCCACCAATAGCGCTCCAGGGCGCACAGGGCCATGTAGGTGCCGACGTAGTAGCCCTTGCCGCGCACGCCGTCGAGCACGGTGTAGTCGACGCCCCTGCGGGTGCTGCGCTCGCGGTTAAAGCGGGCGTGGAAGTACATGGCGTCGTCCGGCACGTCGGTGAGCGCGTAGTTGAACGTGTAGAAGATGTACTTAATGAACCCGGGGTGCTCGCTCGTAAGCGTGACCTTGGCGTGCTTCCTGAAGGGCATCTCGAAGTAGCAGTTCATGCCGCCCGTCGGGTTCACGCAGATGGGCATCGAGTTGACGATGGCGCGCTCACCGAAGCCGTTGCAGAAGAAGTCGCCGACAGGGCACTCGACCGAGGGGGTCTCCTCGTCGTCCCAGTAGAAGCGCAGCACGAGGTCACGCATGACGAAGCTGCCGGCGGCGGTCTTGTCGGGAACGGTCATCCAGATGTGGCGGATGATGCCGGGGCCCTCGATGTCCGCGAGCGTGATGGTCTCGCCGGACTCAAGGGGCACGCAGCACGAGCCCTTGCGGCCGACGCCGAGGTGGCTGGCCGACATGGCGGCGCGGCCCTTCTCGCCCGTGATGTTCTCGGGGGTGATGGCGCGGCTTTCCTCACCGCCGTGCATCCACACGTCCTTAAGGAACTCTCTCATCGTCGACCTCCTCTATTCGTCGTCGTCGCACTCGGCGGAACTGGCACCGTTCACGTAGATGATCTGCTGGCGCGCCTCGTTGACGAGGGCGTCGAAGTCGAGTTTCTCGTCGGGGCGCGCGAGCGCGACCGTCATGGCGAGCGGGAGGTTGACACCCGCGATCACGTGGATCCGGTCGGAGGCGAAGCGGGAAAAGCGCTGGTTCACGCTGCCGCCGTACGCGTCGGTGAGGACGACGACCTCGTCAGTGCCCGAAAGAGCCGCCTCGACCGCCGCGTCGAGCCCCTCGCCGTTGTCGTTCACGTAGGCGCACACGGCGTTGACGGCGTCGCCCTTACCCGTAAGGAACTCGAGGGTGTCCTTGAAGCCCTGGGCGAGAAGGGAATGGCTCGCCACAACTATCTTTCTCATTGATTCACCAATCTCTTGGGTCGAAGCTAGGCGAGGATGCCGGCGGCGGAGGCGACCATCGCGAGGACGATCACCACGAGGATGAGGGCCGTCATGCTCGCGTTCTTCTTGGTAAGAAGGTAATACGCGCTTCCCGTGATGGCGGCGGGGATCATGGCAGGCAGGATCTTGTCGAGCAGCGGCTGAATCTCCATCGCGACGTCGCCGAAGCTGAAGCTAATCGGGCAGGTGACGCCGATGACCGAGGCGATGAGGCAGCCGACCACGGTGAGGCCGAGCACGGAGGCGGCGGCAGTGAGGTTGGGAAGCTTCTCGCTGAAGTCGGTGACGAGCTTCACGCCCTGCTTGTAGCCGAACTCGAGGGCGTGCATGCGGACCCAGAAGATGGCCAGGATGAGCGCGAACCAGATGCCGGCTCCCACGGGGTTGCCCTCGATGGCCATGTAGGCGGCGATGGAGCCCATGATGGTCGGGATCATGGTCATGAGCAGGGAGTCGCCGACGCCGGCGAGCGGTCCCATGGTGCCGATCTTCAGGTCTTGGACGGCGTCCGCCGCCGCTAGGCCGTCGCGCTCCTCCATGGCCACGCAGGCGCCAAGGATGATGGCGGCGAGCCAAGGCTGGGTGTTGTAGTAGCGGAAGTGGTTGTTGAGCGCTTGCTTATAGTCCTCGTCGTTCGTGTAGATCTTCCTCAGGACCGGCGAGAGGGCGTAGGCGACTGAGGCGCCCTGCTGGGTCTGGTAGTTGAAGGTGCACACGCTCATGAGCCAGCGCCAGTTCGCGTTGCGCAGGTCCTTCTTGGTGACCTTGTAGCCGGAGGGCTTGCCCTCGGCGGCGGTGATGTTCTCGTTTTCCA
>CAJMMX010000022.1 GCA_905214615.1 uncultured bacterium | reverse complement strand
GGCGGGATAGACCAGTTCAGATGGGGCTTTGATGCATGGGTGGTCTGTTGTTGTGCAAATGGGTATCATACTGTGGTTATTGCATCGACTCTGCGATGCATATTTGTACGTTCCCGGCGGTCGGTTTGCCAGAAGCGCCCCGTCGGTTGTTCCAGACCCGTTTCGAAGAAAGGAAACCACACTTACCTATGGCAGCTAAAAAATCATCTCCTTTGAAGATCATTCCGCTCGGCGGCCTTGACGGCATCGGCAAGAACATGACGGTCTTCGAGTGCGGCGACGACATGGTGCTCGTCGACGCCGGTCTTATGTTCCCGGATGACTCCCAGCCTGGTATCGACCTGGTGCTTCCCGATTACACCTATGTTCTGGAGAACGAGGAGAAGCTCCGCGGCATCATCGTCACCCACGGCCACGAGGACCACACCGGTTCGCTTCCGTATCTGCTGCAGGACCTCAACAATAAGGTGCCCATCTTCTCGAGCAAGCTGACGCTCGGCTTTATCGAGGGCAAGCTCTCCGAGTTCCGCATCCGCGCACCCAAGTTCCGTGAGGTCAAGGGCGGCAGCCATGTCAACCTCGGCGGCATCTCGCTCGACTTCTTCTCGATGACGCACTCCATCCCCGGCGCTCTGGGCGTGTTCATTCGCACCAACCAGGGCACCGTTATGCACACCGGCGACTTTAAGCTCGACCAGACGCCCATCGACGGCGTCACGCCCGACTATGCCGCTATCAGCCGTTTTGCCAAGCAGGGCATCGACCTGCTGCTTTCCGACTCCACCAATGCCACGGTTCCCGGCTTTACCAAGTCCGAGGCCGAGGTTGGTCCCAACCTGTTGCACGCCATCAAGAACGCCCCGGGTCGCGTGTTCGTCGCGTCGTTCTCGAGCCACATCCATCGTCTGCAGCAGATCTGCGATGCCGCCCGCAAGTGCGGCCGTAAGGTCGTTGTGACCGGTCGCTCCATGCTCACGAACACCCGCGTGGCGCGTGAGCTGGGCTACCTCAACATCGATGACGCCGATATCATCGATGCCTTCGATATCGATAACCTGCCCGACGATAAGATTGTCGTCATGTGCACCGGTTCGCAGGGCGAGCCGCTGTCGGCCCTGTCCCGCATGGCCAATGGCGAGCACAAGACGCTCTCCATCCACGAGGGCGATACCGTTATCCTTTCGGCAACTCCCGTTCCTGGCAACGAGAAGGCCGTCCAGCAGGTCGTCAACAGCCTGGCCAAGCTCGGCTGCGACGTGTGGGATAAGAACCGCGCTCTCGTCCACGTCTCGGGTCACGGTAGCCAGGAGGAGCTCAAGCTCCTGATGGCCATGGCCAAGCCCACGTACTTTATGCCGGTTCACGGTGAGGCCGTGCACCTGCGCGCCCATGCGCAGCTGGCCCGCAAGATGGGCATCAAGGACGATCATATCTTTATCCTCGATAACGGCGACACGCTCGAGATGCGCGGTGGTATCGTCAAGCGCGGTACGCCCGTCGAGTCCGGTGTCGTTTACGTCGACGGCCTGCGTATCGGCGATACCGACCCCATCGTCCTGCGCGATCGCCAGAAGCTCGCCAACGACGGTATGGTCACGGCCGTTGCCATCGTCTCCCTCAAACACAAGAAGATCGAGGCCATCGAGTTCTCGGGCCGCGGCGTCTCGTTTGCCATCGACGACCAGTTCTCCGAGGATGCCTCCGCGTCCATTATGAAGACGATCGAGAAGGGTAAGTTTAGCTTTACCAGCAGCGGTTCCGATGCCATTCGCAAGGCCGTGCGCGATTCGCTCTCTAACTTTATCTGGAGCCGTACGCGCACCCGTCCGATGATCATCCCGGTCGTCATGGAGGTTTAGTTTGGCGCGCGGATCTGCAAAAAACGCCAAAGGCAATAAGGCCAATAACCAACCGGCATCTGCTAAGGGTGCCGGTTCCCATCTGCGTGCCAATAAGGGCCACGAGTCCGAGTTTGATGAGTTTGAGCCCCTGGTCGAGCCTTCGGCCAATCGCGATATCGCCGGTGTGGTCATCGCCGTTTTGGCGATCGCGTCCTTCATTGCCGTGATCTCTCCGGCAACAGCGCCCGTGACGGCTGCGGTTGCCGGTTTCTACCACCTGGGCTTTGGTCTGGGCGCCTACGTGCTGCCGATCGTCATCTTGCTGTTTGCCGCCACGCTCTTTTTGGGTGAGGACTCGCCGCTCAACGTGCGCTCTGTTGCGGGCGGCGCCTTGGTCTTTATCGCCGTCGTCTCCATTCTTTCGCTGATGGTGCCGGGCACGAGCGATTCGTGCGACCTTATGTTTACGCCGCAGAACCTTTCCGTGTCGGGCGGCTACATTGGCGCCTTTATCGCAAGTGCCTTGCAAAACGCCTTGGGTAAACCTATCGCCATGGTTGTCTTGCTGGGGCTTGTCGTCGTTGGTTTGGTCATTATCGGCTTTTCGGTGGGTGGCGTTTTGCGCTCCGCACGCGATCGCGCTGCCGATTTTGCCGAGCGTCGACGTGCCGATGTCAATGCGAGCCCGTGGGGCGATGAAGAGGCCCTGTCTGTTCCCGGCGTCGCTCGTCCGCACCTGAGCATTTTGCGCCAGAAGGGGACTGACGCCGCGGTGACCACGGTCATGGGTGGCGATGTCGACCCGGTTTTGGATGACGACGAGGACGATGACCCGTTTGTCGACGTATCCGAGTCGGTTGAAGCCGAGCGGGCCAAGACCACGCTGCTGCCGCGCCGTCATGCCAAGAAGGGCAAGACGGTTCCCAAGCTCAATACGAGTGAGCCCGACCCGTCTTGGTCCGATAGCGAGATTGAGCTCACCGAGGGCGATGACGAGGACGACGAGGCTCCGATTGAGACCGCAAAGACAACTTTGCTGCCGCGTCGCCATGCAAAGCGCGGCCAGGTCACCGGACAGCTTTCGATGGAGGACGATCCGGACAAGGTTGACGAGTCCGAGCCGCCGTTTTCCGTGAATCCCGTCTCGGCCGCCCCCCAGATCCCCGACTTCCTGAAGCACCCCAAGGTCGCTGACGCCTCAACCTCTACGGCCTCTGCCGCTCCTGCTGCGGCTGACAATGGGGGAGCGAGCGACACCGCAACTGACGCCGAGGGCGAAGAAGAGGACGGCCTCAAGCTTCCGCCGCTCGAAATCCTGCATGCCAACCCGCAGTCGGCTTCCGCTGCGTCTTCGGACAAGGAGCTGGAGCAGACCGCTGAGTCACTGCAATCCACCTTGCTTGAGTTTGGCCGCAGTGCCCGCGTGGTCGGCTGGATCGCCGGCCCCACGGTGACGACCTTTAAGCTGCAGCCCGGTGAGGGCGAGCGTGTGAGCAAAATCTCGAGCCTCGAGGACGATATCGCGCTTTCGCTCGCTGCCCAGTCGGTGCGTATCTTTGCCCCGATCCCCGGCACCTCGCTCGTGGGCATCGAGATTCCCAACCGCAAGCGCCAGAACGTCAATCTGGGCGACGTGCTGCCCTATGTGAAGGGCGGTCCGCTCGAGCTCGCTATCGGCCGTGACGCCGAGGGCACGCCGGTCGTCGCCGACCTCGCCAAGATGCCTCACCTGTTGATCGCCGGTACGACTGGTTCTGGTAAGTCGGTGATGATCAACTCCATCATCACGACCTTGCTCATGCGCGCCCTTCCCGAGGACGTTCGCCTGATTATGGTCGACCCCAAGCGCGTCGAGCTTGCGGGCTATAACGGTCTGCCGCATCTCTATGTGCCCGTGGTGACCGAGCCTAAGCAGGCCGCGAGCGCTCTGCAATGGGCTGTGTCCGAGATGGAGCGTCGCCTGAAGGTTTTCGAGCGTCTCAACGTGCGTAAGATCTCGACCTACAATGAAAAGCAGGCCGCCGGCGAGTTTGAGCATTACGACAACCCGCCGCAAAAGATGCCCTACCTGGTCATCATCATCGACGAGCTTTCGGACCTGATGATGGTCGCCGGTAAGGATGTCGAGGCCTCGATCGTGCGTATTGCACAGCTGGGCCGTGCCGCCGGTATTCATCTTATCGTGGCCACGCAGCGCCCCAGCTCCAACGTGGTGACGGGCCTCATCAAGGCTAACATCACCAACCGCATCGCCTTTAACGTCGCCACGGGCATCGACTCGCGCGTCATCATCGACCAGATGGGCGCCGAGAAGCTCACCGGTTTGGGCGACATGTTGTTCTCCAAGGTCGACTGGGGCAAGCCCCGCCGTATCCAGGGCTGCTTTGTCTCGGATGATGAGATCAACGAGATTGTTGAGTTCGTCAAGTCGCAGAGTGAGCCAGACTACCACGAGGAGATCCTGTCTGCCGTGGCGCCCGCTTCCATGTCCATGGCGGGTGGCGGAGGCATTGTCCGCACCGGAGTAGCCGAGCCGCAAGACGATGATCCACTCATTTGGGAAGCCGCCCATATTGTGGTGGAATCGCAGCTTGGCTCCACATCTGGCCTGCAACGTCGTCTGAAGGTTGGCTATGCGCGTGCCGGGCGTATTATGGACATGCTGGAAGAAAAGGGTGTCGTCGGCCCGCCCGACGGTTCCAAGCCGCGCGAGGTCCTGTTGGACGAGGAGGGGCTTGCCGCGCTGGAATCTGTCGACGCCGAGATGGCACGTGAAGATCGTGAGTTTGGAGGATTCTGATGGCTGCACGCTTTGGTGACATGCTGCTCGAGCAGCGTCGCCGAATGGGCCTTTCCATTCAGCAGGTCGCCAACACCATCAAAATCAGGCCGCAGATCATCGAGTTTTTCGAGACCGGTAACTTTGCTTCGATGCCGCCGCGCGGCTATGCGCAGGGCATGATTTCGAGCTATGCTCGTTTTTTGGGCCTCAATCCGCGCGAGGTCGTCAATGCCTACTTTGACGACCTGATGGCATACGAACGCGAGACGTCGCAGCAGGGCGGTCGTTTTCAGGACGCCGCCGGCTACGTCAATTCGCGTTCCTCTGTCGATAACGGGCGCTTCCTGATGGTTCAGGGTGGTCGCTCAACGCGTTATGGTCAGCGTCCGCAGCAGGCTGGCTATATTACCGAGACGGGGTCCAGTGAGGAAATCCGTTCTCAGCGCGATCGTTTCCGCAGCACGCCTATGCCCGACGATCGTGCGCTTCCCGCTGCCCGCGGTGTGGTGCGCGATCCCCGTGTCGGCTACGGAGATGGCGGCTATTCCGATCGTGGCTACCGTGGTGTCTCTGCCGGTCGTGCTCTCGGCGGCTATGCGGACGCCGATGCCACGCAGGTGACGCCGCGTCTTCGCTCTCAATCACAGCCGTATGGCCAGCGCTCTTCGGCTCCGCGTGCGGGCCAGCGTGGCTATCAAGGCCGCGGTGAACTTGCGCCCCGCTCGGGTCAGCGCAGCCTTCAGGGCCAGGGTGGCTATCGCGGCCGTTCCGACAGCAATCGTGGTCGTATGCCTCAGGGAGGCGGCCGCAGCAGTTCCAGTCGTGGACGCGGCGGTTCCCGTACTCCTCAAAACAACGGTCTCGATCCGCGTATCGTCTACGCCGGCATCGGTGCCGTGGCGTTGCTGCTGATCGTGCTCATCGTGGTACTTCTGCGCGGCTGCGCATCTTCGACGCCCGAGACCACGCCCGAGACGCCCGCTGTTACCAAGACGACGACCAAGAAGTCTTCTAAGAAGACTGAAACGGTCGACGAGGACGAAGACACCGATGAGGCGACGGATGAGTCGACCGATTCGGACGCCACCAAGACGACGGCTAAAAAGGAAGAAAACGAGGTAACGAAGGTCAAGGTCTCCGTTGCCAAGGGAAAGACCGCCTGGATTGAGGTCAAGGTCGATGGCAAGTCGGTCTATGGCGCCCAGGCGACTGGCCCCTTTGAGCAGGTGTACACGCCTGAGTCCTCGATCGAGATCACCACGTCCAAGCCTTCCGATGTCACCGTTACCAAGAACGGCGAAAAGGTCCGTTACGATACCAAGACCTCGGGCGTGGCGCGTGTGACGATCACCGTTCCCAAGAAGGAGACGACTGGTTCCGAGAATGGTGAAAGTTCTGATGGTACCGACACCACCGATGGTACCGACACCACCGACGGCACCGATGCCCAGTCCACGGATGGCGCCGATACCGCAACTGACGGCCAGACGCCCACCGATTCTACCGACTATTCGTACGATAGCTACTAAGCCGCTCGTACGCGAAAGGAAACATCATGGCTAAAGATTCCAGCTTCGACGTCGTGTCCGAGGTCAACATGCAAGAGGTCGACAACGCCTTCCAGCAAACCACGCGCGAGATTTCCCAGCGCTATGACCTGAAGGATTCCGGCGCCACGATCGAGCTTTCGAAGGGCGACAAGCTCTTTACGATCAACGCCCCGGCCGACTTTGTCTCCAAGCAGATTATCGACGTGCTGAGCTCCAAGCTCATCAAGCGCGGCATCGACCTCAAGGCTGTCTCGTGGGATGCTCCGCAGGCGGCATCGGGCGGCACCGTTCGCGTGCTCGGCCATATCGTCGAGGGTATCGACCAGGCGACCGCCAAGAAGATCAACAAGGACATCAAGGACCAAAAGCTCAAGGTCAAGGTCAAGGTGACTATCGAGGCCGACAAGCTGCGTGTTTCCTCTGCTTCGAAGGACGCGTTGCAGACCGTGATCCAGTTCCTGCGCGACCAGGACTACGGCCAGCCGCTGCAGTTCACCAACTACCGCTAATATCATTCGAAAGGACTGCTCTCCAACATGGATACACCGTTGGGCTCCGTGCTCTACATCACCCTCGGGTGCGCTAAGAACGAGGTTGACACCGACCGCATGCGTTCTCTTTTGACCGCCGCGGGCTACGAGGAGGCATTCGACCCGCAGGATGCCGATATCGCCATCGTCAATACATGCTCGTTCCTCGCCTCCGCAACGTCCGAGAGCATCGAGACCACGCTCGAGCTCGCCAACGAGGTTCAGGACGGCGTTCGTTCTTGTCCCATCGTCATGTGCGGCTGTGTGCCGTCGCGCTATGGCGACGACCTGCCTGACGAGCTGCCCGAGGTCGCTGCCTTTGTGAAGGCCGACGAGGAGGACGGCGTCGTGGCGGTCATCGATGGCGTGCTGGGTGTCGAGCGTGAGATCGCTGCCTATATTCCGCAAGTCAAGCGCACTGTCGAGGGCGCCGTTGCTTACGTCAAGATTTCCGATGGCTGCAACCGCTTCTGCAGCTTCTGCATGATCCCGTATATCCGCGGTCGTTATCACTCGCGCAATGCCGAGAGCATTATCTCCGAGGTACGCGACCTGGTTGCCGGCGGTGTGCGCGAGATCGTGCTGATCGGCCAGGACACGGGTATTTGGGGCACCGACTTTGCCGACGAAGACGCCACCGATGGCTCGCCGCGCAATCTGGCGCAGCTGCTGCATGCCGTCGCCGAGGCCGTGCGCCCGCACAACGTCTGGGTCCGCGTGCTCTATCTGCAGCCCGAGGGCATGACCGACGAGCTTATCGATACGATTCGCGATATGCCCGAGGTGCTGCCCTATATCGATATCCCCGTGCAGCACTGCGACGCGCGCATCCTCAAGGCTATGCGCCGTTCTGGTTCGCGCCAGGAGCTCGAGGACCTGTTCCGCGATCTGCGTGAGCGTATCCCCGGCATCGTGATCCGTTCCACGGCCATGGTCGGCTTCCCGACCGAGACCGACGACGAGTTCCGCGACCTTATCGACTTTATGGACACCGTCGGCTTTGACTACACGAGTGTCTTTGCCTACTCGCAGGAGGAGGGCAGCCTGGCCGCTAAGATGGAGGGTCAGGTCGATGAGGAGGTCAAGCTCGAGCGCGCCCAGGAGGCCATGGACCTGGCCGAGTCGCTCGGTTTTGCCGCCACCGCCGCACATGTGGGCGAGCGCGCCCAGGTGATTGTCGACGGCATCGAGGAGACCGAGGACGGCGCCGAGCTGATCGGCCATGCTTGGTTCCAGGCGCCCGATTCCGATGGCGCGGTGCACTTGGACGCCAGTGAGGCGTCCGTGGGCGATATTCTGACGGTCGAGTTTACCGATAGCTTCTGCTATGAGCTTATCGGCCATGTTGTGGAGTAGGAGAGCATCGTGGCAAACGAGAGCAATAAGGAACTGACGAGTGTTTGGACGCCCGCCAACATCGTGACGTGCGTTCGCATCGTCTTTATCCCGGTGTTCATGATCGTGTCGGCGCTTTCTCACACGAGTGTTGCCGGTACAGATTGGAGCACCTTCGACGGCCCGCTCGCCGCCGCTGCCTTCATTCTGTATGTGATCCTGTCGTGCACCGATAAGGTCGACGGTTATCTGGCGCGTTCGCGCAATGAGATTACCGACTTCGGTAAATTCTTGGACCCCATTGCCGATAAGCTGCTGGTGTTCTCGGCTCTGTTGCTGTTCTTGGATTTTGGCGCTGTGACCGTGTGGTCCGTGTTCATTATCCTGTTCCGTGAGCTTCTGGTGAGCGCCCTTCGCATGGTCGCGAGTGCCGCCGGCGTGGTCGTTGCCGCCGATAAGCTTGGCAAGTACAAGACGGCGACCACGATGGTCTCCATCTGCGGTTACCTGTGCGTCTTTGCTATGGCCGGCTTGCACCTTGGCCCGCTGGCGCTGACGCTCGGCATCTACTCGGTGTCGCGCTTCCTGTACGCCGTTGCCGTTGTCCTGACCGTTATCTCGGGCGCCCAGTACTTCTGGAACTGCCGCAAGATCGTCTTTTCGGTCTAGGTTCTGGTGGGTATGACGGACTCTTTTGAGCAGATTTCCGCACATAACGAGGAGCTGGCGCGTCATATTGTCGAGCGCGCGAGCGCTCGGGGCGTGACGGTTTCGACGGCTGAGTCGCTGACAGCAGGTATGATCGCCTCGACGATTGCCGATATCCCGGGCGCCTCGGCGGTGCTGCGTGGCGGTGCGGTGACCTACTGCGATGAGATCAAGCATCGCGTTTTGGGTGTTGATCAGGAGACGCTCGACCGCTATACCGCGGTGTCGCATCAGACCGCGCGCGAGATGGCGGCGGGTTCGCTGGAGCTGTACCAGAGCGATATTGCAGTGAGCGCAACGGGTTATGCCGGCCCCGGCGGCGGCACTGAGGACGATCCGGCTGGCGCTTTCTATATTGGCTGGGCGTATCGCGCGGCTGATGGGGAAGTGCCGGTCGTGGACTCTGTGCGCTGCCACTATGAGGGCGACCGTTCGTGTGTTCGTGCCCATGCGGTCGCGGAGGCATTGGGACGCATTGCCCTTGTGCTCAACTCTATGGAATAGACGTGTTTTAAGGGGCCTTCGGGCCCCTTAATTGTGGAGATAGGGACCCCTGACGAATTTAGCGTTTGCGCTGGTCATAGGTGTATTTTTGCCTTTCTTGTTCTTATTTGCCCCTTTGTGGTCAAGCATTTGGTCAGTGTTTGGTCGGCGTTTGGTTGGGTTTTGGAAAGACTGCCTGCATATGATTGGCCTGAACGGTTGACCACGAACAGCCGTTCGTTTATTATCGATGCAGGTTGTTAAGAGGAGGGCTATTCATGGCCAAGAATTCAGGTCCCGTACGTACCGTTCATGCTCGCACGACGGGTAAAGAGCGCGATGAGATGATCGCCACCACCAAGGCCGAGATCGAGAAGAAGTTCGGTCAAGGCTCCATCATGAGGTATGGTGACGGCGGCCCCGAGCTTGAGGTTGAGGCCATCCCCACGGGCGCTCTGGCACTCGATGCCGCTCTGGGTATCGGCGGTGTGCCGCGCGGCCGTATCGTCGAGATTTACGGTCCTGAGTCCTCCGGTAAGACGACGCTTTCGCTCGAGATCCTGGCCGAAGCCCAGGCAATGGGTGGCGTGGTGGCATTTATCGATGCCGAGCACGCGCTCGATCCCACGTATGCCGCGCGCATTGGCGTGGATATCGACGAGGTACTGATTTCCCAGCCTGATACGGGTGAGCAGGCGCTCGAGATTGTTGACATGCTCGTGCGTTCCGGCGCCATCGATGCCATCGTCGTCGACTCCGTCGCCGCGCTGACCCCGCGTGCCGAGATCGAGGGAGAGATCGGCGATACCACGGTCGGATTGCAAGCTCGTCTGATGAGTCAGGCGCTCCGCAAGCTCGCCGGCTCGCTGTCCAAGTCCAACACGACATGCATCTTCATTAACCAGCTGCGAGAGAAGATCGGCGTCATGTTCGGCAACCCTGAGACCACGACGGGCGGCCGCGCCCTTAAGTTCTTCTCTTCGGTGCGTATCGACATTCGCCGCATCGACAGCATTAAGCTTAAGGATGAGGTTATCGGTAACCGCGTGCGCGCCAAGGTCGTTAAGAACAAGGTGGCAGCTCCGTTCCGTTCTGCTGAGTTCGACATCATGTACGGTACGGGCATCTCTAAGGAGGGCTCGATTCTGGACATGGCTGTCGAGTGCGGCATTTGCAAGAAGATGGGCTCCTGGTTTGCCTATGGCGAGGACAAGCTCGGCAACGGTCGCGAGGCCGCCAAGGCGTTCCTGCGCGAACACCCCGATTGCGCCGACGAGATTGAGCATAAGGTCCGCCTTGCCTGCGGGCTTGAGTTTGATGACGATGCTCCGTCCGAGGTCGAGCTGACCGATCAGCCTGCGCCTGAGGAGTTTGACGAGCTTTACGCCATCGATGGTTCCGCCATGCTCGATGATGACGACGAGTAGCGGTTACGCTCATGTCGTATACGGTGACCGAGGCCACGGTTGTCCTTCCCGATAAGAAGGCGGCCTCCTCGTTCTCGAGCGGGTATGCGTCCAAAAAGCCTTGCGCACATATCGATTGTGAGCTTGAGGGCGGTTTTGAGCGGTCCATTTGGATTCCCGTGCGGGTCGCGCGCCTGTATGTCAAAAATCGCCCCGATCTTCCCTGTGATTGGGATAACTTTCGTGAAGCGGTGCAGCTCATCGAGCGTAAATGTGCACTTACCATGGTGACCGAGATGCTATCGCGACGCGACCATGCGACGGGTGAGGTCCGTGACAAGTTGGCACGCTACGGCTTTCGCCAGCCCGCGATCGATTTCGCCGTCGAGCGCGCCACCGAGTATCGCTTTTTAGACGAGAACCGCTTTTGCTCGTACTTTATCGAGGAACGCAAGCGGCGCGGTTGGGGACAGCGTAAAATCGAGACCGAGCTCAAGCGCCGTCATGTCGTGCTCGATGACATTCCCGGTTATCCCGAGGATTATTTTGCCGTCGAAGACGATTTGGCGCGTGCGTCAGCCCTGCTCGCCAAGCGGCGTGTTCCAGAGACGCGCGGATTCGAAAAACTGGTTCGGTTTTTGATGGGCAAGGGCTTCTCGTATCACATCGCCGCCCATGCCGTTAAGGCACGTCTCGATGCCGAACGTGAGGAATGTGCGGTTTAGGCGTATGCGTTTTGTGGCCCTGCCGTTCACCGCGTTTTAGCCGCCGTGCTGGGGCCATTTATTTGACAGTTGTTGTGGTTCAACGTACGATAAACACTGTCATTTGCTTTGTGATATGTGCTCATCTGTGATGAGTTTGTTTATATGTTTATCTGTATCCGACCCGCATAAGCTGCGCCCATATTACTCAAATGTCGCGAGCCGTTCGTAAGGACGGTTCGCTTTGTTGTGTAACGAATCCATAAAAAGGAGTGAGCATGCCTATCATCGCAGCGCTCGTTGGCATCATTTTGGGTGCCATCGCCGCCATTGCCTACATGCGCACCGCCAAGCAGGGTAGTCTTCACGAGGCCGACGAAAAAATCCAGTCGGCACACGCACAGGCTGAGTCCCTGATCGGTGATGCTAAGCGTCAGGCCGAGACCCTCAAAAAAGAGGCTCTGCTCGAGGCTAAAGAGGAGATCATCAAGAACAAGCAGGCCGCTGAGGCCGAGGACAAGCAGCGTAAGAACGAGATTCGTACGCTCGAGAACCGCGTGATGCAGCGCGAGGAATCTCTCGATCGCCGCAACGACGCTCTCGACAAGCGCGAGCATCAGCTGTCCAGCCAGGCCGGTCAGGTCGAGAAGCGCTCCCGTGAGCTCGAGGAGCTCTGCGCAAAGCAGACCTCCGAGCTCGAGCGTATCGCCGACCTTACCCGCGAGGACGCGCACAAGGAGCTCCTTGATAAGGTTCGCGGCGAGGTCACCCACGAGGCCGCCACGATCATTCGCGAGTCTGAGCAGCAGGTTCGCGCCGAGTGCCACAAGACCGCCCAGGAGATTCTGTCTCTGGCGATTCAGCGCTGCGCTGCCGATCACACTGCCGAGGTCACCGTTACCTCCGTGCACATTCCCTCTGATGACCTCAAAGGCCGTATCATCGGTCGCGAGGGTCGCAACATCCGGACCTTCGAGCAGGTTTCCGGCGTCAACCTCGTGATCGACGACACGCCCGAGACCGTCGTTCTTTCGAGCTTCGACCCGGTCCGTCGTGAGACCGCCCGCGTCGCCCTCGAGAACCTCATCGCCGACGGCCGCATTCACCCTGCCCGTATCGAGGAGATGTATCACAAGGCCGCCGACCTGGTTCAGCAGCGCGTGCGCGAGGCTGGCGAGCAGGCTGCCTTCGATACCGGCATCCACGATCTGCACCCCGAGATCGTCAAGACCCTTGGTGCCCTGCGCTACCGTACCTCGTTTGGTCAGAACGTGCTTCAGCATTCCCTCGAGGTCTCTGATCTGTGCGGCGTGATGGCTTCCGAGCTTGGCCTGGACGTTGTGACCGCCAAGCGCGCCGGCCTGCTTCATGACCTGGGCAAGGCAATCGACCACGACGTCGAGGGCCCGCATGCCGTCATCGGCGCCGAGCTTGCCCGCCGTTATGGCGAGAAGCCCGTTATCGTCCACGCTATTGAGGCTCACCATGCCGATGTCGACCCCAACACGGTGCTCGATGTCCTGGTGCAGGCCGCCGATGCTGTCTCTGCCTCTCGCCCCGGTGCCCGTCGCGAGTCTGCCGAGAACTACATCAAGCGTCTTGAGAAGCTTGAGGAGATCGCCAACTCCCATGACGGCGTCGAACGTACCTATGCCATGCAGGCCGGTCGCGAGGTCCACGTCATGGTCCAGCCGGACAAGATCTCCGATGCCCAGTCCACGGTCCTGGCTCACGATATCGCCCATCAGATCGAGGAAGAGATGGAGTATCCCGGTCAGGTGCGCGTCGTCGTGATTCGCGAGAGCCGCGCTGTCGATATCGCTAAATAACATGAGCGACGCGAACGAGCTCATCTCATTTATCGCGTCGATGTCGGGGGAGGGCAACCTTCGCGTCGAGGAGAACCTTGGCGAGGGGTATGTCCGCCTCCGCGTTTCGGAGGCCGAGCGGCGCCAGGCTAAGCACGACATTCAGCATGTCGAGGACATCGTCATCGAAATGCTCCGTAATGCTCGCGATGCCGGCGCCGACAAGGTCTATCTCGCCACGACCAAGGAAGATGGCGTCCGCACGCTTGTCTTTCTGGATAACGGTTCTGGCGTTCCGCAGGATATGCAAGAGCGAATCTTTGATGCCCGCGTTACCTCCAAGCTCGAGAGCATGAAGATGGACCGTTGGGGCGTTCACGGTCGTGGCATGGCATTGTTTTCGATTAAGCAGAACACCGACGAGGCCCGTGTGGTCACGTCCGGCGTCGATCTTGGTTCAGCCTTCAAGGTGAGCGTTGCGGTCGACCGCCTCAGTGAGCGTGCCGATCAGTCCAGCTGGCCCCAGGCCGTCAAGGATGAGGACGGACGTTATGTCTGCGCTCGCGGCCCACATAATATTATTCGCGCTGCTTGTGAGTTTGCGCTCGAGGAGTTGCGTGGTTGCGATGTCTATCTCGGTTCTCCGTCTGAGATTGCCGCGACCCTTTATGCTCAAGCGTCAAGTCGGCTCGATACGTCTCGTCTCCTGTTCATTGATGACGAGAGCGAGCTTCCGGTTGTCGATCGTTTAGGCCTTGCTTCTGATGCCGAGGACTTTATCCGTATTTGTTCGGGTTTGGGTCTTGAGATGTCCGAGCGCACGGCCCATCGCATTTTAGCAGGGCAGATTAAGCCCGTTCGCGGTGTGACCGCGCGTCTGCTGCACGAGCGTGATTCGTCCTCGCATGCGCCGGCTCCTGTCGATCTCGCGAAGGATCGTCGCGGGCTACGTATTGCCAAGGATGACATGGCACAGTTTTCGCGCGCTGTGGAGCGCGACTTTAATGACCTTGCCGCCCGGTACTATCTCAACCTTTGCGGCGACCCAAAGATCCGTGTTTCGCGTGATCGAATCACCGTGACCTTTGATCTTGCCAAAGAGGAATAGTGCCTTTACCGAGTCCACTCGGTACGATACAGTTATTGCAGTTAAAACGTACTTTTAAATGCAGGAGTTTCTTCATGGATTGCCTGAAGGTATCAAGCAAATCATCGCCCGCGTCCGTTGCCGGCGCCATCGCCGGCATGGTCAAGGATGGTGTACCCGTCAACATCCAGTGTGTCGGCGCCGGTGCCGTCAACCAGGCCATTAAGGCCGTTGCTATCGCGCGCGGTTTTTTGATTCCAACCGGTTTTGATATTTCCTGCGCGCCCGTGTTCTCCGACATCCTCATTAACGGGGACTCGCGCACGGCCATCCGCCTTTCTATCTACGTTCATCAGATCAATCGAGCTGCTATGGATAACGTCGTCATGGATGATGTTAAGCCTGTGGCATAGCTTCTGCTTGCCTCGTTTCGCTCCCCATCGTTAGGACTTATGCACATGGACCAGCGTTCCGTACGCGATATTCTTGCCGGTAAAACCTACTTTATCCGCACCTTTGGCTGCCAGATGAATCAGCACGACTCCGAGCGTGTGAGCGGTCTGCTTGATTCGTATGGCTGCCTCATGGCGCTCGATCCCGCGCATGCCGATATCGTTGTCTTCATGACGTGCTGCGTGCGCGAGGCCGCCGATACTCGCCTGTACGGTCAGTGCAATTCCTGCAAAAGCCTGCCGCCTTCGCCTTCGGGCAAGCGCGTGGTTGCCGTTGGTGGCTGCATCGCGCAGCGCGATGGCGAGGGCCTGCTCACCAACGTCGATAACGTCAATGTCATCTTTGGCACGCATTCCATTGCACATGTGGCCGAGCTCATTGCCGAGGCGTTCCTTGATGGTAAGCGTCATATCCGCACCAATGAGCATGAGGATACGGATGCCATGAGCATGCCGTGGCATCGCGAGACTCAGTATCACGCCTGGGTGCCCATCATGACGGGCTGCAATAATTTCTGCACCTATTGCATCGTGCCGTACGTACGTGGTCGCGAAAAGAGCCGCCCCTTCGAGGAGATTGTCGACGAGGTGACCGGTCTGGTGCGCCAGGGCGTGCGTGAGATTACGCTGCTGGGCCAAAACGTTAACTCATATGGTCGCGATCTGTTTGGCAAGCCGCGTTTTGCCGATTTGCTGCGTGCCGTGGGCGATACGGGTGTGGAGCGTATCTTCTTTACGTCTTCGCATCCTAAGGACCTGCTGCCCGAGACCATCGACGCCATGGCCGAGACGCCTGCCGTAATGCCGCAACTGCACCTGGCCGTCCAGTCAGGTTCGACGCGGATCCTCAAAGAGATGAATCGCCGTTATACACGCGAGGACTATCTGGGCCTGGTCGATCGCATTCGCAACCGCATGCCCGATATCGCGCTCTCGACCGACATTATCGTTGGCTTCCCGGGCGAGACTGAAGAAGACTTTGAGCAGACGCTCTCGCTTGCTGAGACGGTCCGCTATGCTCAGGCCTATACCTTCATCTATTCCAAGCGCGCCGGTACCCCGGCCGCCGAGATTGACGATCCTACGCCGCATGAGGTTATTCTCGAGCGTTTCAACCGCCTGGTTAAGGTTATCGAGACCACGGCACACGAGTATAACCAGGGCGAGCTTCATACTGTGGTTCCCGCGCTCATTGAGGGAACGAGTAAAAAGAACGATGCGGTCCTGCTGGGCAAGAGTCCCAAGAATCAGACCGTGCATGCGCCTATCCCCGAGGGTTACAGCATCGATCAGCTTGTTGGCAAGATCGTTGATGTTGACGTTGACGTTGCCAAGACCTGGTATTTATCCGGTTCCGTTGTGGGCGAGCCGCGCTAATGGTTTCTTCCGGGGCAGGTCTTTCCGCCGTTGCGATCGTCGGTCCGACGGCGGTTGGTAAGAGTGATGTTGCCGACCGTTTGGCAGCTCGTCTTTCGTCCGAAGTGCTGTCGTGTGATGCGATGCAAATCTATCGCGGCATGGACATCGGTACCGCAAAGATGGCGCCCGATGAGTGCACGGCGCCGCTGCGTCTCGTCGACATTGTAGAGCCGGGTGTGGCATATTCTGCTGCGCTTTATCAGGCTGACGCTCGCGCGCATGTTGAACGTCTCCTTGGTTCGGGTTGCCTGCCGGTTTTTTGCGGAGGTACGGGGCTATATCTCAAGGCAGCCCTCGATGAGATGGACTTTCCCTCGGGTGAACTTGAGGACGATCGCCGTGCGGGCTATCAGGAGCTTGCCGAGCGTATTGGCGAGGAAGAACTGCATGCCCTGCTTGCCGAGCGCGATCCAGAATCGGCTGCTGTTATTCATCACCATAACGTGCGCCGTGTGATTCGTGCGCTCGAGATGCATGATGATGGTATCTCCTATGCACAGCAAAAAAGTCAGTTTAGTGTTCCGCGCGAGCATTATCATGCCCTATGGTTTGGTCTGACGCGTAATCGCGAGGTGCTCTACGAGCGCATTAATCTGCGCGTCGATCTGATGTTTGAGCAGGGTCTTGTCGATGAGGTCCGCGGTCTTATGGCCCAGGGTCTGGGAGATGCCCTGACGTCGATGCAGGCAATTGGCTATAAAGAGATCATTGATGCTTTCAATGGCGTGATGAGCATGGATGAGGCCCGCGAACTCATTAAGATGCGTTCGCGTCGTTATGCCAAGCGTCAGCTTTCGTGGTTTAAGCGCGATGACCGTATCGTGTGGTTTGATATGGATGAATGTACGATCGATGAGGTCGTTGAGGATATCCTGCATCGTATTGAGGCTGCCTAATGGCCCGTTTCCCCCTTGTTCCCACGGCACCCGAGCCCGAGCGTGCCATTTTAGTTGGTGTTGAGTGGCGCGACAATGCATGGCCGCTCGATCGCTCGCTTGATGAGCTGGAGCGTCTTGCCCACACAGCTGGTGCCCGGTGCGTGGCACGCTTGTCGCAGCGTTTGGTAAAGCCGTATCCTAAATCGTTTATCGGTTCCGGTAAGGTTGAAGAGCTGTGCGGCCTGGTACATCGCATGGATGCCGATGTCGTTATTTTTGACGACGACCTGACCCCCTCGCAGCAATCCTATTTGGAGAAAGCCGTGGGCGAGCCGGTAAAGATTATCGATCGCACAGCACTGATCCTGGATATCTTTGGCCTGCATGCTCAGACGCGTGAGGGACGCCTGCAGGTACAGCTGGCACAGCTTCAATATTTGTTGCATCGCCTGCGTGGCATGTGGAGCCATCTCGCCAAGGAGCAGACGCGCGGCGGCATCGGCTCACGTTTTGGTCAGGGCGAAAGTCAGCTCGAGGTCGACCGTCGCCTCATTCGTAATAAGATCGCTGCGCTTCGTCGTGAGCTCAAGCAGGTTGAACAGCGTCGCGATGTTCAATCCAAGAGTCGCATTGAGTCGCCGGCGTTTCGCGTCGCGTTAGCCGGTTATACCAATGCCGGTAAATCGACGTTACTCAATCGTCTGACCGGCTCTACGGTACTTTCGCAGGACAAGCTGTTTGCTACGCTCGACCCGACGACGCGTTCGTATCGTCTGCCCGGCGGTCGCGGCATGACGATTACCGATACCGTCGGCTTTATTCAAAAGCTGCCCCATGGTCTGGTCGATGCCTTTAAATCGACGCTGTCCGAGGTTTTGGGTGCCGATCTAATTCTCAAAGTCGTAGATGCGTCTGACGAGGACTATGAGCGGCAGCTGGAGGCTGTCGACCGCGTGCTTGATGAGATCGGCGCCGGAGAGCGTTTAACGCTGACCGTATTCAATAAAATCGATCTTCTCGATAGCGTCGATCGATTGAGTTTCCGTCGTCGCTATCCGGAGGCCGTTCTGTTCTCGGCCCAAACGGGCGAGGGGCTCGACGATCTCGTCGACCGGATTGCTCGCGAGGCAGCTGCCACCGATGTGCTGCTCTCCGCTGATATCCCGTATCGTGAGGGCGCTCTCATCACGCTGGTGCATGAGCAGGGAACCCTTCTGCATGAGGAATATCTCGAGGACGGCGTTCGCATTGTGGCGAAGTTGCCGGCTCGTATTGCACCGCGGCTCGAGCGTTATCGCACCGAGTAGACGAGCTCCAAAATGCCCAGAATGATGGGCTGATGCAGCAGATAAAAGGGGAGAGCGCGACGTCCAAGGCTGGCGAGCGCCGGCAGGGGGTTGGCGTAGGCCCAGCTAGGGACGGTCTTATCGATACTCTGCGCTATGTGTGCGGCGAAGTATCCTGCAAGATACATAAAGATAAACGGGATGATGGGGTAGTAATCACCTGAGACAAACCCAGGGCTCGGAAATCCCAGCCACGCCAGGTAGGGGACAGGGTAGATCGTTTTGGGGATGCTCCAGGTGAGGGCGAACAACACAAGGCATAGGGGCATGCTCCATCTCGCCGTTATCTTCTTAAGGACGGGATCGGTCAACGCCACGATGCCGGTGCATGCGGCCATGCAGTAGATGATGCCAAAATTAACCGAATCGTCGACTGAGACAAGTGTTGTTGCCAACCAGACAACGAGTGCTGCTAAGGCGTATTTGGCGGCACGTTTGATATTGTTGCGCGAAAGAGTGCACATCCAACCCGCGATAAACAAAAATACCCAGCTGATGCTGGCGCGCCAGACGTCTTGAAAGACAGTCTGGGTAAACCAAGGCATATCCCAGCCGTACAGGTAGGCAAGATCATAGCAAGCGTGAAAACCTGCCATAGAAATCATCGTAAACCCGCGGACGGTATCAAAGATGGTGATGCGTTTTTGCATTACGAGAACCGGCGCATCAAGCCGACGACTTTGCCCAGGATAACGGGATTCGTTGCATAGATAGGCTCCATGGTGTCATTCTCAGGCTGCAGGCGTACACGTCCCTGCTCCTTGTAGAACGTCTTGACGGTCGCTGAACCATCGATCATGGCCACGACAATTTCGCCGTTCATGGCATTCTTTTGTTCACGGACGATGATGTAATCGCCATTGAAGATGCCGACATTGATCATTGAGCTCCCATGCACCTCAAGGATAAAGGAACCCTGATCAGTCGCGATTTCGGTCGGGATAGTAAAAGTGTCTTCGATATTCTGCTCGGCCAGAATGGGGATCCCAGCCGCGACGCGACCAACGAGCGGTAGCGAGACCGTTCCGCGAGGGGCGGTGGGCTCGTCAGATTTAGAAATTGAGACAGAGGAACCGTCCTCGTTAAAGAGTTCCAGGGCGCGCGGCTTGGTGGCATCGCGCTTGAGTAGCCCTCGCGCCTCCAGGGCAGAGAGATGGGCGTGCACGGTGCTGGGGGAGGAAAGGCCCACAGCAGAAGCCATCTCGCGCACGCTGGGCGGATAACCCTTCTCCTGCTGATATTCCTTGATGAAGTCGTAAATTTGCTGCTGACGCTTGGTAATTTTGCGAGCCATCAGGGCATCCTCTCTACCCATGTCAAACAAATGTTCGAATTTTGCTTGACAGGAACAACTGTTCGAAGATAATAATAACCGAACATTCGTTCTCGCGCTAGACATTTTTGTCCGCGCGGCTTGATAAAACTGTTCTCAGCAAAACACGCGAGAGGAGAACATGATGAACGCAACGAATATGGTCCAGGGTAACCTCGCCCTTAAGCTCGAGACGCCTGCAGAACCTACTTTTACGGTTGTTCAGGGTGGCCGCTCCGGCATTCAGCCTTTGACCGTAAAGCCTGCTCGCAATCAGCAGGCTGTAGTCGCGCCGGCCCGCGTTGCCCTGAAGGTTCCGACGATTGTCGCCGTCGCCGTTGCGCTTACGCTCTTCTTTGTCCTCGCTACTTCGGTCTTTAGCGCTCGTCACGCCGCGTATGCCGAGTCCGTTTCCAACATTACTTACGAGACCATTCGCGTTCAGCCTGGCGACTCTCTTTGGTCGCTTGCCGTGGAATATCCAATCGAAGGCCTTTCCACGCAAGAGACTTCCGACATGATCCGTAACGTCAATCATCTGGAGCATGGTTCGCTCGCCGCCGGTGCGCATCTTAAGGTTCCTGCTCGTTCGTAATCATTATCGCGCTGCGCATGGTACCCTTGTTATCGTTTAAGAGGAGGTACCATGCGCTGTCCCAAATGCGGCAAGGCACATACCCGCGTCGTTGATTCCCGTATGCAGGAGTCAAATAACACCATTAAGCGCCGTCGCGAATGTTGCTCGTGTAACTATCGCTTTACAACGTTCGAGCGATGCGAAGACCCAATCGAGGTCATTAAGTCAGACGGAACCAAGCAGCGGTTCGATCGCAATAAGCTGCTCGTCGGCTTGATGCGCGCCACCATCAAGCGCGATATCGACACTAAGAAGCTCAATGAGATTATCGATGACATCGAGGTCGAGCTGCGCTCTCGCACACTGACGGCCGTTACGTCCCATGAGTTGGGTGACATGGTGCTCAAGCGCTTGGCCAAGATTGACAAGGTGGCGTACATCCGCTTTGCCTCGGTCTACCGCGATTTCAAAGACGTCGATGAGTTTCTGCAAGAGCTCGACAAGCTAAGGTGATTCCATGCCCAACATTACCGTCAACATAAAGCGTCTCGATCCCACCGTCGAGCTTCCCAAATACGCCCATCCCACCGATGCCGGCTTGGATTTGCGCTCCAATGAGGACTGCGTCCTGAAGCCCTTCGAACGCCGTCTGGTCTCTACTGGGCTGGCCATCGCCCTGCCCGACGGCTACGCCGGCTTCGTCCAGCCCCGCAGCGGCTTGGCCATCAAGCAGGGCCTGTCTATAGTCAACACGCCGGGCCTCATTGACGCCCACTACCGAGGAGAACTCAAGGTTATCCTTATCAACCTGGATCCCACCAACGACATCCAAATCAACAAAGGCGACCGCATCGCCCAGCTCGTCATCCAAGAAGTCCCCACGGTCAACCTCGTAGAAGTAGAAGAACTAGACAAAACCGACCGAGGCAAAGGAGGCTTTGGCTCCAGCGGCGTCGCCTAGGGACGCTCTTATCCCTCCCGCCCGCCTCTCACACATATCATTCCATGCTCAAACATTCTCGCGTCGCTTCGCTCGCTGCGAAACTGCGCGTGGAACGATATAGGTAAGCCCCGGGCGGGCGGCTACTCGCTTGAAGCAATATTTACTTTTCTAGTAAGTCGATGCGATAAAGGGACGCCTCCTTTGTCGCATCGACTTACTGTATTTATATTTTCTGGTTCCCCTTTGCAGATTCTACTGGAGGGGAATCTGGTATAGCTGCTAGTACGTAAACGCAGCTTACCTGCGGGAGGCCCCTATATATCGTCCCACGCGCAGTTTCGCAGCGAAGCGAGAATGTTTGAGCATGGGATGATATATAGGGGCCTCCCGCAGGTAAGCGGACATAAAGACGCTAGCGGATATTTTCCGCCCCAGTAGAAGCGGCAGAAGGCTCGTTTGCGCTTTTGGGGTTTGCCTACGAGCTCCATGGTTGCGATGGCTATGTCTTCGGCTGCGTGGGGGCGGCGTAGAACTTCGCCGTTGATGAGTAGCGCTTTGAGTGATTCGGGATGGTCGTGCAGGTGGCGCAGGGTTACGATGAGTTCTCGTGCGGTGGTGACATGCATACTGGCGCCCATGCCGGTGAGCATCGTGGTGTTGGCCTTTTCCTGGCCATAGGACTTGCCCAGCAGGATCATCGGCAGATGCGCGCACAGGCACTCGGTGACGGTGAGTCCGCCCGATTTGAGAATTGCCAGGTCGCAGCCGTGCATGAGGGCCGCCATGTCGTCCACGTAGTCCAGAACCGTAACGTTTTCGAGCTTCATGGCGTCGAAGAGCGTCTTGAGGCGGTCGGCGTATTCCTCATCCTTGCCCGGCAAAAAGACAAAATGCATGTCCTCAAAGCTGCGTAGGAAGGGGAGGGTCTGGTCCATCGCCGCGCGAAAGCGGACGTACGGTTGAGGTAAACTGGCGCCGGCCATAACCAGCACGACGGTCTTGTCGGTGGGGAGGTTGAACTTGGCTAGCTCTTCCTCGCGATCGTAATCCGTGTCGAATCCGGCGCGAATAGGAATGCCGGTAATGCGAATCTTTGCCTCGGGCACCTTGCGCGGACGCAGCGTTTCGGACATAAATTCGTTGGCAACACAGAATAGATCGGTGTCCTTGTGGGGCCACCAGCCCTCGACTTCGTAGTCGGTCGGCACGCAGATGACCGGATAATCGATACCCGTAATTACGCGGGCGCCCACGGCGACATTGGCTGCTGTGATGTGCGTTGCGACCACGGCTATGGGCCTGCGGCTACGAATATATTCGTTGAAGGCGGGGAACATAATTCGCGACCATGCTGTGCCGCCGCCCCAGAGCAGATGTCCCGTAAGCGTATATCGCCAGGTCAGGTCGTAAATGGGGCGCGTGGCTCCCGTAAAAGAAGCCGCGGTTTTATTGCCGTCGAATTTAATACGTCCAAAATCAAGGATATCGAGTACTTCAATCTCAACATCCTCGGGGATGCCATTGTTGCCGCGGATGAGGTCGAATGCCTGCGCAATCGCATTTGCGGCGGCCTTGTGGCCCGAGCCGACCGAGGCGTGCACGATGGTCACGAGAGGTTTTTGCTGAGCCGAGAGCGTGGTTTTCTTCGATTGGGGAGTGCTGAGCGTAAGCAGGGGAGCGTCGTCGCTCGTCTGCGTCTGATCCATCGATAACTCCCCTTCGACGTTGTAACATGGATTTATCATTGTAGTGCATGAGTGTCACGTTCACGTAAATTTGGGTATGAGCGCAAAGAACGACAACGTTTCGACGAAAGGACGCTTCATGACTACCGATAAGCCGATCGATGTTGCGATTATCGGTGGCGGCCCCGCGGGCTATGCTGCCGCCATTTATGCTGCGCGTGCCAACCTGACGACGACCGTGATTGAGCAGGGCATGTCGGGAGGGCAGATCGCCACAACCAATGAGGTCGAGAACTATCCGGGTTTCCCGCTCCTGAGTGGCGCCGAACTCGGCGAGTGTTTTCAGCAGCATGCAGAGGGCCTGGGAGCACAGGTTACATGGAGCATGGTTACGGGTATCGATTACGATGCCGATGCAGCGTTGTTTACGGTGCATCACGATATGGGCGATACGCTGGCCTCGAGCGTTATCGCTTGCATGGGTGCCACGCCGCGTCCGGCAGGTTTCGCAGGCGAGGATACGTATCGCGGTCGTGGCGTTTCGTATTGCGCGACGTGTGACGGCATGTTCTTCCGTGGCAAGCGGGTCTTTGTTATCGGAGGCGGCAATTCGGCATGCGAGGAGGCGCTGTTCCTGTCCGACATTGCCAGCAGTGTGACCATCGTGCTGCGCCGCGACCAGTTCCGTGCGCCCGATGGTGTTGTTCAGAAAGTACTCGCAAAGGACAATATTACAGTTAGGTACCAAACTAGTATTGTGGAGCTATCGGGCGAAGCCATGCCAACGACGATTACCTTTAAGGACAATGCATCCGGCGAGACTCATACCGAGTCATTTGAGCCCGGCTCGTTTGGCATCTTTGTTTTTACCGGAACGCAGCCCCATACCGAGCTTGTTGAGCATCTAGTCGATCTGGCGCCTGATGGCGGCATTCTGACTGATGAATCCATGGCGACCCGCACGCCAGGTCTATTTGCCGCTGGCGACATCCGTTCCAAACGTTTACGCCAGGTTGTGACCGCTGTTTCGGACGGAGCCATAGCGGCAACGAGCGCATACGCGTTTCTCCGTGGATAAGTACGATAATATATCTTATGTAAGGTTGCTATCAATTAACTATATGGCGGGACGATGCATCAGTGCACTTTCCCGCCAATTTTCTTGCCGGCTATGTGGTATGCAAAACTAGATAACCTAGAATACAATATAGAAAATGAACGGAGGACCTTTATGAACCACGTTAAACACGTTATTCCGATGTCCGATTCGTCGGTCAGTATTAAGCCTGAGGATATTCAGCCCACTGTGCTGCCCGATGCATTTATTCAGTCCGAAATCGTGCGCAAACTCAATACGTTGAGTCTGCCGCGCTATGACCAGTTGCCCAATGTGACGCTCTATCGCGACCAGGTTATTGAGTATGTTGCGCTGTGGATGGAGCCGCTGTCCATTTGCGTTGAGCAGCCCGTCATTACGCCATCGATGATCAATAACTACGTGAAGGTCGGCCTGGTGCCTGCTCCGGTCAAAAAGCAATATGGCCGCGAGCAGATTGCCCGTCTGATCGCTATTTGCATCTTTAAGCAGGTGCTACCTATTGCTGCGGTGCAGGCACTCTTTAACATTCAGCGATTGAGCTACGATGCCCCGACGGCCTTCGACTATGTGGTTGATCAGCTCGAGGCATCGATTCGTTCGGCGTTTTCCGTCGAGCAGACGCCGGTTCCCGATACGGCGCATCAGGTAACGCGTGAGTCGCTGCTTGTGCGCAGTGCGGTTTCATCCTTCGTTTCGAAGGCGTACCTGATGAGCTATCTAAAGTTTAATGGGTTTAATAGCTAGCCGACGTATAAAACGGGCGGGACAAAGAGCCATCTGTCGCTTTGTCCCGCCCGTATTTTTGCTTGGTTGGACTTTATTTGCCCGAAGCTACGCCCATGCCGTAGCCGATGATGAGGCCGTGCATCTCGGCGTAATAGGAATCCAGGCCGTTGCAGGGCATGATGATGGTCTTGGAGCCGGGCCAATGCTCGACTATGCGGTCAGTAAGCGCCTGGGCTCCAGCTTCGTTCTCAACGTGATCGATGATGACCTCGCCGCCCGTAAAACCCTCGGCTTCCATGGTGTCGATGATCTTGTTGAGCATCTTCTTTTCGCCACGCGTGTGCCCGACGAGTTCGATTTTACCGGCCTCGCTCGCCGTGCCCAAAATGCGGATATTGAGCTTGTTGGCAATGACGCCGGCTGCCTTAGGGATACGTCCGGCTTTGGCGAGGTTTTCGTAATTGCACAAACTGAAGAGGATTTTGCTGTTCTGTTCAAGGCTATCGAAGTATGCGCAAGCGTCCTCGAATGAGACATCCGGATTGCTTGCAAGATAGCGGTCGAACAGCAAGAAAATGAGATCCATTTTGCCGCCAGCTGCGCGTGAATTGACAAGATGAATATTGCGGTCCGGTTCCTCGGCAAGAACCATATCGCGAGCCGTAGCTGCCGCATTGTAGCTGCCCGACACGCCCTCAGAGATTGGCATGCAGATGGTCTTGTCTGCCAATTTGAAAAGCTCGACCCACTCCCCTACGCTGGGACAAGCGCTCGAAGAAGCGTTCGTCTCCGCCTGAACAGCGCAGTTGAGCTCATGTACATCGAGCGAAAGGTCATCGACGAATTCACGCTCCCCCACTCGAATTTTGAGGGGCGCAAATGCAAAGGTGGTATGGGGCGCGGTCGGTTGCCAATCGCGGAGGTTGCAGCTTGAATCGGAGATAAGTGCCCAGCTCATAGAGGGTCCTTTCTAATTGTTCCTCAACAATTATAGCCATCTTGCAAACCGAATGTACGGCTATCTAGTTTTGAATACTAGATAGCCGTACAAGATTAGAGACAAAAGAATAGACCTCGCGACTTTAAGCCACGAGGTCCACATTCACACGCTGTGTAAGATGACTTAGTAGCGCACGAAGATATAGTTGTTGTTCATGCCGGCGGCAACGGAGCTGATGATGACGCCCGTTTTGTAGTCGGAAGCATGGATCATCTGACCATTACCGATATAAATGCCGGTATGGTAGGAGTTAACCACAACATCGCCGGGTTGCGGATCGGACACACGGGTCCAACCCATGAAGTCGACCGTGGTGCCCAGACGGCAGTAGCGTCCCGTGAGGCAATAGCTTACAAAACCGGAGCAGTCAAAGCTGTTCGGTCCAATGCCGCCCCAAGAATACGCATAGCCGAGCTTGCTGTATGCACGCGAGACAACAGAACCGCCATCGACGGACTGGCTCGGAGCAGAAGGCGTCGGAGCCGGAGCAGGCATGGAGGGCTGCGGCGTCGGAGCAGGTGTCGGCGATGGAGCCGGAGTGTTGCCGCCCTGGTTGTTGTTATTGCTGGTCTGACCACCGTTGTTGGTGTTCTCGGTCGTACCGGCAGTCTCGTTGCTCACCGTGGCCTTCTCGGCAGTGCTGGCGTTAATGCCCGCCTGCAGCGCGGCGTTGGCCTCGGCCTCTGCGGCAAGCTCGGCCTGCAGCTGCGAATCCAAGGAATTTACGACGTTCTGGGCTTCAGCCTGCTGAGCGTTAAGCTCGTCGACCTTCTTTTGCGTGGCGGCGACGTTCTTCTCCTGCTCGGCCTGCTTATCGGTGAGCTGCTGCTTAAGCTCCTTGACCTCTTGAATGGTCTGGGCCTGCTTGTCGGACACCTTGCCGTAGTAGAACAGACGGTTGAGCATATCGCCCAGATCGTCGACACCCGTCAGGACCTGAAGGAGACTCAGGCCGCCGGTCTTGTACTCACCGGCAACGTAGCTCGAAAGCTTTGCCTGGCCTTCGGCGATCTCTTGCTGCTTTTGCGTAATCTCGCCTGCAGTCTGATCAAGCTCCTGCGTCTGTGCGGAGAGTTCATCGTGAATTTGCTGGGTTTGCGTGCCGATCTGCTCGAGTTTAGTACGAGCAGCGGCAAGGTCGGATGCGGTATCGGCGTAGGCCGGAGCCACGAGGCCCAGGCCCAAAACACAAGCGAGGGTTGCCGTAGCAGCGCAGCGTGCCATGTTTCTGTGCGTGTTTGCTGTGCGCATGTAGCTTCCTTTCCAGTAACTAAGGGTAACGGCTAGTCCACCGTCACCAGGCTAAAGAGCTCAACATCGTCGTCAGTCGGCGTGAGCTTCTTGCGCGGGTTGAGAAACGCAAGCTCAAGGATACAACCGTAGCCCACAAGCTTTGCGCCCATATCACGCACCAGTTTACCTGTTGCCTCGACGGTTCCGCCCGTCGCGACCAAGTCGTCCAGAATCAACACGGTATCTTTAGAGCTGATGGCATCGGCGTGAATCTCGATAGAATCCGTTCCATACTCGAGCTCGTAGCTCTCGCTTATCGTCTTGCGCGGCAGTTTGCCGGGCTTACGTGCGGGTACAAAGCCGGCACCTAGGGCGACGGCCACGGGCACACCGACCATAAAGCCGCGGGCCTCGGGTCCTACGACCTTGGTAATGCCCATATCGGCAAAATGCTCGGCAAGGGCATCCACCATGGCCCTCAGGGCCTCGGGATTGCCAAAGAGCGGTGTGATGTCCTTAAAGACGACTCCGGGCTCGGGATAGTCGGGGATATCGACGATATGAGATTCGAAGTCGTACATGGCGTGACCTTTCATGGATTGCCGGGTGGACGGCGATTATTTACCCGTGTTAGCAGACGGGTTATGCGAGGGGACGACGACCTTGGACGGTTGCACGAGCGACTCCTCGTGCGCGGCAACCGCGGGGACGCTTGCCCCATCGCTTTTAGCCTTGGTGGATTCGGAACGTGCAATCTCCTCATCGAGTGCATCAATGTCGGCGTCCTCGACCACGGCGTTGAGCGACTCAAAGACACGGTTCTTAAGGAGCGCGGTATGCACACCCTCGGTGAGGTCGTGCAGCTTCTTAAAAGCGCGCTCGAGCTTGGCGTCGCGCTCATCATCAGAGGTATCCATGCCGAGCATGCTCACGAGAACCTGCTCAAACATCGAAGACTCGCGGTTTGCCGACGATACGTACTGACGCAGGTTGCGCGGCTCAATGTGGAAGCGCGACAGCTCCGAGCAGTAGCGGATAATCGGGAAATCTCTGCCATCGACGAGCTCTCGGTTCTGCGGGCTCTTGATGATGCGGATAAGATCGTTCTCGGCAAGGGAGCGGATAAACGAAATCTCAACACCGAGCATGTCGGGGATCGTCTCGATGGGGTGCAGCTTTTGCTTGGTCTCCTTGGGCTCCGTCTTAAGCGGAACATCGGACAGAAGACCCACCTCGTAAGCCAAAGTGGACAGGTCCGTTGCGTTTTCCAAGCGCTGCTTAATGACGTTGAGCGGCATGTAGCGGGTCTTCTGCAGGTGCAGGATGACCTCGAGACGGTCAACGTCTTCCTTGGAGTACTGGCGATACCCCTTAGGCGTTCGATGAGGGGTGATGAGCCCCTCATCTTCTAGAAATCTTATTTTTGAGTTCGATAGATCGGGGTATGCGCCTCGAAGTAGATTGACGACTTGGCCGATACTCAGATAGTTGCGTTCGGCCATGCCCTACTCACCGGTTTCGATGCGCTCCGGCGTGCTCTCGTGGTAGATGAGCGTAAACGTACCGATCTGGACGGAAGAACCATCGTGCAGCGGGGCCGCGTTGACAATGGCGCCGTCGACCCAGGTGCCATTGAGCGAGCCCAGGTCCTCAATGCGAGCGCCGAGGCCCTCGCGAATAATGCGCGCGTGGCTACGCGAAACGGTCATGTCATTGAGGAAGATGCCGTTCGCAGGATCGCGGCCGATGGTGGTCACGTCGTCCTCGAGCTCAAAGGCGGCACCAGTCTGCGGACCCTTGACGATGGACAGAACGGGTGCGGTGATGCGCACGTTGGCCATGAGGTCGGGAACGGTGACGTCGCTTGAAGGCACGCGGAATACGCAGGTAGCGTCAGCAGTCTTATCATTCTGAGGCATATTGTTAACCATGTTGTCCATGACAACCCCTAACTTATCGCGGACGTGCCGCAAATAATGAACCGTACGTAATCATACCCCAACGAATCAGTCTTCGATTTCAGGGTTCAGAAAGTCGATGTCCTCGTCCTCGGGATGCGCGAGAGCCTGTTTAATGGCCACTCCGCCCTTAATGGAATAGATGACAGCCGTGAGCATGGAGAAGATCACGCCGCCGTACACAAAGAAGATGCCGAGGGGCACCGAGCTTCCGTTGAGGCCCGGGAAGGCCGTAAGGGTTGAAGGTAAAAGATGCAGGCCGTCAATAACGGGGAACCCGAGCAGCATGAGCGAGAAGCCGGTCATGAGCAGTGCAGTGGCAATCTTTCCGGGAAAGACGACATCGATGGGGCGACGGTGATAATGACGCACGATAAGCGTGCCGATGCCCAGATAGATGTCGCGGCCAATAATGAGCACGCAGACCCAGATGGGCAGCTCTCCGCGGACCACCAGCCCAAGTACGCCGGTGAACAGCAGCGCACGGTCGCAGATGGGATCCATGACCTTGCCGAGCCACGAGACCGTCTTGGTCATGCGGGCGATCTGACCGTCCATCCAGTCGGTAGAGGCGGCAACGGCGTAGATAACGATGGCGATGACGCGGTTGTTATCCGTCACAAACAGGTACAGAAATACCAGGGTGAGGATCAGGCGCGTAAAGGTGATGAAATTGGAGATCGTAAAGATCTTATTCGACGGGTAATCGGAAGTGCCGATAAGCTCCTTTTTGATCTTCTTTTTGATGCCCACAGGACTCCCCCGCTGGTTAACGACAAAACTTTCGATACTATACCCGTTCCGGCGATGTCTATCCAGCGTATGCATAGAGAGTCCAGACATATGGAGGATGCTACTGGGTTGTGCGGGATTCTGCATTTGTGTACATCAGCCTCCAAATATGACATTTTTCGGCATCTTTGATGGCTGATGTACACGTTTTGATTCGGTGATTACATCGATCGGGAAAGTTGTTGCCTTAAGCAAATTAATCATGATGTGCGGGTCGAGAAGGGTTGGCGCCAAAAGAGCCCAACGGCCGTTACGGCTTCGTTAGAAACGCGCCCCACCATGGATGGTGAACCCGAAAGGTAAGGCGCGCGGGCATGGTGAATCGGCCCGCGCGCCCGGAAGAGAAAGGATAAACCCATGGGTTATATGCTCGAGACGCGCGGGCTCACCAAGCGCTTCGGCCGCGGCGACCAGGCGCAGGACGCCGTGGCCGACGTGAGCCTTCATATCCGCGAGGGCGAGGTGTACGGGCTGCTCGGCCCCAACGGCGCCGGCAAGTCGACAACGCTCAAGATGATCTGCGGGATGCTGCGGCCGACGGCCGGGGAGATCCTCTTTGCCGGGCACGCCTGGCGCCGCGAGGACCTCTACGCAATCGGCAGCCTCATCGAGGAGGCGCCGCTCTACCCCAACCTCACCGCGCGAGAGAACCTGCGCGTGCGCACCACGCTGCTGGGCCTTCCCGAGAGCCGCATAGATGAGGTGCTCGCCGCCGTGGACCTCGCGGACACCGGGAAGAAGCGCGCCGGGCGCTTCTCGATGGGCATGCGGCAGCGCCTGGGGCTCGCACTGGCGCTGATCGCCCGGCCACGCCTGCTCGTGCTCGACGAGCCCACCAACGGCCTCGACCCCATCGGCATCGAGGAGCTGCGCGACCAGATCCGCGGCTTCGCGGCGGCGGGTACGACGGTGATCGTCTCGAGCCACATCCTCTCCGAGGTGCAGCAGATGGCGGACACCATCGGCATCATCTGCGGGGGGCGCCTCGCCTACGAGGATGCGCTTCGTCCCGGACAGGACCTCGAGGAACTCTTCATGAGCTTCTGCCGGGAAGGGCGACGAGCGCGCGGGGAGGTGGCGGCATGACGGGTGAGAAAGGCGGCCTGCTCGCGGGCCTGCGCGCCGAGGCCCTGAAGTCGCGCCACGCGGCACCGGTTCGCCTGGCCGTGCTCATGGCGCTGCCGATGCCGCTGCTCGGCGCGATGCCCTACCGGGGCGTGCAGATCTTCAGCGCGTGGAACTACTGGTACGCGCTCTTCCTGCCCGTGTCTCTATCGCTCGTGGTGGCGTGCGTCGCGCGGGCGGACGCTCGCACGCGGATGCGGGGGCTTCTGGGCCTGGGCTTCCCGCTCGGGCGAGCCTGGTGGGCCAAGGCGCTCTGGTGCCTCGCGCTCTGCACGCTCTCGAACCTCGTGGTCTTCGGCATCTACCTCGCGGGATCGGCGTTCTCCTCGCAGGGCCTCACGGCCGCGGGCACGCTCACGATGCTCCTCTGCGCGCTCGCCAACACGGTGACCGCGGCGTGGATGATCCCCGCAGGGCTCTTCCTCACGGCGCGGCTCGGCATGCTCGCGGGCATCTTCTGCCCGCTCGCCGCGCAGCTCGTGGGTGGGTTCGCCTGGTCGCTGATGCCGCTGCCGCAGCTCTTTCCGCCGTCGGCGAGCATGGTCATCCCCACGAGCTTCATTCCCGTGCTGCCGAGCGGCGAGCCGCTCGCGGCGGACATGGCGCTCGGCGGGGCGCTCATGGCGGACGGCGTGCTCACGCTGGCGGGCCTTGCGGTCTGCGCGCTCGCGTTCGCCGCGCTCACGGCGGCG
>CAJMMX010000021.1 GCA_905214615.1 uncultured bacterium | reverse complement strand
GTTTTTGATGTATCGATTTTTAGCCGATGCAAGTCCAGTTGACGGGGGTCGAGCCGTGCTGTTCGAGTAGCCGATTGGCGGCAGAGAAGGGGCGCGACCCCATAAAAGCGGGGAGTTCTGCCGTGGCACGGTTGGCCGAAAGCGGCGAGGGGTGCGTAGAGGCCAGACAGAACTTGCCGGTTGCCTTGCCCGCGCCGGTAGCGGCGAGCTTGCCTTCGACCATCTGCTGGGCAAAGCGGCCCCATGCCAAAAAGACTACCGGCTGGGGCAGCTGACAGCAGCGTTCGATAACGTAGTCGGTGAGCGTGCTCCAGCCCAGTTTGGCGTGCGAGTTCGCGGCATGCTCGCGCACGGTGAGCGTAGTGTTGAGGAGCAGGACGCCCTGTTGTGCCCATGGGGTTAGGTCTCCCGTGGCGGGAATGGGACAACCCAGATCGGCTTTGAGTTCCTTATAGATGTTGCGCAGGCTCGGCGGCAACTTGGTTTGCGTCGCAGGTACCGAGAACGACAGACCCATGGCCTGGTTGGGTCCGTGATAGGGGTCTTGGCCCAAGATGACAGCCTTGACCTGGTCGGCCGGCGTGTAGGCGAGGGCATTGAGGATGTCGTCTTGTGCCGGGTAGATGGTCTGCTCGGCACGCAGAAGGGCGATGCGCTCGAGCAGCTGGTTCGTAGCGTTACGTACCGGCTGCGGCGCATCGCCCAACCAAGTTGCTATGTTGCGGTCGCGAGTTGCAGCGTCCATGGAACTCCTTTAGGGCAGATGCTTTGTCGGCATCTATTGTAAAGGCGCACCGGTTGCCTTTATGCCGCGGCTACATGAGGAGTGGGGCCTACGAGACGTGCTCGGGCGCTGCCGCCATATGAGCATGCCCATGTGCGCGAAGGCGCGGAAGCTCGACAGTTGCCACCATGACGCCGGTGAGGATGAGGGCAGCGCCAAGGAAGGCGATGGGGCTCAGGACCTCGCCGACCAGGAAAAACGAGAAGACGGCGGAGCAGACCGGCTCGAGCGAGAAGGCGAAGCCAGTGGTTTCGGCAGGTACGTGGGGCTGCACGAGCGTCTGGGTGATAAAGCCGTAGGCAGAGCAGATGAGTGCGAGCGCAACGATAACGACGATCTCGCTCGGCGTGCTGGGAAGCGTGAAGCCGCCAAAGGTAAATGCGGCGATACCCGAGAACAAGCCGCCGAAGCCCAGCTGCCAAACGCCCAGAGCCAGCGGATCGACTTCTTCGACAAAGCGCTTGGCGATGATAATGTGGCCGGCATAGATAAAGGCCGAGAGCAGCATGATGATCGCGCCGGGATTCAGGCTGGTAAAGTCGGCGCCCGAGAGCAGCAACATGCCGCAGGTGACGATGGCGGTGCCGATGAGCACCTTGCGCTCGGGAGCGCGACGCAGCAGGGCCGCGTTGGCAAACGGCACGATTACGACCGTCAGGCTCTGCAAAAAGCCGGCGGTGGAGGCGGAGGTGAGGCTGGAGCCCAGGCACATGCAGGTGATCTCGGTTGCCATGATGGCGCCGATGATGGCGGCGCGGACCATCAGGTCACGGTTGATGCGCACCGCGTGCTTGTGGAAGAGCAGCAGGCAGGCCGCAAAGGCGATGATGCAGCGCAGCGCAACGATGCTCGTGGCGTTCATACTGTCCATGCCGATCTTCATGAGGGGGTACGAAAAGCCCCATGCGACGGGAACGGAAAACGAGAGCGCGATTGCTTTTTTGCGATCCATGGGACTCCTTTTGTTACAGAACGGTTTCGCAAAAAGGATTCTGCGCTCAGATATGGATGTAGTAAAGCGAATGTATCTTCAGTATGATTAAGAAATGCTAATGTAGGCAGAAAAAGCCCTGGCAAAACGTTTTATGGCTACATCGATGTGGAGGCACGATGGCATCGCGGTATCAGATTGTATGTATGGTGGTCGATTGCGGCAGCCTGAAACGTGCGGCCGACGAGTTGGGCTATACGCAAAGCGCGGTGAGCCAGGCCGTCAAGGCGCTCGAGCGCGAGCTGGGCACCACGATTATCGAGCGTGGCAAGCAGGGCGTCTCACTGACGCGCGACGGCAAACAGTATCTGCCGTATCTGCGCCAGATCGTTACGGCCGAGGCCGAGCTTGAGGGCAAGCGCCAGGAGTTGCTGGGGCTTTCGTCGACCGACATTCGCATTGCGACGTTTACCAACGTGAGTCGCACTGTGTTGCCGCGTGTGATCCGCGACTTTGGGGCCCTGCATCCGGGTGTGCGCTTTACCCTCAAGCAGGGCGATTACACGCGCAATGCCCAGTGGGTGCACGATGGCATGGTCGACTTTTGCTTTACAGCGCGTGGATTTACCGAGGGGCTCGAGAAACGCGTGGTCTATCACGACGAGCTGGTGGCGCTGTTGCCAGCCGTCCATCCACTGGCGGCAAAGGAAAAGGTGACGCTTGCCGACCTGGCGTCCGAACCGTTTGTGCTGCTGGATGAGGGCGAACAGAGTCTGGTGCTCGATGCGTTTGCCGCGCACGGGCTATCGCCGCATGTGACGAGTGAGGTCACCGATGACTACACCATTATGGCGATGGTGGAGGAGGGCCTCGGTGTGAGCATGCTCTACCGCCGTACCGTCGAGGGCATGCGGGCCGATATTTGTGTGCGCCCCATCGTGCATGCTCCCTCGCGCGACGTCGTGGCGGCTTGGCGCAGCTGGGACACCATGCCTATCGCCACGAGGCGCTTTATCGACTATATGAGCTCGCATATTGTCAATTAATGACTGGCGTGGCGTTGAGTGTGGTGATTAGCGGGCTGTCGCTTTGGCTTGCGCCAGACGGTAGGTGCGTGCCGGGTGGCAGAGCAGTACCGCCACGACCATAAAGAACGCCGTGGTGCCCAGGCTGATGGGGTAGACCATCATGATGTTCGCAAAGGTGCGGAAGTGCGGGAACACGCAGAACACCCAATAGAAGCGGATGCCGCAGACGCAAATCATGGTGATGAGGGCGGGCATGAGCGAGATGCCAAAGCCGCGCAGATAACCGGACATGTTCTCGTAGAACATGCTAAAGGCGTACGCCGGGAAGATCGAACACACGCGGATATAGCCGATCGAGACGATGTTGGGGTCGCTGTTGAACAACGCCAGGATCTCGCGCCCCAGACCGACGATGATGACGATGGTGGTGAGCGCGACGATGCCGCCTTCGACCAGGCAGACCTTGAGCGTCTTGGTGCAGCGGTCGATCTGGCGCGCGCCGTGGTTTTGCCCCACAAAGGTGGTGCAAGCCTGGCTAAAGCTGTTGAGCAGGTTGTAGCACACATACTCCAAGCTCATGGCGGCGCTGGATGCCGCCATGACCTCGGTGCCCAGGCTGTTGATGGCGGACTGGATGATGATGTTGGCGACGGCAAAGACGGCGCTTTGGATACCGGCGGGCAGGCCGATCTTGACGATGCGCTTGAGGGCGACGGGGTCGATAGCTAGGTCGTGTAGGGTGACGCGGACGACGGAGTCGGTCTTGAGCAGGCGGATAAAGAGCGTGGCGGCGCTGACGGTGTAGGCGATGGCGGTGGCGATAGCGACGCCCGCGACGCCCCAGTGGAGTACGGGGACAAAGATGAGGTCCAGGCCAATGTTGAGGACGGTGGACACGGCAAGCGCCTGCAGCGGCATGCGGGTGATGCCGACGGAGCGGAAGATCGCGGCCTCAAAGTTGTAGAGCAAGATCGAGGGCATGCTCAGCAAAAAGACGCGTAGGTAGAGTGAGGCGAGCGGCATGGTCTCGGCAGGCACGTTGAGCGCGGCGAGCATGGGCTCGGCAAAGATCTCGCCCAGTGCGATGACGACAAAGCCCACGAGCGCCATTAAAATCGAGGTATGGACGGCACGTTTGACCATGTTCTGATCGTTGCGGCCGATAGCGTTGGCAATGACCACGTTGGAGCCAAGCGACATGCCAATAAACAGGTTGAGCATAAGACTGGTAAGCGGAACATTAGAGCCGACCGCTGCCATGGCAAGGGTTCCCTGGTCGCCCGAGAAGTTGCCGATGATGACCGTGGCGATGAGGTTCGATAGCTGCTCAAGGATGCTCGTGGCGGCGACGGGAAAGGCGAATAGGGGAATATTGCGCCACAGCGAGCCGGTAGTCATGTCAATGTGCTTGGACGCGGTATCAGTCATACGCTCTCAATCTCTACTATGCGATTCGCTAGATATTTGCGCAGACGATGATACTCCTAATGCATCCAGCCGGCACTTAGGGACGTTCCTTTTCTGCCGGCAGCTGGGGACACTCCTTCAGACTAGTCATTTGGTCGTTGGGGACGTTCTTAAACGACTAGTCATTCAAGAACGTCCCCAATGACTAGGTGGGGGAGGCGTGAGACAATGGTGGGCGTTGTGTTGTCCGCGCTAAGGAGTTGCCATGTTGTTGTGTCCCGTTTGCCATGAGCCGTTGGTGGACGATGAGCGCGGTGCTGCATGCGCGGGCGGACATCGGTTTGACCGTGCGCGCGAGGGCTATCTGTATCTGCTGCGCTCGTCCAAGAGCGGCGACTCCATGGGCGATCCCAAGTCGCAGGCGCGCAGTCGTCGCGACTTTTTGAACCGCGGTTACTATGCGCCGTTGCGCGATGCGATGGTCGAGCTGGTGCGCGAGCAGGCGCCTGGGTGTGCGGCATCTACCGGCACCCCCATGACCTTGCTCGATATTTGCTGTGGCGAGGGCTACTACACGAGCGCCATGGGTGCGGTGCCGGGCGTGGAGGCTTTCGGGTTCGACTTGGGCAAAGAGATGGTGCGCCTGGCTGCCAAGCGCGGCGATGCGACCTATTTCGTGGCCAACATGAAGGATATCCCCGTGGCTGATGGCGCCTTCGATATGGTGACCGAGCTCTTCGCCCCCTTTAACGAGCGTGAATTTGCCCGCGTGCTGGCGCCCGAGGGCTCGCTCTACACCGTGGTGCCGGGTGCTCGGCATCTGTTTGGGCTCAAGGAGGTGCTCTACGACACGCCATATCTCAACGATGAGAAGCTGCCGAAGACGACCGAGCTCGAGTTGGTGGGAACGCAACGGGTATCTGCGAACATTACGCTCCAGACGCAGGCCGACATCGAGGCGGTGTTCCAGATGACGCCGTACTACTACCGCACGCGCCCTGCCGATAAAGAGCGCCTGGCAAACCTGGACACCCTTCAGACCGATATCGACTTCATCATTGCCGAGTACCGTCACAGCTAACAACCTGCCAAAAAGGGACAGGTTTATTTTGGCAGGTTTTATCTGGGCAAACGTAAAGGGCCGACCGCGGAGATGCGCGATCGGCCCTTTTTAGTTGCTTGGCTACAAAGGTTATGAGAAGCGAGCGCTTACAGGCGGTCCTTGTTCTCGGCCTTAATGTCGTGTGCCTGCTGAATAAAGAACAGGTCGTACACCACGATGACAAAGGCGCCAAAGTTGATGGCGTCGCCGCCAAACGCGGGAAGCGTGAGCACGGCCTGCGCAATCGTGGCGATTGCGGCGACGATGCCGAGCTTAAACGCACCATCCACCTGCGAAGGCTTGTTGGCGCCCTTGATGCCCGCAACACCTGCGGCAAGATCGACAAGACCCTTGATGACAAGTACGGCCGCGGCGAGCATGGCGTTCGACCCGTACGTGGAATCGAGGCTGCCCTTGGCGATGCCGACGCCGGCGATGACGAGGCTGGCGATGCCCAAAACAAAGTAAATGAGGGCAAGGACTTTGAGTGTCTTGCGAGTGAAGCTCATGGCTGGTCCTTTCGATACGAGTACGCCAACCTGGCGCACCCTATGTGCTGCACATATGGTGAAGCACATTGTAGTTCAACGCGGCGATGCATGCGCCTGAAAGCGTCTCTTGCCTGCACGGTTCAACCTTTCAAAAAGGAAAGCTGGACGTAAGTCAAATCGATGGCAGCGCATGCGCGGCGCTGCGATGATGAGGCCATGGTAAGAGCTGGACCGAAGGAGGAGCCATGATGTACGGAGTCAAGCAAGTGGATGAGCCGCGGTCGCTGGGAAGGCGCATGAGTGATTCTGTGATCGCTGCCGTGTGCACGGTATTGATGGCGGTGCTTTGCATTGGGATGCTGTGGACCATGTCGCATGTGGGACAATAACGGACGGTTGGGTGCCGACATGAATGGCGCCCATGTATTCGTTTTGTTTGCTAAGGAGTGTCCATGGGCGTCGTCGATCCCTTTTCTGTTGCTCGGGCTGCTGGGCTCGAGCTCGTGCGGACGTCCGAGGGCCTTACGCTCACCGACGGCACGATGGAGTTGCGTGCCGATTTTGGCCGCATGCTTCCACGGCTCAAGCAGGGTCGTCTGCAGCAAGAGCTGTTGGTAAAGGCTGCGCGCACAAAAGGCATCGAACAACCATGGGCGATTGACGCCACGGCAGGCTTTGGCGAGGATTCGCTGCTGCTGGCGGCAGCGGGCTTTACCGTCGATCTGTATGAGCAGGATTGCGTGATCGCGGCGCTGCTCCAGGATGCCCTGGATCGCGCGGCAGATGATTCGGCGCTTGCGGCCGCCGTGGCGCGCATGCACTTACATGCGGGCGAGGACAGCATTGCCGGCCTTCGCCATACGGCTGAGCTGGTCGAGCGCGATGAGCTCGCGGCTCCCGACGTGGTGTATCTGGACCCCATGTTTCCTGAGCGCACCAAGAGCGCGGCAGTCAAAAAGAAGTTCCAGCTCTTGCACCATCTGGAACAGCCGTGTGCCGATGAGGAGACGCTGGTTAAAACTGCGCTTGCAGTGCGGCCGCGCAAGGTCGTTATCAAACGGCCGGTGAAGGGCCCATTGCTTGCCGGCGTTAAGCCGAGCTATCAGCTTGCGGGCAAGGCCGTCCGCTACGATGTTTTGGTGCCGCCGCGCCCGTAGCCTGCGCGTGATGGCCGGCGATGTGTCGGTGCCGTGCCGCTGCGTGAGCGCCGCTCCGTTGCGGAGCCTATTTCCAAGGATGCGACGTCAGATGCCACCCGCCGCAGTATTCGCATTTGTAGCAGGCCAAACCACGCCGTCCACGGTTTTCGCAGTCGGCCATAACGGCCTCGGCCTCGGCGCGTGTGTCGTAGCGGTTTTTGCGCTCGCACGATTTGTAGCGCCAAGCCTCATCGCGCTCGGCGTCCAGGGCATCGCGGCGCTCGTCCTCGCGCGCAAACAGGTCGCTCATATCGCCGCCGGTGGCAGCGCCCAAAAACTCGCTTTTGGCCTTTGACCAGGCGGCTCGCTTTTTGCTTCCCATCCGCTCCTTGCCCTTTCCAAACGCTGGTATCATTGCTCAATCAAAGTGATACCAATAAACGTGAGGTCGCCGCGTGATGATCAGAAAAACCCTCGAGACCGACATTCCCGCCGTCATGGCTATCTATGATGCCGCCCGCGCCTTTATGCGCGCGCATGGCAACGCCACGCAGTGGCCCGAGGGCACGCCTTCGGCCGAGCAGCTGGCTGCCGATATCGCCGCCGGTGGCAGCTATGTGTGCGAAGTCGACGGTCGCGTGGTGGCGACGTTTGCCTTTTTGCCGGGCCCGGACGAGTGCTATGACGTCATCGAGGACGGTCAGTGGCGCAGCGACACTCCGTACGCCGTGCTGCACCGCGTGGCGTCCGACGGCACCGTGCACGGTATCGCGGCCGCGATGTTTGCCTTTGCCAAGGAGCGTGCCGACCATCTGCGTATCGATACGCACGCGGACAACCTGCCCATGCAGGGTGCGAGCCTCAAGGCAGGGTTCGAGCGCGCCGGCGTCGTGTATGTGTCCGACGGCACGCCGCGCGTTGCGTTCGACTGGCTGCGCGAGGCATAAGGGCCGAGTCACATACCAGCGTTTCATCGAAATGAAAATGGCCCCGCGTGGGGCCATTTTTGGTAAAACGCGTCGTTGTGGGACTCGCATTGTTACCGCCTCAGATGAGACCGGGCAGACAAAAGGGGAGGTGCCGGCTTTCGTAAGGCGCGAACCTACGAAAATCGCCGCGCGGCAACGCAGGGCGATGAGCTTGGTCGGGGGATAGGGCCCGCTTCGCCCGCCGGCCCGTAAATTGTATCATCCAGTGTGGAACGAGGATGCCCGTTGCCGAGTGCGACGGGCTTGCAATAAGAGGAGAGCCATGTCGAAGCAAGCGGTCGTTGGAATCTTGGCGCATGTCGATGCCGGCAAGACCACACTGGCCGAGGCCATGCTGTTCTGCGCGGGTCGCATTCGCAAGCGCGGCCGCGTGGACGATGGCGACTCGCACCTGGATACCAACGCCATCGAGCGCGAGCGCGGCATCACGATTTTCTCGTCGCAGGCCGTGTTCGACCACGGTGATACCCGCGTCATGCTCGTGGACGCTCCCGGACACGTGGATTTTTCGGCCGAGGCAGAGCGCACGTTGCGTGCGCTCGACTACGCGATTTTGGTGGTAGGTGCCAACGACGGCGTGCAGGGGCACACCGAAACCCTGTGGCGCCTGCTTGCGCGCTATGACATTCCGACGTTCATCTATATCAACAAAATCGATTTGGAGAATCCCGGCCGCGATGTTTTGCTGGCACAACTTGGGCAGCGTCTTTCCGAGGGCTGCCTCGATGCGAACGAACTGCTGGCGGGCGGCGCCGCTTGGGAGGACGCTGCCGCGTTGGACGAGGCAGCCCTCGAGGAGTTTCTTGAGACGGGTGAGCTTTCCGTTGCAACGCTTTCGCGCATGGTTGCCGAGCGCAGGCTCTTTCCCTGCTTTGCCGGCTCGGCGCTCAAGGATCAGGGCGTGGGCGAGCTGCTGGATGGTATGTGCACGCTGATGCGTGAGCAGGCGTGGCCGCCGGAGTTCGCCGCGCGTGTCTATCGTGTCAGCCGCGGTGTTCGTGGCGAGCGCTTGGCTTGGGTTAAAGTGACCGGCGGCACACTGCATGCCAAACAGATGATTGACGGGCGTTCCGGCGCCGAGGCATGGGAGCAAAAGGTCGATCAGGTGCGCATCTATAACGGAGAGAAGTACGAGCTTGCCCAGGAAGTTGCCGCTGGCGGTATTTGTGCCGTGACGGGTCTTGCGCACGTTCGCCCGGGGGATGCCTTGGGTGCGGAGCCCGGGTGCGATGCGCCCGTCATTGCGCCGGTCCTCACCTATACGGTGCTCCCGGGCGAACATGATGTCCATGCGGTGTTTAAAGCGCTGGCTGAGCTGACGGACGAAGACCCCATGCTCGGCGTAAGCTGGAATACGCATCTTGAGCAGATTCACTTGCAGTTGATGGGCGCCGTGCAACTCGAGGTCGTGCAGCGGGTGTTGGCCGATCGCTTTGACCTTTCGATTGAGTTTGAGCCCGGCGGCATTCTCTATAAGGAGACTATTTCGCGGCCGGTCGAGGGCGTGGGCCACTTTGAGCCGCTGCGCCACTATGCCGAGGTGCATCTGCGCCTGGAGCCGTTGCCGGCGGGTTCGGGTGTGCAGTTTGGCACCGTGACCTCGGCCGACGAGCTCGATCTTAACTGGCAGCGTTTGGCACTCACCAACGCTATGGAGCGCGACCACCTGGGCGTGCTGACGGGCTCGCCCATCACCGATGTGCGCATTACGCTCGCGGGCGGCCGCGCGCATGCCAAACACACCGAGGGCGGCGATTTTCGCCAGGCCACGTACCGCGCGATTCGCCAGGGTTTGATGCAGGCGCGCGAGGCCGGCGCGGCGGTGTTGTTGGAGCCGTGGTATCGCTTTGAGCTCGAGGTGCCGGGGGAGTGCGTGGGCCGGGCGCTCTCGGATGCCACGCGCATGAGTGCCGAGTACGAGCCGCCGACGATGGCGGGAGACCGGGCGAAGCTTGTGGGTCGCGTTCCGGCATCCGAGGTGCAAGATTATGCGCTGGAGGTGGCTGCCTACACGAGCGGTCGCGGGCATCTGTACCTGGAGTTCGCCGGTTATGCGGCTTGCCATGATGGCGAGCGCGTAATCGAGGCTGCCGCCTACGAGCCCGAGGCCGATCTGCCCAACACGCCCGACTCGGTCTTTTGCGCCCACGGCGCCGGCTACACGGTCAAATGGTACGACGCACCCGCTGCGGCGCACGTAAAGGTCGATCCCGCCACCTTCCGCCCCTGGCGAGCAGCAGACGCCGAGTTTTTCGGCCACATGTGACAAAGGGGCAGTTCCTTTGTCACATGCTATTGGTATAACTCGGTATAAGTTGGTATAACTGTTACCAGGGTTTGCCAATCCGAGGAGGCCGATATGAATCCAAATCCCTTTAAGCCCACAGCTGGTAAGCGGCCTCCGATACTCATCGGTCGCGAGTCGGTCATCGAAGATTTTGAGGAAGGGCTCGACAACGGCGCCGGAGCGCCGGGCAGGCTCATGCTCATTACGGGAAACCGCGGCTATGGCAAAACGGTTCTCCTGCGGGAGCTGCAACGTCTAGCCAGCGAGCGCGGATGGGCGGTTGTCTCCGATTCCGCTTCGCTTGGTTTGTGCGACCGCTTGGCCGACGCGCTTCGCTCGAATAAACCCGTTGTGACGTCAATGGAGTTTGGACCGTCGTTTGGCCGGATGTCGGTCGAGGCGGCGCGGGCAAAAGGCGAGACATTGCGAGGGCTGGTCAACGAGCGTCTCAAGAAGCTCGGTCCGGGCAAGGGCGTCTTGTTTGCGATTGACGAGGCACAATCGGTGTCTATCGAGGAACTGGCGGCTCTTGCCGTCCTCTATCAGCAGGTGCTCGGAGACCAGGATGCCACGGGCTTGCCCGATAGCGACCAGCGCGGTCTTGCGCTGGCGTTCGCCGGCTTGCCCAGTATGGTTGACGATCTGCTCGAAGAGCCGAGCGTGACGTTTTTGCGGCGTGCCCAGCAGCGTACGTTGGGGGCAATATCTTTGCCCAAAGTGCGCGATTCGTATATCCAGACGGTCAAAGACGCTGGTCTTTACGTTGACGCGGAGACGGCGGACCTTGCGGCGCGCAAGAGCATGGGGCATCCCTATATGGTTCAGCTGGTGGGCTATTACATGTGGCGGTCTGCTGTCCGGCGTGGCTCGCAGGTCATCGAAAGGCGCGATGTCGAGAATGGCCATGCGGATGCCGTCTCCGAGTTCTACGAAGCGGTTGACGCACCTCTGTATTACGGTCTGCGCAGCCCTCAGCGCCTCTTTATCGAGGCTATGGCGGTTGACGAGGACAAGCCGACGCGCACGGCGGATATCATTGAGCGCTGCGACCGTACCCAGAGCTGGGCGAGTAAATATCGCGCAAGCCTGATTCGCGAGCGCGTCATCGAGGCCGCCGGATACGGCCTTGTGCGGTTTACCGTGCCCATGCTGGGCGAGTATATCCGCGACCGCGTTTTATGGCATGAGTAGGGTGATAAAGGTGACGGAACAGAAGATGAGCCCGCAGGCTATCGAGGTGCGCGGTGCACGTGTCCACAATCTCAAGGACATCGATATCGATATTCCGCTGGGGAGGCTCGTGGGCATTGCCGGCGTGTCGGGCTCGGGCAAGAGCTCGCTGGCGCTGGGAGTTCTTTATGCCGAGGGCTCGCGCCGTTACCTGGAGGCGCTCAGCACCTATACTCGACGTCGCCTGACGCAGGCCGAGCACGCCCAGGTGGACGAGGTATTGCACGTACCGGCGGCACTCGCGTTGCATCAGCGTCCCAGTGTGCCAGGCGTGCGCTCGACCTTTGGTACCATGACCGAGCTCAACAACAGTCTGCGTTTGCTCTTTAGCCGCTGTGCCCATCACGTGTGCCCACATTGCGGGGCGCGTGTGGAGCCGAGCCTTAACGTGGCTGCGGGCCTGTCGCTCACGTGCCCCGCATGCGGCCGCGAGTTCTACGCGCCGAGTGCCGAGGACCTTGCCTTTAACAGCGGCGGTGCGTGCCCTACCTGCGGCGGCACCGGTGTCATGCGCGAGGTGGACGAAGCGAGCCTGGTGCCCGACGAGTCAAAGACCATCAACGAAGGCGCGGTGCTTCCCTGGGGTACGCTCATGTGGGATCTGATGAAGCAGGTAGCCGGCGAGATGGGCGTGCGCACCGACGTGCCGTTTAACCAGCTCACGCCTCAAGAGCGCGGCATCGTGTTCCACGGTCCGGCGGTTAAAAAGCACATTCTCTACGTTCCCAAAAACGGCGAGGGCGCCACGCCGCTCGATTTTACCTATTACAACGCTGTCTATACCGTCGAGAATGCGCTCGCCAAGGTTAAGGACGACAAGGGCCTCAAGCGCGTGGCGCGCTTTTTGCGCGAGGGGCCATGCCGTGACTGTGGCGGCACGCGTCTCTCCGAGGCCGCACGCCATCCCCAGGTGCGCGGTATCAATCTGGCGCAGGCCGCGGCCATGACATTGGGCGAGGCGATTGAGTGGGTGCGCGGGGTGCCCGCATCCTTGCCGGCCGAGATGCAGCCCATGGCAGCGGATATCTGCGATTCGTTTTTGAGCGCGGCTCGTCGCCTGGTCGACCTGGGGCTCGATTACCTCTCGCTCGACCGCGCCGGTGCTACGCTCTCCACGGGTGAGCGCCAGCGCGTGCAGCTTGCCCGCGTGGTGCGCAACCGCTCGACGGGCGTGCTGTATGTGCTCGACGAGCCCTCGATCGGCTTGCATCCTGCCAATGTTGACGGCTTGGTAGGCGTAATGCGCGATCTGGTGGATGACGGCAACACCGTGGTCGTTGTCGACCACGACACGCGCGTATTGGCGGAAGCCGATTATCTGGTCGAGATGGGCCCCGTTGCCGGAGCGGGCGGCGGTAATGTGATCGCCGCCGGTACGGTGGATGAGGTCGAGCAATCGCAGGACAGCCGCATCGCCCCGTTTTTGCGCTCGGAGCCCAAGCGCTTGCGGCCGCAGGTGGCTGACGACGAAATGTTCGACCAGGGCCATATCCGCATGGCGACCGATGCCATCCATACCGTCAAACCGCTCGAAGTCGATATACCGCGCGGTCGTCTCGTCGCGGTGACGGGCGTTTCGGGTTCGGGTAAGACGACGTTGGTGCTCGAGACGCTCATCCCGGCGCTCAAGGCTCAGGCAACTGGCGAGCGCCTGCCAAGCCATGTGCGCTGGATCGATGCCGAGGGCATCGCACGCGCCAACCTGATTGACGCTACGCCCATCGGCGCCAACGTGCGCTCGACGGTGGCGACTTATGCCGACATCCATGACGAGCTGCGTCGCGCCTTCGCCCGTACGCCCGAGGCCAAGGCAGCTGGCTACAAGGCGGGCGCATTTAGCTACAACACCGGCGCCTTGCGCTGCCCTACGTGCGATGGCACGGGTTCGATATCGCTCGACGTGCAATTTTTGCCCGATGTCGAGATCGTCTGCCCGTCATGTCGCGGCTCACGCTATGCAGACGCGGCCTCGCATATCCATCGCGAGGGCAAGGACGGGAGCCTGCTTACGTTGCCGCAGCTCATGGACATAAGTGTGGACGAGGCCCTCGACGCTACGGTGGGGCTCAAGAAAGTTCAGGCGCGCTTACAGACCCTGCACGACCTGGGCTTGGGTTATCTCACGCTCGGCGAGCCCACGCCGGCGCTTTCGGGCGGCGAGGCGCAGCGCCTTAAGCTCGCGAGCGAGATGGGCCGCGTGCAGGATGATGCCGTATTCGTGTTCGACGAACCCACAATTGGCCTGCACCCGCTCGATGTTCAGGTGCTGCTGAGTGTGTTCGACGGCCTCGTTGCCAAGGGCGCCACAGTCGTCGTAATCGAGCACGACCTCGACCTTATCCGTAACGCCGATTACGCAATCGACATGGGCCCAGGTGGTGGCGACGCAGGCGGGCAAATCGTCTGCGTCGGCACGCCGGGCGACATCGTGGCATGCCCCGCAAGCATCACCGGCCGCTACCTATAACCGAATGTGACAAAGGGACCGTCCCTTTGTCACATTCCCAGAAAGCCTGTTTGGCGCAGAGCCTCGTAGAGGACGATGGCGGCGCTGTTGGAGAGGTTGAGTGCGCTGATGCGGTAGTCGTCCGGATTGACGAAGTTGCCGCAGATATCCTGTCGAAGGATGGCTTCGTGGCTGTCCTCGGTATGCCCGAGCGACTCCTCGTGGGCCTCCCAGGCGTCGGCGTTTTCGAGCGAGTCGCAATCGCGCAACATGGGGATGCGCTCGCAGCGCTCGGGCGCCGCGGCAAGCAGTGGCTCGGGAATCCCCGAGCTCTCGCTGCCAAAGACCAAAAAGTCACCGTCGCGGTAGGTACTTTGCGCATAGGTGCGGCGCGCCTTTTTGGTCAGCAGATGCAGGCGTTCGTCGGCGGGGGAGAGGCCGTTGCGCGCAAGGAAATCCTCCCAGCCGGCATAGGTCGTCACGTCCAAATTTTGCCAGTAGCCCAGGCCGGCGCGACGCACCGTCTTGTCGTCGAGCGAAAACCCCAGCGGCTCCACCAGATGCAGGCGGGCGCCGGTAACCACGCAGGTGCGGCCGATATTGCCCGTATTGGCCGGAATCTCGGGCGCATACAGCACAATGTTGAACATGAATCTCCTTGGCTCAGAACGAAAAACCACCACGAAGGGCACCTTCGTGGTGGTTTGGCGGTTACGTAGGCGGAAAAATGCCCGCTTGGATAAATCTAGGCGCGGTGCCAGTCGGTCAGGCAGGCATCGAGGGAGGCGATGAGCGCATCCTTGTCCATGTGACGGCCGATGATGCACAGGCTCGTCATGCGGTCGCCCGTCTCGTCGTCCCAAATCTGCATGATCTCGGGGTTCTCGTCGATGATCTTCTGCTTCTCGCCCTCGGGCGCGGAGTCAACGAACAGACCGTTCTCCATCAGGCGCATTTGGTGGCCGGCCTGCTCGAACATGTAGCACATGTCCGGATCGCCGGTCTGCCACAGCGGACCCTTGACGCGGATGACCTCGTCGGGCCACTCCTGCTCAACAAAATCGGTGAACTTCTGCAGGTCAAACGGCTTGCGGCGCGAGTACACAAAGGTCTCGATGTCGTACTCGAGCACCTCGGGGTCGTCGTGCTCCTCGGGATGCTCCATGGCCTCGATCCAGGCGGCGGAGTTGTAGGCGCGCATAAAGTCGAAGCGGTCGGTGTCGAGCAGCTCCTCCATGGGGACCTCGCCGTTTTGGGCCTCGACAATCACGGCGTCCTTCTGCAGGCTGCGCACGATAGCCTTGAGCTCGGCGATCTGCTCAGGGCTCACGGTATCGGTCTTGTTGAGGATCAGCGTGGAGCAGAACTCGATCTGCTGGATGAGCAGGCTCTCGATGTCGTCCTCGTCGATATCCTCGGCCAGCAGGTCGCGACCGCCGTTGAACTCGTCGTACATGCGGGCGCAATCGACCACGGCCACGATGTTGTCGAGTGCAAGCTTGGGCTGGCCGCCCACCTTGGCCTCGTCGCAGAAGCTTGAGATGGTGTAGGCGATGGGGATAGGCTCGCAGATACCCGAGGCCTCGATGATGATGTAGTCGAACTTGCCCGAATCGGCGATGCCCTGCAGCTGGTTGGCAAGGTCGTCCGAAAGCGTGCAGCAGATGCAGCCGTTGGTGAGCGGGATGAGGTCGTCGGTCTCGGAAAGGCCGCCGTCGGCGATGAGGCTGGCGTCGACGTTGATCTCGCCGATATCGTTGACGATCACGGCGGCGCGGATGCCGCCGTCGTTAGCGAGGATGTGGTTGAGCAGTGTGGTCTTGCCGGCACCGAGGTATCCGGTAAGCATGATGATCTTCACGGGTTTGTTGGGCATGTGCCCTCCTTTGTTAGACATGGCTTACAGTTGAATCTTATGCCAAACGCCTGCTCTTATACCCACGCGCCGACAAATAACACAGGCTACTCCCAGGCTCCCCACACATCGGGGCAATAGCCGACGGTGGCCTTTTTGCCGTTGCGCACGATGGGCTCGGCCAGAACCTGCTGGTTCTCGAGCAGCTTATCAAAGCGCTGGCTGGGGGTGAGGTGCTGGATGAGTGCGAGCGTCTCCTCGTCCTTGGCTTTGGGGTTGAGCAGCTTGTCGATGCCGCCAACCGCCTGCATCACGCTCGTGAGCTCGCCCTTGCTCATCTCCTTTTCCTTAAGGTCAATAAACTGCACCTTAATGCGGCGCTCCTTAAAATAACGCTGGGCCTTCTTGGTATCGAAGGACTTCTTAGTCCCGAAAATTTGAATATTCATATCTATGTTCCGCCGTTCTACCTGATGAAGTTGGTCCTAGCGCGATCGGCCTGGGGGGCTTCGATGCCGGCGGCCTTTCCCGCCTCGATGCAGCGCAGCAGCCAGGCCATGTTTTTGCCGATGTTTCGCATGGTGGCAAGGCCCTCGGCGTCCTGGGCGGCCTCGCCCGGCATGGCACCGAAGACGTTGTTCCAGTAGGTGGATGCTACCACGGGCATCTGGTTGATGGTGAAGTACTTGTTGAGCACGTCGAAGGTGGTCGACGTGCCGCCGCGACGGGCAACGGCGACAGCGGCGCCCGGCTTGTGCGTAAAGGCCTTGCTGCCTGCATAGAATGCGCGGTCGAGTGCCGAGAGGATGCGTCCGCTGGGATGTGCGTAGTAGACGGGCGAGCCAAAGACAAAGCCGTCTGCCTGCTCGGCAGCGGCAATCAGCTCGTTGACCACATCGTCGTCAAAGGTGCAACGGCAATCGAGCTTGCCGCACTGGCCGCAACCAATGCAATCGCGAATGGGCTTGGCGCCCAGCTGAAACATCTCGGCCTCGATGCCTTCGGCGTTAAGCTGCTCGGCGACCTCGGCGAGTGCGCGGGCCGTGTTGCCGTTTGCCTTGGGGCTGCCATTGACCAAAAGAACCTTCATCACAAACTCCCTCTGCTGTCGGTGACTTCTGCAGAGGATTATCGCACGAGCGGGCAGATGGCGTGGGGCACGATGCCGGCCCCGAGGGCCCACGGCAGGCACGCTCACCAGGTACGAGCGGGATACGGTCCAGAGGATGTTGGAGTGCGGGGCCTCGTGCGAGCAGATTGTAAGGGGTCTGGGCGGGTCGCCCTCGATGGCGAGCTTTGAGGCCTTGGAAGGCGGGCTGCTGCGGCGGCTATGGTTTATACTAAGGCGGTTGCTATCGAGTAATTCATACTTGGTTTGATTCGATTGTGAATGCGTAGCTAGGATGGAAAGCAAAGGAAACTCTATGGAAACAGAGGATGCTGTTTGCTTGATGACTTCGATTGCCTTGATTGTCCTTTCAATCCAATACCGAAGAGGAAGATGGCTCTGCTCAATTGCTGGATATGATGTCACAAAAAGGGAGAGCGAGATTGATATACGCCCCTACGCAAAGCTGATTTCTTCTGTGACGTTATGGATGGGGCTGCTGTTTTTCTTGTGGGCGGTAGAGGGCTGGGTACGCGATTGGAATACCAGCGTTTTTGAAGTTTTGGTTCTACTTCTGTTCAGCTTGGCCTCTTTGTCGTTCGTGCGGCTCGTTAGGTTTGTGTTTATGAGGCGATAGCCAGCGGAAGTGGCTGGACGACAAAATGGACCAATGCAGCCAATTGTCAATAGAATTTGATAGGCTTGGCTTAACAGATTTACTCGAGGGCATATCCGTGGCGGGGGATAGGTTCTATCTTGTTGAGCACTTATTTGCATCAGGCAAAGTAAACCAAGAGTATCGAAACGGTGCCCCCGGGCCCGCTAGGGACTGCGGGGGGCGTTCGGCTAACTGCGGGTACGACCTATTTGCCCAATGTGTTCGCCCGAGATCGGAAATTAACCATCATGCGCCCCATAACGCTAGTCCAGCTTGGTGCCCGGTACCTGCGGCGCCTCTTTAATCAGCGCATTAAGTTCGTTCAAAATAGAAACGGGCTGTCGGTCGACGGCGTCCAGATGAAGCGTCGCCACGTGAAGGGGTGGTTGATATTCAAATGAGCCGAGGAGCACGGGCGACCCCAAGAACCGCTCGATTTCGTCTGCAACCGCGTCGGTCTCTTCGGGATCAAGCTCGTCAAAGAGCGCCACGAACATCGGCCCCGTCGAGCGGAACAGACGACCCTTGCCGCGCGAGCATTCCATGAGGCAGGCGGCAGTTTCTGCCAAAACGCGATCGCCTGCATCAAAGCCATAACGGGCATTGACCTGGGCGATATCGTCGATTTTGATGGCGACCAGGCTTGCCTTGCGCGCCACGCGACGCATTTCGCCAATGGCGTTGACCAGGGCGTGGATATCGCCCAGGCCGGTCACGGAATCGGTCGTATCTGCCAAGCTTCGGTTGACGACAATGCCCACATACATGTTGGGCTCGGTATCGGTGCCGTCCAGGCGGTAGCCCGTGCAGTCGCAAAGCGCGTATTTTCCGGCGGTATTCATGACGCGATACTGCATGCAGTGGAAGTGCCACGTGCCGTTTACCACCATATCGAGCTCGGCACGTACGTTGTCGCGGTCCTCGGGGTGAACATGGGCAAGCCATATATCGAGCGAGTTGTAGAGATGCTGGGAGGGTAGGTCAAAATCGCGCACGGCATTAACCGACCATTGCGATTCGCCGGTGTCGAGGTTAATGATGAACGGATAGCGTGTCTCGGAGCTCATGGAGATCGCTTGGAACACCCGGTCGTTGCAGGGGGGGGGTTGTTCGGTGATCGGGCGTTGCGGCGCATCGCCTTCTTCCGGTTGTTGCACACGGTGCATGAGCTTGTAGCGATACATTTTGCGGTCGGCGTCCTTTGTCATCTGGCGACGCGTATCGCCTGCAAGTGGGTCGACGCGCGAGCAGCCAAAGCTAAAGCTGGCGATCATGGGCGCCTTGTCGCCTGATGTTGCCTCGATAAGATTGGCACGCGTCCGCTCCAGGCGATGCTCGAGCTCGGCTTCGTCTGTCGTGGGGGATATAAGTACAAATTCGTCTCCACCGATACGGAACAGCAACTCATCGTGCTCCATTGTCTCGGTGAGTGCGCGGCAGATGCTCAGAATGTAGCGATTGCCCTCGGTGTGGCCAAACTTATCGTTGCAATGCTTAAGGCGGTCGATATCGATATAGGCGCAGGTGAAGGGGGTGCCTTTGCGCCAGAGCTGATCGACATGGCGGTCGAGTCCGCCACGGTTGCCAAGATTGGTGAGCGAGTCGATATAGGCGCCGTGCTCAAGCAGCTCGCGTTCTTGTTGCAGGATGGCGAGCGTTTTCTGCAGTTGCTCACCGATGGCACGCAACTCCGGGGGCAGCGCGGCAACATCGAGCTCGGTGGTTGAGGCCCCGTTCGCAAGTCGCTGAAGATGAGCGATGATTGATTGCTCGCCCAGGCGATACGACTCGTTCATGATGGATGACCTCCTTGGATGGAACAATGGTTTGTATCTTACTCCCAATTTGGTTTAGATTGGGGTATTAGTTAGCTCATGGGAACAAACGCTCCCTCGACGGTGGCGTTTGCGCACGAGCGTATTAGTTGCTGTCGCCACCGTCGAGCAGTGCCTCAAAATCCTCCGCCTGCATGGGACGGTAGTAGAGGAAGCCCTGAGCGTAGCGGGCGCCCATTTGGCGTAGCATGTTTGCCTGCTCATTTGTCTCGATGCCTTCGACCACAACGGGCAGATGGAGCGACTGCGCCATCTCGAGCATTGATGAAATGATTTGCACGCTGCGGCCTTGATCGCCGTCGACGGGCACAAACGTGCGGTCGAGCTTGATGACGTCGACGTTGACGTTCTTGAGCATCGCGAGCGTGGACTGGCCGGTGCCAAAATCGTCCATGTAGGTCGAGAAGCCGCGGTTGTGCAGGTCGGCCGTCAGCTTATCCACAGCTTCGGACTCTCCCGTATAAGCCGTCTCGGTGATCTCGATGCGCATGAGCTCGGGCGGCAGGTTGTATTGGGCGGCGAGTGCCCCCATATGTTCGGCGACGTCGCAGGCAAGGATATCCACGCGCGACACATTGAGCGAGATCGGAACCACGCGCAGCCCTCGATCGATGCGCTCACGCAGCCACGAGGCGACGCCCTGCCAAACGTATTTGTCGAGCGTCACCACAAAACCGCTTTCCTCGAGAGCGGGGATAAAGGTGGCAGGTGAAATGAGGGAGCCGTCCTTGTCAATCCAGCGCGTGAGTGCCTCGGCGCCAATGATCTCGCCGGTTTCCATGTCGACCTGGGGCTGCAGGTAGTAGGTAATGCGGCCGTTTGAGAGCGCATACTGGAATTCGGTCAGCGTGCGGTGGAACGCGATTTCGTGCTCGTATTCCTCGGGGCGGAAAATGGCAATGCGCTCCTTAAAGTCGTTTTTTGCGCGCCGATTGGTAAACATTGCCTTGGCCTGCGCATCGATGGTGATTTCTTCGTTGGAGTCGATGGGGTAAACGCCCATGGACGGCCAGAAGCCCACGCCGTCATCGTGCTTGGCCACGGCTTCGCGAACACGGCTATAGATTTGATGGACGGCGACGTGCTCAAAGGGGATGAGTACGCAAAAATCGTCTTGGCCCCAGTACCCTGCGACGCCCATGTCGGCATTCTCGATGTCCTTGAGAACCGTGCCCACATCGGCGAGCATACGGTCGCCCTCGGCCTGTCCGTGCCATTCGTTGAACAGCCGCATGTGTCCCATATCGACGGTGGCGATACACCAGGCGCCGTTGCGCCTTGTCTCAAGAAATTCGTTGGCGCGGCGCATAAACTCGCTGGGTCGATAGAGACCCGTGAGCGGATCGATGCGTTCGGCGATGGCGCTTTTGCGCTCCACCTCGGGTATGGGGAGGCTGTCGTTGGGAACAAGCCCGCCGGCCGTGCGAATGCGACGGTCGAGTTCGCCTAAAACGGCGGCCGTTTGATTGGTCAGGTGCTCGTAAAAGGCCGGAACGACAAGACAGACGGGGGTAATGGTGTCGTCCGCGATTCGAACGGGAGCGAAAACGGCCTCTTTGAGATGTTGGATCAGTTGCTCGAATGCTTCGTGATCCAAATTGTTGCTAAGCACGACGAACTGGGCGTTGCGTGAGCGGAAGACGCGACTCCTGCCGCGAGTAATCGACAGCATGCGGCCTGCGTATTCGGCGAGCATGTTGTCGACGGCCTCGGCCCCGTAGAGCTCGTTGAGCTTTGCCGTGCCGCGAACGCGCACTGCTATAAGCCCCGTCTTGCAACGGTCGCGACGGCAGGCATCGATAGCGTTGATCAGCGTGCGCTGCGTTCCGAGGCCCGTGGCGGCGTCGACGGTCTCGGCAAGCGAGTGGTTGACGAGCTCGCCGACATAGAGCGAGGGGACATTTCCGTCGCCGTCGATACGAAACCCGCGAGCACGGCCGAGGATGTAGTCGCCGGCGGCATTGCGCACGCGGTACTGCATGACGTGGCGATGTTTGGAGCCGTCATAGATTTGGTCGATGTCGTTGGTATAGGCCTCAAGGTCATCGGGATGGACACGCGTTTTCCAGTAATCGTGGCAGTTATCTATATGCTCCGAAGGAAGACCAAGATCGCGCAAGGCGCCTTGTGACCAAAGGGTTCGATGTTTGTCCAAGTTCTCGATAAAGAAATATCGGCCTTCGTTGATCATCGAAAGGGCGTCGAAAATGCGATCGCTTATTTCAAAGTCGTCGGTGTGGGCTTGTGCGATATTGCGTCGATCAAGGTGCACGGCATGGCGCAGCTTATAGTCGTACATGCGATGGTCGGCATCGTTCGTCAAGCGATTGGGGGCTTCGCCCAGGGCGGGGTCGGCGTGCGACACTCCGTAGCTAAACGAGTGAGGCATCTCGGCATCGTTGTTTTTGAGCAGGACCGTCCGGCAGTGTTCCAGACGCTCGGCGAGGTCGTCCTCGGTCGCGATCGTAGACAGGATGGCAAACTCGTCGCCTCCCAGGCGAAATGCCGCCTCGTCCACCTTCATATACAGCTTGAGATAGAGGCTCACCTGTAAGATATAGCGGTTGCCCTCGTCATGGCCAAAGATGTCGTTGCAGTGCTTAAGGTTATCGATGTCGATAAACGCCATGGTTACGGGCAATTCCTGTTCCCAGAGCTCCTCTAAGGAACGGGTGAAACCGCCGCGGTTGCCCAGTCCGGTGAGCTGGTCGGTAAAGGCAGTCCTGATCAGATCGTCCTGACGCTCGAGAAGGTCACGGATGGTCTTTTCGAGCGTCTCGGTGTAATTGCTGGCGATATCCATGCTGTAAGCGGCTTCCTGAGGTCGGGGTGTATTGCGTCGGGCGAGCTCGTTGTACACACGCGTTGCTGCTCAACGCTTTGCGTGTATCCAGGCCCCCGCCTTGCTGCGTCGCTGGTTTAATATGTCGGTCCGTGTTCGCTGCTGATAACTATTGAGTAGTATAAACAACAATAGAGGATTGTATATGGGCGCCCCTGCCGCGGGCGGCTATTATTCGCCAATCGGTAGCGTGACGATGCGATGCTCGATATAAATGCGACTGAGTCGATATATGTTGGCGGGTATACTTGTTCCGCTTTAAAACACGGGAACGGAGATGGTCGCATGGCACAGCCAGACACGACGCGCACGGTGGGGCTTGCGCTCGAGGGAGGCGGCTACCGCGGTATGTATACGGCGGGCGTGCTCGACGTATGGATGGAGCACAGCTTAACCTGCGACCATATGGTGGGTGTCTCGGCGGGCGCGGCGTTTGGCTACAACTTTAAATCGCGCCAGATCGGACGCGCCATTCGCTACAACAAGGCCTATTGCGCCGACAAGCGCTATGCGAGCGTGACGAGCTGGTTGCGAACCGGCGATATGTTCAATGCCGAGTTTGCCTATCATGAGGTACCCATCGAGCGCGATCCCATCGATCTGGAGGCATATCGCGCCTGCCCCATGCGGTTTACGTGCGTATGTACCGATCTTAAGACGGGGCAGGCCGTCTACCATGACCTGCCCTATGGCGACGAGCGCGATATTGAGTGGATCCGGGCGTCGTCGGCGATTCCCGTGGCGACGCGTCCTGTTGCCATCGAGGGTCGTAAGTACTTGGATGGCGGCGTTGCCGATTCCATTCCCAGCGCTTGGCTGTTTGCGCAGGGCTATGATCGCAACGTGGTGGTGCTGACGCAGCCGGCGGGCTTTGTAAAGCAGCCCAATAGCGTGATGCCTATGCTGCGTCGCGTGTATCGTCACTATCCGGAGTTTGTTGCGGCGCTTGAGCATCGGCACGAGGTCTACAATGCCACGCTCGATGACCTGGCGCGTCGCGAAGCCGCTGGCGAGATCTTTGTGGTGCGGCCGAGCGAATCGGTGAAGGTGCCGTCGCTGTGCCGCGAGCCCGATGAGCTCGAGCGCATCTATCAGATCGGCCGTCGCGATGCGGAGGCGACGCTGCCGGCGCTGGAAGCGTATCTGGCGGGGTAGGGCAAACTGCCGTGGACTCGGCGGAAAGCGCATCCCGGAATCGGCACTAAAAATGGGATGCGGTTTCCCAACGGAGCCGCATGCGGAAAGCGCATCCCGGAATGGAGGTCCAAACTGGGATGCGCTTTCCGTTGCTGAAGATATGAGGCTGCGAATCAGCCGCTCGGCTTATGTCTATGCCTGCTGCCAGGTGTCGACAAGCTCCTTGGCTGCGGCATGGGGGTCGTCGGCGCTGCAGACGGCGCTTACCACAAAGAAGCCGTCGACGCCGGTGGCCTTAAGCTGCGGCAAGTCGGCCGTCTTAACGCCGCCGCCCACCACGATGGGCACGGGGCTTGCCGCGTGGAGTGCGGCAAGGTCCTCAAAGCTCTTGGTGATGATAGAGCCGTCGGCCGCGCGTCCGCAGTCGCGCTTGGTCTCGGTCTCGTGGAGCGGGCCGATGCCCAGGTAGTCGACCAGACTCATGTCGGCGGTCTTGACGTACTCGAGCATTTCCTCGCAACGGGCCGAAAGGCCCACGATGGCGTCGGGGCCCAGCAGCTTGCGACAGACCTCGACGGGAATATCGCTCTGGCCCACGTGCACGCCGTCGACCGCAATGCCCTGCTCGCGTGCGGCGAGTACGCAGTCAAGGCGGTCATCGATCAGCAAGGCGACCTGACCGGTCTTGCCGGCCTGTGCGATTGCCTGCGCGGCGTCGCCGGTCAGCGCAATGATCTCGCGGGCGCTTGCCACCTTGGAGCGCACCTGAATGCAGGTAAAGCCGGCGTCGAGCGCCTGGGCCACCACATCGCCCACGGGGCGTCCGAGGGTGTTTTCGGGGCCGAGCACCAGATAGGCCGAGATATCAAGGTTGTCGCGGATGCTCATCGTGCTTCCTCCTGCTTTTTGATCTGCGCTTCCATGCGCTCGAGTTTGCCGGTCATGGTGTCGGTAAATCCAGGTCGAATATCGGCTTTGAGCACGACTTCGGTTCGGATGCCCTTGTTCGCTAACACAAAGGTCGCGTCGCGCACGACCTGCATGACCTCGTCCCAGTCGCCCTCGATCTCGGTGAACATCGAGGTGGTGCGGTTGGGAAGGCCGCTCTCGCGAATGACGCGCACGACCTCGGCGACCTCGGCGGACAGTTCATCGCCGGTGCCGCACGGGGCGATGGCCACAGCGACGAGCGTGTTCATGCCGGCATTGGTTGCGGGCTCGGACATGGCTTATGCCTCCTCGAGCTCGAGTTGGTTATCGGCGATGTCTTGGGCGGTTGCGCGGTAGAGCTCGTCGATAAAGGCGACCTTAAAGCTTGCCGGGGCATCGGCGACGGCGGCGGCACGCGTGCCGGCGACGTTGTAGACGGCGGTACCGCAGACGGCTGCCGTAAACGGATCGGCAGCGCAGACATACACGGCCAGCACGCCGCCCTGCGAGCAACCGCAGCCGGTGATTTTGGACATGAGCGGGCTGCCGCCGTGGGACTTGGCCACGGTCGTGCCGTCGGTAATCAGGTCGACTTCGCCCGAGACCACAACGGCGCCGCCGGTGTAGCGGGCGAGCGCCACGGCGGCGCCGCGGGCGGCGTCTACCGTGTCGGTGGTATCGACACCGCGCACGCGACTCAGATCGGCCGCTTCGCCCTCAAGGCCCCACAGGCCGGCGAGCGCGATAATCTCGGAGGCATTGCCGCGCACGATGGCGGGTTTGTACTGCTTGAGTTCGTTTACCAGCTGGGTGCGCAGGCTGCCGATGCCCAGGCCCACCGGATCGAGCACCCAGGGCTTGCCGGCGTCGTGTGCCGCCTTGGCCGCGCGGGGAATCGTCTGCTCGTAGATGGGGAAGAGTGTGCCCATGTTCAGATAGATGGCGCCGCCGCCGGCAACGAGCGCCTCGCCCTCGTCGGGCAGATAGACCATAGCGGCCGAACCGCCCACGGCGAGCTGCGCGTTGGCGACAAAGTCAATCGTCACCGTGTTGGTGATGGAACCCGCCATCGGATTGGTGGCGCGAATCTCCTCCACGGCCTTGACCACGTTTTGCTTAAGCTGTTCCGAATCGATCACTGCACATGCCTCCTTGGCATAGAAAAGGGGCGCTGTGCATAGACAGCGCTCCTAAAAAGGCGGCATGCTCCCTACGCCAGCATTAACTGACAGGTTCAAAGGATTGGGCCCCATGCCCTCTCAGCCTTGTGGTTTGCACCGCCGGCACTCCCGCATCGAATCTGTTGTTCCCTATACTAGCGCACCTGCCAAAAAGGGACAGGTTTATTTTGGCAGGTGGCAACAGGGGCGCTGCATTTTCCCAGATAAAACCTGCCAAGATAAACCTGTCCCTTATTGGCAGGTCGTTACAATAGACGGGATAGAGAATGACCGAGGGGACCTTATGATCAAACTTGTGCTGACCGATATGGACGATACGCTGATTCCTGCTGGACACGATGGCGCCAGCGACTGCGCCATCGAGGGCATTCATGCCATGCAGGCGGCGGGCCTGCATTTTGGCCCGGTTTCGGGTCGCCAGCCGTCCGCGATGAGCTGGATGTTCCGCAATCGCTCCGAGTGCTTCTCGACCGGTGCGTTTTGCAACGGCCAGGTGATGTTTGTCGATGGCGAGGCGGTTGCCTCGCGCGCAACTGATAACGATGCCCTTATGCGCCTGGCCGACTACCTGGAGCAAGAGACCGACGATACCTATTTGAAGGTCTACCGTCTGGGTGATGACTTTTGGGACAACGACGCCTATTGCGTGACAAGCGATCCCGAGCGTGTGCGTCACGCCATGGAGTCAGGCGGCAACGCGTGGCTCAAGGGCGAAGAGGCTCCCTGTCGCCCTGTCGTTGACGATGCCCCGGTATACAAGGCGAATATCTGGAGTGCCCGTTCGCGCGAGGAGCTCGCCGAGCTGCGCGAGCGTGTTGCCGCCGAGGTGCCGGAGCTCTCGCTCGTGTTTCCCAACAACCGCGTGCGCCTGTTCGACGTTCTTCCGACCGGCTGGGACAAGGGCTGTGCTGCGCTGGAGCTGGCGCGCGCTTTGGGCCTGACGCCCGACGAGGTGGCCGTATTCGGCGATTCCGATAACGATTTGCCCATGATCGATGCCGTTCCCAATTCCGTTGCAGTCGCCAATGCTAACGAGGCCGTCACGGCTGCCGCGCGCTGGCATATCGGCGCTGCGGCAGATGATGCGGTTGCCGGGGCTCTGCATCAGATTGCCGCCTGCGCCGCGACGGGGGAGATGCCGTCGTTTATGCGTCAGATGGACGCGACGGGTTTCGACGTCACGAACGTCTAGGGAGAAAGCCATGAAGCTCCAGCAGCTCAGATATGTCGTCAAAGTTGCCGAATGCGGCAGCATCACCGAGGCCTCGCGCCGGCTCTTTGTGTCGCAGCCTTCGATTACCGCGTCAATTCGCGATCTCGAAAACGAGATGGGTGTACACATCTTTGAGCGCACCAACAAGGGCGTCATTGTGTCCGAGGAAGGCGAGACCTTCTTGGGCTACGCGCGCCAGGTGCTCGACCAGGCCGACCTGCTCGAGGGCAAGTACAAAGGCACGTCCGAGCAGGTGCCGCACTTTAGTGTGAGCTGCCAGCATTATTCCTTTGCCGTTAATGCATTTGTCGATGTGATCCGCGAGTTCGATGCCGCGCGCTACGACTTTACCCTGCGCGAGGAACAGACCCACGAGATTATCGAGGACGTCGCGCATATGAAAAGCGAGCTCGGCATCCTGTATCTGTCGGAGCACAATCGCGAGGTCATCGAGCGCATGCTGGCGGCCAACGAGCTCGTATTCGAAGGACTCTTCTGCGCCACGCCGCATGTCTTTGTGTGCTCCGACCATCCGCTGGCGGGTCGCTCGAGTGTGACGCTCGAGGACTTGGAAGACTACCCGTTCCTGTCCTATGAGCAGGGCAGCTACAACTCGTTTTACTATTCCGAGGAGCTGACCTCGACCTTTGAGCGCCGCAAGAATATCCGCGTGCGCGACCGTGCGACGCTGTTCAACCTAGCTATGGGCCTTAACGGTTACACGGTGTGTTCGGGCGTGATCAGCCATGAACTTAACGGCCCCGGTATTATCTCGATTCCGCTCGATGTAGACGAGTACATGGAGATCGGCATCATCACGCGCAAGAACACGACACTTACGCGCTACGGGCAGGCCTATATCGAAGCGATTCGTCAGCACATCTAGACTGCTGCGTTCTGCGCGGGTCAAATCTCTTTATGGCAGTCCAAACTGATATAGGAAGCATCTATATCAAACTGTTATAAACATATATTTTACGATGTCCATATGAGCGCTCATACTCTGTCCCAGTAAAGCAACCAATGCAAAGGGAGATATCTATGAGCACTTCGATTCAACCGAACGCGCCGTTTCGTGCCGATATCGTCGGCAGTTTTCTTCGTCCGCAGGCTGTAAAGGACGCCCGTGCCGCCTATGTCGCGGGTAAACTCGACGCTTCCGGCCTTAAGGCCGTCGAGGACGAGGCCATCCGCGACTTAGTGGCCAAGCAGAAGGCTGCCGGCCTGCAGGTGATTACCGATGGCGAGTTCCGCCGCAGCTACTGGCACCTCGATTTTATGTGGGGCCTCAACGGCATTGAGCGCCGCGCCTCGCGCACGGGCTACATGTTCCACGATGAGGAGACTACCGCCGACACCGCCGTGGTAACCGGTCTCATTAGCGGCGAGAATCATCCGTTCGTCGAGCACTTCAAATTTATCAAGTCGCTCGAGGGAGAGGGCCAGGTCGCGCGCCAGACCATTCCGGCGCCGATCCAGACGTTCTCCGAAGTCACACTCGACCGCTGCGATGGCCAGCAGGAGAGTCTGCACGCCGTCTACAAGACCGACGAAGAACTCGTCGATGCCATTGCCGCAGCATACCGCACCGTGATTGCTGACCTGTATGCCGCGGGCTGCCGCAACATCCAGTTTGATGACTGCACCTGGGGCATCTACTGCGATACCGATTTTGTTGCCAAAACCGGCATGAGCCCGGTCGACCTGCAAAAGGTAAGCGAGCTGGGCGTGGCGCTCAACAATGCCGCCATCGAGGGCAAGCCCGACGATCTGGTTATCAACACGCATGTATGCCGCGGCAACTACCACTCCACCTACGCTTTTGAGGGCGGCTACGACCCCATCGCGCCGTACCTGTTTGCGCATGAGGACGTTGACGCGTTCTATCTGGAGTTCGACACGCCCCGCGCCGGTGGTTTTGAGCCGCTCAAGTACGTTGCTCCCGGCAAGAAGGTCGTGCTGGGCTTGGTGACCACCAAGGCGGCAGAGCTCGAGAACGAGGATGTTATCGTCGAGCGCATCCGCGAGGCGGCAAAGTACGTGCCGCTCGAGAACCTGTATCTGTCTCCGCAGTGTGGCTTTGCCAGCTGCGAGATTGGCAATAAGCTGACCGAGGACGAGCAGTGGGCAAAGATTGCGCTGGTCAGGCGTATTGCCGAGCGCGTTTGGAAATAGCGCTAGCGTTTGCAGGTGGCGGCGCGTGCGAGGTACTGCATATCGCGTACAATGGTTCGGATCGTATCGTTCGGGCAGGTTATCCGATATGCCTGATCGCCCTTCCATTCGAAAGGACTTCCATGTCCCAGTCTTCGATGCCCGCCGTCACCGATGCCATCTACGATGCATCGTCGCTCGGCCGTCCGCGCATGTTTGTGTTGGGTTTGCAACACATGTTTGCGATGTTCGGAGCCACGGTGCTCGTGCCCGTGCTCACCGGCCTTTCCGTTTCGGCGACGCTTCTGTTCGCCGGCATCGGCACGCTGCTGTTTCATTTTCTATCGCGCGGTAAGGTGCCCGCGTTCCTGGGCTCCTCATTTGCCTTTATCGCGGGTTATGCCGCCATTGCGCCCAACGGCGAGGCCGAGCTTTTGCCCTACGCTTGTCTGGGCGTTGCCTGCGCCGGCCTGCTCTATCCGGTGCTGGCAGCGCTGTTCCGCGCCTTTGGCGCCAAGCGCGTCATGCGCTTCTTCCCGCCGGTGGTGACCGGTCCCATCGTCATTTCCATCGGCCTGATCTTGGCAAGCTCTGCTATCGCCAACTGCCAGACCAACTGGTTTGTTGCTGCTATTGCCGTTGCCGTGATCATCATCTGCAACATTTGGGGCCGCGGCATGGTCAAGATCGTGCCGATTCTGCTGGGCGTTGTGGTGAGCTATGCCGTTGCGGCGGTGCTGGGCGAGGTTGATTTTTCGGGGGTTGCCGCCGCGCCGTGGGTCGGTCTACCTGTCGTGTGGGACAACACCGTGTTCGCGCTCTTTGGACCGCAGTTCGATAGCAGTCTTGCCACGACGGCCATTATCACCATCATGCCACTGGCCTTTGCGACCATGATTGAGCACATTGGAGATATTTCCGCCATTGGCTCTACCTGCGAACGCAATTACATTGCCGATCCCGGTCTGCACCGTACCCTGCTCGGCGATGGCCTGGCGACTATCTTGGCATCGCTCTTTGGCGCCCCTGCCAATACGACATATGGTGAGAACACCGGTGTGCTTGCCCTGACGCGCGTGTTCGACCCGCGCGTGATTCGCATTGCCGCCTGCTGTGCCATTGTGCTTTCGTTCTGCCCCAAGTTCGCTGCTGTGATCGCTGCTATGCCGGCATGCGTTATCGGTGGCGTGTCGCTTGTGCTCTACGGCATGATCAGTGCCGTGGGCGTTCGCAACCTCATCGAGAACCAGGTTGATTTCCAGAACAACCGCAACGTGCTGGTGGCGGCTCTGGTGCTCGTGCTTTCGCTCGGCATTGCCTACAGTACCGCCGGTGCCATCGTGCTGGAGCTGGGCGGCGTGACGATTTCGCTTTCGGGCCTTGCCGTGGGCTCGCTGGTGGGCATTGTGCTCAACGCCATCCTGCCAGGTAATGACTTTGAGTTCGATACTTCCGAGCTTGAGGAGACTGCTGAATAGTAGCTGCGTTCAGCCAAATTAAAAATGGCGTCCATGCGTATGTACGCGTGGGCGCCATTTTTAATGCGTCAGTATCCAGTGGATGCCGCGCGCCATGCGCAGGTCAGTTTGGGCAAAGTGATTGCCGGGGTTGAGCTCCAGCATTGTTGGAATGTCACGCTCGATAAACAGCTCTTCCATCGCGCGCGTATCGTCGAGTACGTGCCGCATCATGCGGTTGGGCGTCTTGGTTTCCTTTTTACCGAGTGACAGATAGACAGCCTGCGGGCTGCCGGCAAATGGCGCCGTGCTGGCGCGATCGACAAAGTCGGGAAACCATAGCGACCCCGATGCGCTCGCGGCGCGGTCAAATGCGTCGGTTTGCCAGAGGGACCAGAGTGCGAAGAGGCCCGCGAGCGAGTAACCGGCAATGCCACGCCAGGTGGGCGGCTGAGGAAGCGATGACTCGACCTGGGGGATTATCTGATTCAGCAGCTCATCAAGAAAACCGGCAGCTTGGCCGCCGAAAGGCTCGGCATCGCGTACGGTCCCGTCGCATGCCCAGGGGCTCAGCTCGCGATTCCAATCGAGTCCGCCAATGGTGACGAGGGCGAATGGCGGACAGTCGAGCTCTCGGCAACACTTATAAACCTCGCTGCCGTCGCCCACGACCACAGGAAGGTAGATGACAGGCGCGCTTTCCGTATGATTCGAATAAACGGTTATCTGCTTTTGATGCGCTTCCATGACGGGCTTCTCTCAGTGTTGTGATATCGGCAGCCCCAATTGTCGCACGCCAGCGTATGCCGGTTGGGCTAGACCAAAGACAATCTCGTGCATCCCCTGCGGACGCATATGGAAAACGCCACCGCCGGAGGGGAGCTCGGCGGTGGCGTTGTTAAACGGTGCTGGGGCTCGGGGCCTTCGCGGGAGCTGCCATGTGCGCAGAGGCGTCTAAGAGCGCTTACGGCTCGCCATGGTGCCTGCGGCGATAGCGGCTGTTCCCGCAAGGACGGTTGCCACGATGGCCGCACCCGAGGTGTCGCCGGTTGCCGCGAGCACGCCGGTAGTCTTGGCTTTCGTGGTTGAAGCCGCAACGGCCTTGGTCGGCTTTGAGCCCTCAGGCTTGGGGTTCTGCTTGGTCTCGTCGGGCTTGGGGTCTTCCGGCTTGGCTACCTCGGGAGGTGCGATGGTCGTGCTTTTGGCGACTGCTTTGATATAGAGGGAGTCGACCGTGGCGTCGCCCGTGCCGATGGCTTGGCCTGCTTCGTAGATGCCGTCACGGAGCTTGCGATAGTCAATGACCTTGCCGCCTTCGGGCGTCTGGATGGCGGCGTTCTCAATCTTGATGGTGCCGATTGTCTTGCCGTCAGCGCTCATGGCACGGGCAAAGATTGCCGCTGTATCTCCTTCGACCGTTACCTTGCTGCGGATGATCGAGATGACTGCGGGTGTGACGCCCTCGCTGGTCTGGGCGATGATGCCGATGTTCTCGCCTTGGGGTTCGCGCCTCGTCTCGCCATCTTGGTTTTCGCTCATATGACCCAATCCGCTGTCAAGAGCCACAATGGCCCCGCCGAC